>JAISUP010000043.1 GCA_031272025.1 Bacteroidales bacterium
GCGCCTTCAATCAGCGGGATAATCGGCAGGTTGAAATGTTTAGCGAAAGCATAGTCGCGGCTATCGTGGGCAGGCACTGCCATAATCGCGCCGGTGCCGTACCCTGCTAAAACATAATCGGATATATAAATCGGGATTTCCTGTTTGGAAACGGGATTGATGGCATAACTTCCCGAAAACATGCCTGTTACGCGACGGTCGGCAACACGTTCGCGCTCGGTGCGTTTTTTGGTTTGTTCCAAATATTCATCGACGGCGGCTTGTTGGTCGGGCGTAACGCACATTTTTACATATTCGCTTTCGGGGGCGAGAACCATAAAAGTTACGCCGTAGATGGTGTCGGCACGGGTGGTGAAGATTTTTAAAGACCTCTCCTGTGGGGAGGGGTTGGGGGAGAGGTAAAAATCCATTTCTGCCCCTTCGCTCCGTCCTATCCAATTTCGCTGCGTTTCTTTCAACGATTCCGTCCATTCAATGGTTTCTAATCCTTCAAGCAATCTTTGAGCATACGCCGAGACACGCAAACACCATTGTCTCATTTCGCGTTGTTCTACGGGATAGCCGCCGCGTTCCGATACCCCGTTAATCACTTCGTCATTTGCCAATACCGTACCCAATTGAGGACACCAGTTAACCATAGTATCCGCCAAATACGCGATGCGATAATTCATCAATACTGCTTGTTGCCTTTGCTCGTTCCACGACAGCCATTCCTTAGAAGTGAATTGCAAATCTTCGGTTTGAGCAACATTCAAATTTGTCGAGCCATATTTTTCAAAATGTGAAATAAGTTCGGAAATCGGTCGCGCCCCCCCTACCCTATCCTCACCCCTGCCCTCCCCAAAGGAAAGGGAGTTGCCCCTCTCCAAAGGGGAGGGGTTGTGGGAGAAGTCATAATACGAATTAAACATTTGTATAAAAGTCCATTGTGTCCATTTGTAAAACGCGGGGTCGCAAGTGCGAATTTCCCTATCCCAGTCAAAAGAGAACCCTATTTTATCTAATTGTTCTCTATAGTGGGCAATATTTTGCTCTGTTGTTGTCGCGGGATGCTGCCCGGTTTGTATCGCGTATTGTTCTGCCGGTAGCCCGTAAGCATCAAAACCCATCGGGTGCAAAACATTAAAGCCTTTTTGACGCTTGTAACGGGCATAAATGTCGCTGGCGATATAGCCGAGCGGGTGTCCTACATGCAACCCCGCCCCCGAAGGATAAGGAAACATATCAAGTACGTAAAATTTCGGCTTGTCATAGTTTATGTCCACGTGATAAAGCGCATCTTCTTTCCACTGTTTTTGCCATTTTTGCTCGATTTCTTTGAAATTGTATTCCATGCTAACTTTGTATATTTTGTAATGATAAAATGAAGTGCAAAAGTACGAAAAACTTTATTTCAACAGTTGTATTTTTTGCATAACAAACCCGTAATGGCTGCCTTCGGGGTTGGATTTGATATGTTCACCGTTCCAGTCGGTGGCGAAATTGCCTGAATACAGCAGCCACATTGTTTTGCCATCGGCGCTGATAAACTTTGACGGGATATTGACAAAATACGCTTGTTCGCCGAAGTGTTTCATGTAACTGATCATTCTCCACTCGCCGGTGAGCGATTCCGATTCAAGCAGGTAGGTATTCATTTTCGCACAGGTCATCCCGCCGTCGGTTACGCACATGAGGTATCGGTTAAGAACGGGGTTGTAGGTAACGGTAACGCAGCCCATGTTGTTGTTCCATTCGAGCAGGGGGCGAATCTGTTTGAAATCATTCGTCCACAGCGGGTTGCCCTGGTTGTCCTTGCCCGCGTAAAATTCCCATTTTGAGGCGTCGTTGATATTTTCGGGCGACGGCGTAACACGCAACAGGTAAATCTGGTCGCCGGTAATCCAACTCGCGTTGTAGAATCGCGGTTTGGGGTCGTTGATGTCGGCTCCGTGAGCCACCATGTAGGCTTTGCCATCGGGCGAGTGCTGCATGTTTTTGCCGAAATCGACAAAGTGCGGGGAGCCGATTTTCACGGGGTAGCCGTTTAGCCCGTTTTCGCCGAAAATCGGTTTTTCGGGCGTGTGCGGACAACCTTGCCAATTCAGTCCTTTGTCGGTCGAGACGCGAAACCCGACAAAAGGTCCGAGCCAGGGCCAATTGTAAATTGTGTCGCCGTAACGGGCGCCGCCCGAAGGTCCCAGACAGTAGGTGCCATAGTACCACACGCCGTTGTACATCAGGCTGCCGCAGGGATAGCGTCCTTGATAGGGTTCGGGCAGCGCGACATCCAAGCCCAGACTGTAAACGACGAGTTTGGTGGGGTCGTCGCCGTACATGATGCCTTGTCCCGTGTTTGCCGCTACGCCCATGCTCCACGCGTGGTCGTAGGAGCCGTCAAGCCGCCAGCATGAACCGTCGGTATATGGCGAATACAGGATATCGTCGTCGCCCCAGGTCGGGTACCACGTGTCGGCAAAGTGGAAGCCGCTTTTCAGTCCAAGAAATTTGATGCGGCTGTAATCCTTAGACTGCGCGAAAGGGCAACCCTCAGGCGTTTCAGACTCCCACACGAAAGCATCGTACTCTTTGACTTCAGGCTTCAGCGGTTCAACTTTTATAAAGGTTTGTTTTGTTTTCGCGTCGTTTAATATCTGAACTTGCGAAAACACGGGCGTAGTGCAAAGCAACACGAAAAACAGGCAATAGACAGTTTTATTCATTATGTTTTATTTGGTTTTTTATTTGTTTTTTTATTTGTTTTTTTATTTGACTATTAATTTTATCAGGCACTTTTATATAGGGTTAAATGATTTTGCAAAATTACCGGCATTAGTCTTCTTCGTCAAAAGTTTTTTCGCCCCTAATATTTTTAATCGTGTATTTAGTCATGCGTTCGTTTCCCTCGAAACTGGATCCTATATCTATCGATCCATCCGCGTTGGTGCGACGCACTTCCGTATCGGAAAAAATCATGTGCTTGTTTTTATCCCACACGATTTTTTCGGTTTCAATGATTTCATTTTTTTGCAAATCATGAACTACCACGCTGTCCCGGATTTCCATTAAGGCATCGTTGTCTTTGCTATAAGCCCTCTTTGCCGAGAGTAGGGAGCGTACCTGTCCATGCTCGTCAAAAGAAGTAATTTTTACTCCTGCAGGACATTCAATGTAAGTTGTGTCCGACAAGTACTTGTTTAATACAGGGGCGAAGATGATGAGACTCAACGTGCCTGATTCGCTACACACGATTTCTATGTCTTTTGCTGATTCATCGGGAAATTTGCCGTCATATTCCAAGGGGGCAAATAACTTAAAATCATCGGAGCAGGACAAGCACATCGCGCACAACCAGATTGCCATTGCAAATTGTTGCAAGAAGACCAACAACTTGCATTTATTTTTGTTCTTGTGTTTACAAGACTTTTGCCCGGTTATCTTTTTTGTTTTTGCAACTGCTGTTGCTGCCGGGCAAGTTCTTCCATTTTGAGTTGCCATTTTGATTTTTTAACCGGTTTTTTCATATTTTCATGTATTCGGGCGTGCACTTTTTTCTCATCAATCACCATCCTGAAAATAAACATTTGCACGAAAGTAATCAGGTTAACTAATAAATAATAATAAGTTAATCCCGATGAGAAACTGTTAAACATTCCTAAAAAGATGATAGGCATGACATACATCATCACTTTCATCATTCGTTGTGAAGGGTCGTTGCCCGTGGCGGGCGACATTAACTTATTGTTTAGCCACGTGTAGACAAGGGTTGAAATGGTCATGAGCAGGGTAAACAGGCTCACGTGGTCTCCATAAAACGGGATATTGAACCCGAAATGATAGATAGAATCGTAACTGGACAGGTCGTCTGCCCATAAGAAACTTTGCTGTCGCAATTCAAATGCCGAAGGAAAAAATCGAAACATGGCAATCAATATCGGGAGTTGAAAGAGCATGGGCAAACAGCCTGACATGGGACTTACCCCGGCACTTTTATATAACGCCATGGTTGCCTGCTGCTTTTTCATGGCATCTTCTTGTTTGGGGTAGCGCTGTGCAATTTCGGTCAGTTCGGGCTTAAGAACCCGCATTCGTGCCGACGACAAATAAGTCTTATAAGTTACCGGCGTGAGTACGGCTTTTACTATAATTGTGAGTATCAATATAATAATGCCATAATTTAACCCATAATTTTCTAACCAGTTAAAAATAGGAATCACGGCAAAACGGTTAACCCAATGTAGCAAGAAAAAACTCCACCCCAGCGGGACCATGCGCTCTAATTTTAAATTATACGTTTTAAGTAGTTTGTACTGATTGGGTCCCATGTAGCACGAGACATCAAAGCGGCTACTGTCGATATTGGGTATCGAGAAATCGAGATTTGCCGTGAGTTTTTTTAAGCGAATTTGCTCGGCTTTTCCAAATTGATTTACTTTCAACTCGCCATTAGCAAAAGGATTTTTATCGGCAATGAGCACCGCGGTAAAAAACTGTTGTTTGAAAGCCACCCATTTTAAAGGGGTAGTAAACGTCTTCCTGTCGTCAGACCGCTCCGACAAGTTATCTACCTCGTCAAGATTATCCATGTAATAAACAGAAGTTTGTGTCTTCTCATACTCGTAGTTCTTTTCCACGTTAATCATGTCGGCTTGCCAATCTAACATAAAATCATGTTTGTTGGGGTAAAGATAGGGCGACAGATTGATAAAACGCACCGAAAAATGAAAACGATAGTCATCGGGAGAGAAAGTATAACAATATTCGAGATAACTGTTTTTATCCAAATCGGTTGTATTTTTTATCGTAGGATAAAGTCTCAGGCACACCTGTTGCCCCCGCTGACTAATATTAAAAGATTCGTTAGTATCGGCAATAAAATAATAGTCTTTGGAATGGATCACGGTTTGGTCTTTAAGCATAAGGTCAATGTTAAAGACATTGTTTTTGCCATTAAAAAGCACTAATGGCATCTTCGCGGAATCGCTGACTGTATTTCGATAGATATTTTTAAGTTCTACTTGTGATACGTACCCTCCCTCGCGAGCGATGTAATAACGTGCCACGCTCGTTTCTATAACATAATCAGCAGTTTCAGTAGGCTGTAATGATGAAAAAGGTCTCACCATAGATGCATTCGACAAACTATCTTCGGAAATTAGTAACGTATCAGCAACCTCGTTTTTCCCATCTCCCTGAAACGAAGCGGTAGCCCGCGCTTGCTGCACCGCCTGCTGCTCCATTTCTAACATTTGTTGCTCTTTCTTCTTCTTGTTTTGTGAAGAATTATAAAATGTAAAGCCCAATAAAAGGGCAAAAATCAACAATAATCCGGTAACGGCATTTTTATCCATTCAATTATAATTTTTTTAATAACCAATATTTGTTTTTAAACGCGAAGATACTACAATTTTTTTTACATTTTCACGTTATACTACAATTATAATAAATTATATTCAAAAAAAGCAGTCAGTATGACAAAGGTAAAGAGTTTGTTTTTTGTGATTATCTTATTGTTTTTAGGAAAGATGTCTTTTACTCAGGGGCAAAATGTCTCGTTTCCGAAAAATAATGCCAAGATGGAACAAATGCTACAGTTTATCAACTCGTGGTATGTAGATACCGTCAATTTCAACAAATTGGTAGAAACGGGCATCGTTGAAATGCTCAAAGAATTGGATCCCCATTCGGTATATATTCCCCCAAAAGATGTAGCACAAATGAACGAGCCTTTGCAGGGTAATTTTGATGGGATAGGGGTTACTTTTCAACTTATTAAAGACACGATTAACGTGCTTGAGGTTATCATTGATGGACCTTCGGAAAAGGTAGGTCTTTTGCCGGGGGACAAAATCGTGAAAGTAGATACCTTTGTCGCCACAGGAAAAAATATCACCAATAAATGGGTCATGGACCATTTACGCGGACAAAGGGGCACGAAGGTAAAGGTGCTCGTGAAACGGGGACGTAACCCCGAAGGTTTGGAATTTAATATTATCCGCGGAAAAATTCCCATCAATAGTATCAACGTATTTTTCATGCTTGATAACGAAACCGGCTACATTCGGCTTGAAAGGTTCGCGCAAACGACCCATGACGAGTTCCGTACTGCTATTACCAAATTGAAAGCCAGAGGGCTAAAGAACCTTATTTTCGATTTGAGAGGTAATGGCGGCGGCTACTTAGACCAAGCATTTCAAATCGCGGACGAGTTTATCAAAGACAACCGACTGATTGTTTTTACAAATAATCACCGCGGCGAGCGTCAAGAATTACATGCACATCTCACGGGCACTTTTGAAGAAGGAAAACTCATTATCTTAGTAGACGAAAATTCGGCATCTGCCAGCGAAATTGTTTCCGGGGCAGTGCAAGATTGGGATAGGGGGCTTATTATTGGTCGCCGTACCTTTGGCAAAGGATTAGTCCAACGTCCTTTCTCGCTCGTGGATAAGGCTCAGGTCAGGCTCACTACCGCCCATTATTATACCCCAACAGGTCGTTGCATACAAAAACCCTATAACGATGGGTTAGACAGTTATTTCAACGACCTCAACAACCGCTACCGACACGGGGAATTTTACTCTGCCGACAGCATTAAATTTCCCGATTCATTACGCTACTATACCCCTAACCATCGAGTAGTTTACGGGGGCGGCGGTATCATGCCCGACATCTTTATCCCCTACGATACCTCCAAATATTCTTCGCTTTATGGCGAACTGATGCGCAAAGGTATCATGAACGCTTTCGCGCTCAATTATCTCGACATGCACCGTGCCGATTTAAAATTAAAATACCCCACTATTGAAGAATATAGGAAATATTTTCAAATATCCGATGACCTTTATGACGATTTGCTGCAATATGCTAAAAAAGAGGGAGTGAAAGATACCGTACCCTTGATGCTTGCCGACAGGTTGTCTATTTTTGCCAAAGACAAAAAACGCGTCATAGATTCTCTGTACCAAAATATAGAGGCGTTAGAACATCCGGAGTTGTTAGAACAAATCATGCTTGAACACTTGCGTGCTTCTTATCGCGAATCGGTGCGACTGCGTAACGAGAGCAAAGCCCCTCAATTTATCAAAGAATACATTAAATTTGAAATCGCGCGCACGCTCTATTCTTACGGGGAGGCATACCGCATTCTCTTGGAAGATGACGAAACTTTGCAGCACGCGTACACCTTAATGCGCGACAACAAAGCATTCAAAAAAATGAAAGTAGATCACTAATCATAAAAAATACATCATGGAAATATCATTTTTTGCCATTAAAATCATGCTCGTTGTGGGGACCATTGGTTTTTATATCGGGCTTTTCGGGATTTTTCGCAAAGCAGGTTTTGCCCCGTGGAAAGCCTTAATCCCTGTATATAACCTGTGGGTGTGGATTAAAGTATTGTCCCGCCCGTGGAGGTGGATGCTCTATTGCTTAATTCCTTTCATCAACGTGTTCATGTTTTTCATGATGGTGTGGAAAACCATCCGCTTATTCGGTAAAACTACTTACGCGTGGCTATTCCCTTCTACTTTGTTCTTTTTCATATCCTTGCCTTATTTCGGGTTCTCGAGAAAAGAACACTATACTCGATTAGAAGATTTACCTGAATTTGTAAAAAGCAGTTGGCGTAGTTGGTTAGACGCGATTGTTTATGCTGTTTTTGCCGCGTACATCATACGCATGTTCATGGCAGAATTATACACGATACCCACATCTTCTATGGAAAGTTCGCTTATGGTAGGCGACTATCTCGTGGTGGAAAAAATGAAATATGGCAGTCGCCTCCCCGAAACTATTTTAGCCGTTCCGTTTGTACATCATACTTTACCCCTCACGCGAACCGTGAAATCATACGTGCGTTGGCTCACTTTGCCCTACTATCGTTTTCCTGCATTTTCCCCGGTTAACGCGAGCGATGTCATTGTCTTTAATTATCCCGATGGCGATACCGTGGCTCTTGAAAGACAAAGCGAAAGTTATTACGAGATTGTCAGGGAGTTTGAAACCATGCTCAATCCTGCCGCCCCGGAATATGCCGTGGAATGTCTGTATCGTAAATATCCCCCGGAAATGATAGACTATATTAAGATGAAGTACGGGGGCAAATATACCCCCGGGAAAGGGAAAACAGCAGTATCACAAGAATATCATGTAGTTGCACGTCCGGTAGACAAACGGGAAAATTACGTGAAAAGATGCGTTGCCGCCGCCGGCGATACTTTACAAATTATTGATGCCCAAGTATATATAAATCATCAACCTCAAAAGAATCCCCCTAAGATGCAATTGGCTTACATGGTTAGCGACTCGTCAAGGATAGGCTTATCGAGAAAAAAACGTAAAGAATTGAATATTAACGAAGAAGATGTACATCGATGGAACGAGTACACGACCATATACTATCTCTTTGACGAGCAAAAAGAAAAGATAGAACAAATGGGTTTTCATGTTCGCCGGAAGTCGGAGGTAGCGGGAAACTTCAATTACGCTATTTTCCCGCACGACCCGCGCTACCCGTGGAACGTGGATAACTTTGGTCCTGTTGTTATCCCCAAAAAAGGGGCTACCGTACTATTAAATGACAGTACATTAGTATTATATGAAAAAGTGATTCGCAATTACGAGGGTCATGATTTGCAGAAACGGGACGGGAAAATTTACCTTGACGGGGCAATAGTTGAAACGTACACTTTTGCCATGAACTATTATTTTGCCATGGGCGATAACCGGCACAACTCGGCAGATTCTCGCTTTTGGGGTTTTTTGCCCGAAGACCATATCGTAGGTTCCCCTTGCCTCGTGTGGCTCTCCTTGGATAAATTTAAAGAATGGGGCGAACATAAAATTCGCTGGAACCGTATGTTTAAAATTGTAAAATAATATCTTCCCAAAAATGAAAAAAAGCATCGTTTTTTTAATCTTTGCATTTGCCTTTGGTCTGCAAAATTCATTGGAAGCAAAAAAGTTAACTGCTTTCTTAGATTATATTGCCTTTTGTACCGAAGATGCACAATCTTACGTGGAATTCACGTTTATCATTGACGGGGGTAGCGTTTGCTATGCCCCCGTGCAAACCGGATACGAAGCCGAAGTGGAGATTAAAGTAGTTATAGAACAAAAAGGCGTGGCTATCGACAGCCTTCATTATCTCCTGTCAAGCCAATCGTACAAGGATAGTTTGCCTGATAATAAAAATGATTTCGCGGATAGGGTAGACCGTCCCCTTGCTAATGGAGATTATATTTTTTATTTCACGCTCACCGACCGGCATTGTCCATCGAATCAATTAAAATACATTGATATAGTAAATGTTAATTTTCCGGACAATCGAATATCCACCTCTAAAATCGTGCTTTTAGACACGATAGCAGAGGCAACCGGGCAGGACGATATTTTCGTGAAATATGATGTTAAGATGCCCCCGGCAGTAAGTTCTTTTTACGCGCGAACCCGCGAAACCCTGCCTCTTTTCATGGAAATATATCACGCGGACAAAACTTTAAGACAAGGAGAAAACCTTTGGATACGAAGCACGATACATTCGTTGAGTACCCCTTGGGGAAAATTACCAAATACCGAGATAGAGCAATTTCAAGAAGCACAACCTGTGAATATTCTATTGCAAGAATTTGATATTCGCGAACTTCCCAGTGGGATTTATCAGTTAGTAGTAGAGATACTTACCCTTGACACCGTGTTACACGCCGCGGATACCGTTTATTTTAAAAGAAGCAATCCCATTGATCATACCGATTACAAACACTATAGCGTGGATGTTGCCCATGTTTTTGTCTCTAAATATACCGACAGCGTGGTATTGAAAGACATGGTTGCCTCACTCTTACCTATTGCATCGCCCTCAGAATCGGATTATTATCTTTGGGGATTGGATAACAAAAAATTGGTTGATTTACAATCTTTTTTCTATCTTTTTTGGATCAAACGTTCCCCGTCAGATCCGGAAGAGGCTTGGAATAAATACAAACAACAAGTTGATTACGTGCAGAAAGCGTATGGTTGTAAGCATTTTAAGGGTTATTATACCGAAAGGGGGCGTGTGTTTTTAAAGTATGGGGCACCCAGTCGGGTAGACGACGCTCCTTTTAGCCCCAATACCTACACTTACGAAATT
The DNA here is from genome assembly GCA_031272025.1 of Bacteroidales bacterium. Taxonomy (GTDB): domain Bacteria; phylum Bacteroidota; class Bacteroidia; order Bacteroidales; family WCHB1-69; genus JAGVVH01. The sequence goes on from JAISUP010000043.1 coordinate 10,115, forward strand.
TGGCATTATTATTTTCTTGATGGCGAGGCAAACGTGAAATTTGTCTTTTACAATACCGACCCCGTTACTTGTGCCTACGAGTTGCTGCATTCCACCAAAAGAGGCGAGCGATATGACCCTTCGTGGCAATTGAAATTGATGAAAGGCAATTTGCCGGAAGAGGATTTTGATATTAAAAAGCCCGAACCTACTTGGGGAAACCGCATGGATAAAGATTGGATGGACTTTTAAGAAAGCCCTCGCGCGAGGTTGTATTTTTAAAGAAACTACTAATCTCTGACAAAAAATAATTGTATTTTTGCAAATATTTTTAATTGTTAGATATCATTTCATGGAAAAGATTGTTATTTTGGATTTTGGGTCTCAATACACGCAATTAATTGCCCGCAGGATACGCGAGTTACACACGTATTGCGAAATATTTCCCTATAATAAATTTCCCGAAGACCTAACCGGCATTAAGGGAGTAGTTTTGTCGGGGAGTCCCTATTCGGTCAATCAACCCGATGCGTTTAAGCCGGATTTATCTAATATTCGCGGGCATTTTCCCTTGTTGGGTATTTGCTATGGGGCACAATGGTTAGCCCACTCTTCGGGGGGCAGTGTAGGGTCGAGTGGCAACCGCGAATACGGTAGGGCTCGCGTTCGCTGGTACGACCCCGAAGATACCTTGTTCAAAGGAACACGACCTCAAAGTCAAGTCTGGATGTCGCATGGCGATACTATACTGAATATCCCTGACCACTTTACCGTGATAGCAAGTACAGATGAAGTTGATATTGCCGCTTACCGGATAGAAAACGAACCTACGTGGGCAGTGCAATTTCATCCGGAAGTATATCATAGTGAAGACGGTATGCTATTGCTCGAGCATTTCGTGAAAGACATTTGTCATTGCAAACAAGACTGGACTCCCGCTTCTTTTATAGAAACAACAATCAAAGAATTACAAACCTTATTGGGCAACGATAAAGTCGTTCTGGGATTGTCGGGCGGCGTAGATTCTACCGTGGCAGCCGTGTTACTCAATAAAGCCATTGGCGCGCAACTATATTGTATTTTTGTAGACAACGGTCTCCTTCGCAAAAATGAGTTTCAAACAGTTATGGAAAACTACAGGATATTGGGACTAAACGTGAAAGGGATTGATGCCTCTCAACGTTTCTATACCGCCCTGTCAGGAGTTGTCGACCCCGAACAAAAACGCAAAATCATAGGAAAAGCGTTTATTGATATTTTTGAAGAAGAAGCCAAAAAGTTAGATAACATTCGTTGGTTAGCACAAGGGACCATCTATCCCGACCGCATTGAATCACTCAATATCACGGGAAAAGTCATTAAGTCTCATCATAATGTAGGGGGCTTACCCGACAAGATGCACTTAAAAGTAGTAGAGCCACTCAAACTGCTTTTTAAAGACGAGGTGCGCGAGGTAGGCAAGGCGATGGCAATTCCGGATAGTTTAACCCAACGTCATCCTTTCCCCGGACCGGGATTGGGGGTACGCGTATTGGGCGATATCACTCCCGAAAAAGTGCAAATGCTACAAGAAGCCGATGACATCTTCATCAGGGGACTTAAAAAACAGGGACTTTATAATAAAGTATGGCAGGCGGGAGCCATATTATTGCCCGTGCATTCGGTAGGGGTGATGGGAGACGAGCGCACCTACGAAAATGCTGTTGCATTGCGCGCAGTATTGTCTACCGACGGCATGACCGCCGATTGGGCACCGTTGCCGCACTCCTTTCTTGCCGAAATCTCAAACGAGATTATCAATAAAGTAAGAGGTATCAATCGTGTAGTCTATGACATCAGTTCCAAGCCCCCCGCGACCATTGAATGGGAATAAAAAATGATATTTAATAAATTAAACAAAAAATGAAAAATGATTCCGAAGATCCGAGGCTCGTATCTTTTAAAAAATTATTAGACATTATGGATACGCTTAGGGAAAAATGCCCGTGGGATAAAAAACAAACTTTCGAAAGTTTGCGCTATTTAACTATAGAAGAAACCTACGAATTATCGGATGCCATCGTGGAAAAAAATACGGCAGATATCTGTAAAGAACTGGGCGACTTGATGCTTCATCTTGTTTTTTATACTAAAATTGCTTCCGAACAGGGTTTTTTTGATATAACAGATGTCTTGTCCGGGCTTATAGATAAATTGATACGGCGACACCCGCATATTTTTGGAGAAGCGACAGTTCGCGATGCCAAAGAAGTCAGGGCAAATTGGGAGGTGATAAAGTTACAAGAAGGTAATCGCTCGGTATTGGGAGGAGTGCCCGCTTCTTTGCCCGCTATGGTGAAGGCTTATCGTATACAAGAAAAAGTCGCCGGAGTTGGCTTCGATTGGGATAATATTCAACAGGTATACGCGAAAATAAAAGAAGAAATCAAAGAGTTTAAACTCGAATTGCAAACCAATACAGCAAATAAAGAAAATGAATTTGGAGACATTCTTTTCGCGCTCATCAACTATGCACGATGGCTCAACATTAACCCCGAAGATGCTCTCGAAAAAACCAATAAAAAATTTATTCGCCGCTTTCAAGACATGGAACAACAAGCACGAGAACAAGAAAAAACTTTAAACGAATTCTCGTTAAACGAGTTGGAAAACATGTGGACAAAGGCGAAACAAAAAGAACAAACAAATTCAATGAATGAAAAATAACGTAATTTTGTAACCATAAAAAAATCAATAAAAAATGAAAAAGGTAACGGGAAAATATAGTCGCTATATATTCGGCTTTTGTATTTTTATTATCATTAGTATCAATTTTTTATCGGCACAAATGCTCACGCCGGTAAAATGGCAATTTAAAGTAGAAACGCTCAACGATTCCGTTGCCGATTTACAGATGGTAGCGACCATAGAGAAGAATTGGCATCTCTATGCCATGACTCACAACAACGGGATAGAGTTACCCATAGTCTTTACTTTCGAGGGAAGCGAGAACTACAAATTGCTGGGAAAAACCCGCGAACAGACCCCCGAAGTACATTATGACCCCGATTTTGGAGACACCTCACGATATTTTATTCGCAAAGCCACCTTCAAGCAAAAAATACAAATACTCTCTAATCAGCCATTTGATGTTAAAGGAAAAATCGAGGGGCAAGCCTGCATCGAAGGCAGGTGCGTGCCGGTAGAACAACAAGCCATTTTTAGCATATCGGGTTTTGAAAACATGCCCACGCCCGATAGCACGGATGCCGTCTTTGTTTCGCGAAAAACCGATAGTTTAACTGTTTCCCAAGAATTTACAAAAAACATTTCCCAAAGCGAAACCCTCGCCCAAAAAACAACTGAGCAAGAGTCGTGGTGGCGTTTCTTTCTCACGGCAATGCTTGGCGGTATCTTAGGATTGCTCATGCCTTGCGTGTTTCCTATGATACCTATGACTGTCTCTTATTTTATGAAATCCAAAAATCCAAAAATGGAAGCTACCCTTTATGGAACTTCTATCGTAGTGATTTTCGTGCTGATTGGCATTGTTTTGTCGTTAATTTTTGGGGCTGGATTTGCCAATATATTAAGCACTCATTGGATTCCCAACCTGCTTTTTGCCTTAATATTCATTGTATTTGCCATTTCTCTTTTTGGCTATTTCGACATCACGCTTCCCAGCAAATGGGTTAATGGCTCTGCCCGCATGGAAAAACGGGGAGGTGTTGCCGGCATTTTTTTCATGGCTCTTACACTTGTATTAGTTTCTTTTTCATGTACTTTACCTATCGCGGGGGCGGTGGCTCTCCATTCGGCAGACGGCTCTTTTCTTAAACCTGTCGTGGGAATGTTGGGATTCGCCTTAGGTATAGCCATTCCTTTTACATTCTTTGCCTATTTCCCCGAAGTACTCAAAAAAATAGGAAAATCGGGAAATTGGATGAATACCTTAAAGGTTACCTTAGCATTCGTGGAATTGGCATTCGCTCTTAAATTTATCAATGTCCCCGACCAGACCTATCATTGGGGTATTCTTGACAGGGAAGTATATCTCGCTTTGTGGATCGTGCTCTTTTCTATGCTTGGTTTTTACTTGCTGGGAAAAATACGTTTCCCGCACGACACGGAAATGCCCTATCAAAAAAGTTGGGTGCGCTATTTCTTGTCCATAGGAGTATTTGCCTTCGTGGTATATCTTATCCCCGGCATGTTTGGGGCACCACTCAAAGCCATTTCCGGCTGGCTACCCCCAACAACAACACAAGATTTTGATATTCACAATATTATAAGAAACGAAACCCACCAAGGGGCATTTGAACACAAGGCTACCCTATCCGAGCACCCAAGGTATGCCGACCATTTGGACCTCCCGCATGGCATTGAAGGATATTTTGATTATCATCAGGCTTTAAATGTGGCAAGACGCGAAAACAAGCCTCTCTTTATTGATTTTACGGGACATGGTTGCGTGAATTGTCGCAACGTGGAAGCTGCCGTTTGGGTGGATAGCAGAGTACGTGCCAAATTTGCAGACGAATTAGTGGTGGCTTGTCTCTACGTGGACGATAAAACCGTGGAACTCTTGCCCGAAGACCAAATAAAAGACATGAATGGAGAATGGATTAAAATGTTGGGGAAGAAAAATATGTTTTTACAACAACAATTGTTTCGCGAAAATTCACAACCTTGCTATTTTGTTGTAAATCACGATGGACACGTGCTTTCCGGACCTGTGTATTACGAACGCGATGCCGACAAATACTTGAAATTTCTTGACGAGGGTATAGAAAAATTTAAACAAGCAAAGAAATAAGGTAGCGTTTTCTTTTTATTTTATTTTTGCCGGTTAAAGACGGTTTCAAAGTGAGTACGGGCGAGGATAGAGCGTCCGATAGAATCTTCGTTGGCATATTCTAATTCTTCGCCTACGCCTACGCCACGCGCGAGTGTCGTGATTTCGGGCACCAAATTTTTCACTCTCTCATAGATATAGAAATTGGTCATGTCGCCTTCAACCGTACCGGGCAAAGCGAGAATGATTTCTTTGATATTCTCGTTATTTGCCCGCAGGAAGAGTTCTTTCAGGGTTAGTTGTTCCGGGCTCACCCCGTCCATAGGGGAAATAATGCCTCCAAGGACATGATAGAGTCCAAAATACTGTGATGTATTTTCTATGGCGATGAGGTCTCGAATGTCTTGCACCACGCACACGGTTTCGTGGTCTCTTTTTACTTGGGCGCAGATATCGCAAATTTCCGTATCCGACAGGTTATAACAGCATTGGCAACGAGTGAGTTCTTGTTTCAGGGCAAGTAAGGTATTTGTCAATATTTGCACGTCAGGCAGTTTCATTTTTACCACGTGCAAGGCTAATCGCAAAGCTGTACGCTGTCCTATACCCGGCAATTTGGCGATCTCGTGTACCGCGTTTTCCAAGTATTTAGAATGATTCAGCAGCATTTATTTTGTCTCCGGCTCTAAGAAAGGATAACGATAGTCGGTCGGGGGCAACAGGGTTTCTTTGATACAGCGCGGACTTACCCAACGGTAGAGATTGAGTTCGCTACCGGCTTTGTCGTTGGTTCCTGATGCTCGTGCCCCTCCAAAAGGTTGGTTTCCCACTACGGCACCCGTAGGTTTGTCGTTGATATAGAAATTACCTGCCGCGAATTTTAAGGTTTCAAACGCTTCGATGACCGCGTACCTGTCATTGGCAAAAATAGAACCGGTGAGCGCGTAGGGTGAGGTTTGGTCGCACAAACGTAAGGTTTCGGAATACTGCTCGTCCTCGTAAACATACACCGTAAGGACGGGACCGAAAAGTTCTAACGAAAGGGTTTCGTAGTCCGGTTTTTTGGCAAGAATGATGGTAGGTTCAATATAGTAGCCCGTGGTTTTATCGTAGTTTCCCCCCAACACGATCTCGGCATCGGGAGAGGCTTTCGCCCGCTCGACATATTGGACAATCGATTGGAAAGCCTTCTCGTCAATGACGGCGTTCACGTAATTAGAGAAGTCGCGCACGTCTCCGGTTTTCACGGTCTTCATCATGGTTTTAATTTCATATAAAGTATTATCCCATAATGATTTAGGTATATATGCGCGGGAGGCTGCGGAGCATTTTTGTCCTTGATATTCAAAAGCACCCCTGAGCATGGCAACAGCAAGTGCTTTCATGTCGGCAGAAGAATGCGCGAAGATAAAGTCTTTACCTCCGGTTTCACCCACGATTTTGGGGTATGTTTTATAATTAGCGATATTTTCTCCAATGGTTTTCCAGAAATTGTTAAAGGTAGAAGTACTTCCGGTAAAGTGCACCCCTGCAAAATCGGGGGAGGCGAAGATTACCTGACTAATCACGGCACCACTACCCGGTAAGAAATTGATAACCCCGTCAGGGATACCGGCTTCTTTAAATATTTTCATCAAATAATAATTAGAGAGGATGGCAGTAGTAGCCGGTTTCCAAAGCGTAACGTTGCCCATGAGCACGGGTGAGATATTGAGATTGCAGGCAATAGCAGTGAAATTGAAGGGGGATATCGCGTAGACAAATCCTTCTAAGGGTCTGTATTCCATACGATTGATAGTAGTATTGTCGGACATAGGTTGTTGGGCGTAGATTTTAGAGGCATAATAGGCATTGAACCGCAAAAAGTCAATGGCTTCGCAAGGGGCATCAATTTCGGCTTGGAATGGGCTTTTTCCCTGACCGAGCATGGTAGCGGCGTTGATGAGGTATCGATATTTTTTCGACAAGAGTTCGGCAACCCGCATCATGACCGAGCAACGTTCTACCCACGGGGTATTTTCCCATTGTTTTTTCGCGGTCATGGCGGCTTCAATTGCCATTTTGACTTCCTTTTCTGTTACTTGGTGGTAGTTTGCCAACACGTGTTTGTGCTCGGTAGGCATAACCACTTTTCCCATTTTTCCCGTTTTAATTTCTTTGCCGCCAATGATAGGGGCAATTTCAATCACTTCGTTGTATTGTCGTTCTAATTCCTCTTGCAAAAGAGACCGCTCCGGCGTACCTGGCGCGTATGAATTTACCGGTTCGTTTTTAGGCTCTCTAAATTGAAAAACAGCATGATTCATGTTAAATGTAATTTAATGGTTGTTATTAAAAAATAAAAAGGCAAAGGTACATAAAAAATTTCACTTATACCCTATTTACTTTCCAAGCATGAAATATACTTTTCTATTTTTCTGTCTATTTTGTTCGGAGGTATTAGGAATGTTAGGGCTATTTTTTCCTTCGGCGAGTGGAGTAAGGGTATAAGCGGGCACCCCTGCACGCGCTAAATAGATGAGCACGGCTTCGGCTCGGTGCCGTGAGAGTTCTATATTTAATTGTTCGCTTCCTAAATCGCAAGTATGTCCCACGATCACGAGCGGTAAGCCGGGGTATTTTGCCAATACCGCCGCTTTGTTATCAAGGATTTCGCGGGCAGCCGGGGAAAGTACCGCCGAATTTAAGTCAAAATAGACCGGCTCTTGCAAATATTTCATGTCCTCATCCGTGATTTTGTTTCTGATAGATTCGGAGAAATTTTTGTCATCCATGCCCTCGGAAACAGGATAAAGGTATTCTCTATTACCCATTCTCGATAGATTTTGTTCTATAGAGTAATCATAACGCGGGTAGAAAACCCCCCCGTTGATACTATCGCCGGGCAAAAGATAGGAATTACCGCCGGGAAGATATATCGTATCTCTCACGATAATTACTTTTGGAGATTCGTTATTCCTGTTTCTATTTTGATTTTGAAGGCTATCGATGAGAGGTCTCGTTTTTAATTTTCCCAATTTAACCCTGATACCTATTTTAACGCCCGCGGATAAGGTATTTACCTTATTCGTAGCATAAGAAGCGGTAAGCCCTGCATAGTCGTAATTTTGCTCTATAATATTCGTTTCCTGCAATATTTGTCCTTTGGGGTAGAACAGATTTCCTTCGGGTAGCGTGTTTTCTCGTTTCATATTGGTAACTCCTTTGTCGATATATCCTGCTATGGTCATATCTACCCGTCTTGACATGCTGACTAAAAAGCCCAATTCCATGCTCAGAGCCACCGTGGGTTTGAGGTTAAGTTTTCCTGTAAGTCCCGTGTTGTCGGTCGTGCCGTAACCATAGATTAAGACATCTTGCGTGTTGTCGTAGCCTATCCAATTGTTGGTTTCGGGGAAATAACCGAGCAACGTTAGCGTACTTGGCGTGGTAACAGCATAATTTTGTTTCACGGGAATTTGCAGTTTCATGCCTGCCGAGACATAGATACCCGCCTGCTCTTTGATTCCCCATTTTTGTTGGAAAGTAGCCATGAGCGGGATGTTGATAAGCCATGCGTTGAAACGTTCTTCCCAACTTTTTGCAGAGAGGTATATATCGCAAGGGGTTCCATTATTTTCGGTATATCCTTTGAAAAGATAATGATTTCTGTCGCCGCCGCCTTTCCACGCGGGCGTTGTTTCCGGCGAATCTTTTTGCCAAGCGGCATCTATGAAGGCATGTCCTTGAAAATGACTTGCCCCTACGCCGGTACTTATTCCCCAATTTTCGGTAAAGAAATATTGCAAATCAAGGGCGAAGCCATATCCCGCGGGTGCCCATTTATTCATTTCCGGCATTTTTAAGCCTAATATAGGCTCCCATTCTAACCTGTCTATCCCCACGTGTCCCGACACACCCGTGTACAAACCTTTCTCTTGCGACATTGCCGAATTTATCGCGAAAAATATCATGATGATGACCAAAAATTTTTTCATAATATTGATTATTTATGATTTAAGACTAAATACTTCTCCCCTCCCCCTTCCTTTCGAGGAAGGGGGGTGAGATGAAGATTTTAATGAACTACTAATTTTTGAATTAACATATTGTCTCCGGCAGCCGAGATAAGACGCACGATATACATCCCGGGGATAAGTCTCGTAGGTATTTCTGCTCTGTCGCCTGTCATCGTAAAGGTAACTACGGTCTGTCCCGTTAGAGAGAGAATCTCTATCTCGTGCACAGCATCTGATTTTTCACCTTCAAGTAAGACATTTAAGACATCTTTTGTATTGATGGGGTTAGGCCAGATTTGCCATTTTGTGCTTGACTTGTCGGGAATAACCGTGAAAGGACAACTCATGAATGAGGTACCATCAGCATAATATACTCTCACGGCATAATTTCCTGACAAGGTCTCAGGGTCTCTGTAATATTCCGCGTTACCGCCGGTTTGCACGGGAATAAAATTTCCTTTACTATCTTGTTTGTACCATTGATAGCGAACAAAACGGAGGTTGTTATCCAAACTATCTTTATTTGCCACGAGAAGCACATCGTCCCACTTACGGTAAATTTTTGCGCGATTATGTTCTATCACGACCGGGGTACTGATCGCGGAGCCACAATCACTTGTTACAACCACATGATAGGTACCGAAGTCATCGGTAGCAGGTTCCAAATTCTCGTATCTCGGGAATACAGCACCTGCAATAGGCATACCGTCTTTATACCACTGATAGGAAAGGTGGTATCCTACTGCCGTTACTTCCATCACGATAGGTTCTGTGTCTTCACATAGCATCGAGTTTCCTTCGGGTTGAGCAGTAATTATAGGAGATTGGTGTACCGTAATCGTGAATGGATAGTTTGTCATTGACGGGCAATCATAACCTTTGATAAAGAGTGTCCCCGTGTATTGACCTTCACGTGCTCCCGTGGGGAAAGGCAACATGATCACGCCTGCCGCGGTTACCGGAGTATAATCATACACGTTCTCAAATCCTTCGACACGTGCCTTGTTGTCGAACAATACCATATATTCTAACGCTACCCCCGTGTTCGGAGTCGTGTATGTTATATAGAACAAACTGTCGGAAGAACAAGCATCAAGAGTAGCCAAATGATCAAGGGCGATGGTCATATCCGGACGAACCGTCACGCTAAGTGTATCTTTATAACGACAGGTTTCGTGAGAAAGGGTAATAATATAAGAGACTTTGACAGGCACAGTATCTCCATTCAAGAGTCTTTCCGAAATCATATTCCCTATCCCCAGCGCAGGTTTTCCTTCGTTAATGGAAGGAATTGCCGGTTGTATCCATTGGTAAGAAACGTTAGGAACTATTGTATTTGCCACGTAATTAAAGAGATCGCCCGAACAAAGGGTATCGTTGGATAGGGGGTCTGATAGTCGTACTCTCGGAGTTACCGTGATATGGAAAAGATATGGAGTAGCCATGCAACTACCGTCTCTCAATCGAGGAGTAACTTCAAAGGCTGCCGTTTTCGACATCGGGGTAAGATTTGTTGCCACGAATGTCGGGATAGTGTCGCTACCTTCCATCTCATTAATTCCTATCGAGATGTCAGTTATCTGTCGCCAATCGTAAATAAGACGGCTATCCCTTCCCAAAGTTAACGTTGACACGCGTGTACCCTCGCAATAGGTTTGGTCGGGTTGCTGCACGAACTTCGGCATCACGTTTACCGTGATAGAAGACCCCGTGCCCGTCCCCGTGCCACAAGGACTGTTTACTTGATATTGCAGTCGTTTTCCATGATCTTCTTGGGTTAAAACACGGCTCGCGGGGTTAAATATGGTGCCGTCAAGCAGCCACTCCCCGTTGGTCGGCGTGTTGCCATTCCACGCGATGTCGGGAATAGAAACTTGCAAAAACTCGCCGGAACAAACTGCTGCAGGAGCGATAGTGTCCGCGATAAACGGGAGATCCCTTACCGTTACGCTTCGTGTAACCGAAGATGTCGTACCCCCAGGAAATTCTGTTACCGTGAGTGTTACATCATATATCCCGTATGAAGAATACGTGTGAACCGCATCGCGCACGCTATCAGTAGTCCCATCGCCAAAGTCCCAAACATAATCCTTTATCAAATGATTATAAGTCGTCAACGAACTTTGATTCGTGAAGATAAATTGATTATGAGAAAGGCATTGTGATTCGTTATTGATGTCAAAACGTGCCTGCAAATCAGTAGCGAGACTCACGATCACCGGTTTGCTTATGGAGTGAGCGCAGCCCGCGGCATTGAAAACAGTGAGCGTAACGTTGTACGTTGCTGTCTGTTGGTACTCGTGAACAGGGTGTTGCGCATTGCTGTATGTCGCGTCCCCGAAGTTCCATTCCCACGCCACGGCTGACACGGAATGATCCGTGAAACTTACCTCACCCGTCGCCGTAAGTTGTGCCGTGAAGTCGGCAACAGGCAAAGCGTGAACCGTGATAGAAGACCCCGTGCCCGCCGACAACCCGCAAGCAGAGGCTACCGTGTATTGCAAAAGTTTGTAACTATCGGCATTCGTAACAGGGGTGAGTGCAGGGGAGAACTGTTTCCCGTCAAGCAGCCATTCCCCGGTGGTCGGCGTGTTACCATTCCACGCGATGTCGGGAATAGAAACTTGCAAAAACTCGCCGGAACAAACTGCTGCAGGAGCGATAGTGTCCGCGATGACAGGTGTAGCGATAACTTTTACCCAACGGGTAATGCTACTTGTTGCACCACCGGATTCCGTAACCGTTAATGTTACAGGGTAGTTGCCAACGGCGGCATAGACATGCGACACCTCGCGTGTCGTAGCAGTAACCCCATCTCCAAAGTCCCACGCGTAGCCGGTAATTTCATGCCCGGAAGAAACCATACGGCTCGTGTTCACGAACACGAAGTCATTCCCTGACAAGCATTGGGGACTCTCGTTGATGAAGAAATCTACTGTCCAGTCTACATTCCGGTTAACCTCCACCTCGCGCGTTACAGATGACACGCAGCCCGCGACATTCGTTACGCTAAGCGTAACCTGATAGATCCCATCTGCAACAAATGTATGTGCCGGGTTTTCAAATGAGGAAGTATCCCCATCCCCGAATGTCCACAAGTAAGAGACACCTCCGGTAGAATGATTGGTAAAACTGATTTCCCCAAGACCGGTAACCTGTGCCGTGAAGTCGGCAACAGGAATAGGTAACACGTTGACAAATAAGGTATCCACTGCTACACATGAATACGTCACCCCCTGATTTACAGCCTTCAATAAAAATCTCATGGTAGTTCTGCTATTTCCATTATTTTTCGCGGTAAAAGCAGGAATCATTGATGTTCCATTGAGAGGCAAATTCCAAAGAGAAGTATCTATCACACTCCACGAATAAGTAGTATTTGCCATGTTTCCTAATACCGTGAGTGGGACTTGATCGCCATGACAATACGTTTGTTGAGTATGGATAAAAATGTCAGGCAAAGCATTTACCGTTACCTCAAAACTGCAATTGTTAGATAAGTTGAGGATGTTCTTCACGTACCAAGTAACCGTAGTTATTCCCGTGTTAAAAGTTACCCCGTCTAACGTTGTTCCCTCCCCTGAGGTAGCACCGCTTAATACATAATACAAGGTATCAATACCATGCGCGTCTGTTACCGTAATGTCCCAGTCTTTTCCAACATGGCGATAGGTACCTTTTTCATCGGCGCAGAAGGTAGTTCCTCCTGCAATAATTGAGTTGCAACTAATTTCTACCGTACTGTCATTGTTATCATCACAACCTATACAAGGGATATTATCCCATACGGTTACATCAAAATCACAGGTACTCGTGTTGCCTTCATTATCTACTACATGCCATGTAACACGTGTTGTTCCAATGTTAAACGACTGACCATAGAGCGAGACATGTTTGTCGTTGTAAATCACAACCGTTGCCCCCGACAAAGAATAGGCAATGCTTCGAATTCCAGCAGGGGCTATTGCCGTAATATCCCACGAATTACCTACTTTCGTGTAAGTATTTGTCCCCATATCAGCATATACCCATTGGGACCCAATAGAAGCACAACTGATTTCGGTTGTGGTAGTATCTCCATCTTCACAGCCTATACAAGGAAGATTTTCTACAACAATTACCCGATAATCGCAAGTCGCAGTTTCATTATAACTATTTGTTACTCTCCATATTACATTTGTTACCCCCGGATTAAACTCGACTCCATCAAGGCTATTACCACTTCCGGTCGTAGCCCCTGATAAAGTATAAACATAAGTCAAAGGTAAAGCCTGAGAAGTAGCCGTGATATTCCACTGATTTCCGGTATGCAAATAAGTACCGCGTTCCGTGTTAACCAATACTATCGGAGTTCCAATGGTTTCGCAACTAATTTCTCGTGTTGACGGGTTACAATCTGTACATCCAATACATGGATCCTGAGTAAACACGGGCACATTTTGTACAAAGGTAAAGTCATTGGACATAGAAGCACAGTCTCCATCTATAACCACAACATAATATCGACCGGGAGCTTTTACTTCGTAAGTTGTTGACGTGCTACGTTTTACTTCAGTAAGGTGATCATACCATACATAAGTAGCAAAATCAGAATAGATAGAAGCATTGCTTACCGATAATATTACCGGAGACGTTGCCACGCATAAGTCAGTAATATTTTGATTACAAATCACTTTTGGCGTTTGAATTGTCATCGTGGAAGATAGAGTTATATGCAGGCTATCCGACAGAGCCGAACATCCATTGTCCATTACAAATACTTGATATCCTCCTTCTTTTTTAGCCATATAAGTTGCCTCATTGCCTTGCGCGACGGCTGTAGCATCGGCATACCAAATGTAGCGTGCCATTGGCGAATATTGTGCTACGTTGCTCACCGTAAGCACGTTTACAGCACCTTGCCCGCACAATACCGCCGATGTTGGTTCTATTGACAGCAACGGTTTGGCGACATTGCCCGAAACATGATTGATCACGGTAATAGCATTTGATATGTACCCACAGGTTCTATCTATGACCATTACAGTATAATCACCCGCGTGCGTTGCCGCATATAATGGCACCGTAGTAACAGATACTTCTACATTATCTTTAAACCAATGATATACAGGAGATGTATAATCTTTGGCATTGCTAACTTCGAGTAATAAAGCACTGTTCGTGTCGCATAATATGTTACTGCCCGATACTGAAGTTAACCGCGGCTGTGCCATGAAATGCTCCATGTCTTGACTTATCTTAACCGTTGCAGAAGTAACACTGCAATAATCATCGTAAACATGTACCCTGTAAATACCGGATCGTGTTATCACGATACTACTACTTGTATATCCTGTCATTTCTACATTGTCTTTAAACCATTTGTAGTTGTAACCAACATAGTCGCTTGCATTGACAACACTTAACGTAAGACTGCTACCTGTGCTACAAAGCACATAACTTCCCGTGTTACTTGCTAATTGAACGGGGTCTTCCGTTGTATCGGAATGATTACCTATAGAGACATGTGTCGCGTTAGAAATCACCGCACAACCATCTTCCGTAACCGCGACAAAGTAATCGCCGCTATCCGTTACGGGAAGGATTGCATCTGTCGCATCTTTAATGAGCGTTTTCCCTTTATACCATTGATAATTGGCATGATGGTACAACGTATGGTTCGTTAAGACTAATAAAATGCTGCTTCCGGTACCACACAATTCCGTGTTGCCGCTCGCGCTTTCTACAATGGGCAGGGGGGTAACGGTATTGGCATTGTTTTCATCAATAGTGATTGTCGCGCTTGTCGCACCACAATTTCCATCACTAAGATGTACGAAATAATCTCCGGCAGCGGTTACCAATAAGGTTGCCCCGTCATTGTCTCGAATAGGTTCTCCATCTTTATACCACACATATTTAGCATTCGGATAGGCATTCGCGTTAGCCACCGATAAATTCAATACCGAATAACGATTACATAATGTATAGATCCCTGTACTGCTTACTAATTGTATGGTTGGCATGGTAATGTTATTGTCTTTGATTACATGAATTTCTTCTGATACCACTTCACAAACTCCATCTGTTACCGTTGCTTTATAATTTCCTTCCGCGGTAATGATGAGATAAGCATGAGTCGCCCCAACTATCGTTAATCCATTCTTATACCACTGATATACAGGATTTTCATACCTATCTGTATTGAAAACCCGTAACATTAAACTACTGCCATTTCCACATAATGTTGCAGACCCTCCTACCGTATCAATAACAGGAGTAACAGGAGAATCGTTAGTTCCCAAAGTAATGGTTTGTAATGCACTCGTTACTTCACAACCATTGGTAAGTATTCTTACAAAATAACTGCCGACAGTATGAACAAGCAACTGACTACCCGTGGCACCGACAATAGGTTCTCCATTACCGGTATACCATTGGCAAATCGCGTTGGGAAATTTGTTCAAGTTGCTCACGAACAGCGTTAGTACACTTGGCGATGCACACAAATTCATACTTCCCGTGCTACTATTGATTAGAACCGACGGATAGTTGTTTCCACTACCGCCACTCACCGTTATCTCCATAGACGAAGATGCACATCCCTGGTCTGACACATCAACCATATAATTTCCTGCTGAAGATACTATCAAATAATTTAAAGTATCGCTAACAAGAATATATCCATCCTTAAACCACTGATATTTAGGTGTAATATATTTATCTCTATTGAGAACTTGTAACATCACGCTACTGTTCTCCCCGCAAAGCACGCGCTCGCCCGTGACAGAGGCTACCACGGGGACAGGAAGACTACCCTCGCCCGTGCCTACGGTAACAACTACCGGCGAGGAACTGCCTGAACAGCCCCCAACGCTCGCGTGAACCATGTACGTGCCTCCCGCGGTCACGTGAAAACTGTAACGTGACCCGCG
>JAISUP010000048.1 GCA_031272025.1 Bacteroidales bacterium
GACTATCTCGAATCCATAGCCCGCGCGGCGCTGCTGCAAAAAGAAAAGCCCGAACGCTTCACCGACTGGATCTACTGGAAATTCGGCGACAAGATAGCCAACGACTATATGTTGCCCTACAACGAAAAGATCTGGTCATGCGACCTGAACACGCTCGGAACCTACTGGCTTGAGAAACTTCCCAACGTCTCGTTCCGCGACACGCTTGCTTCTTGCCTCAACCGCAGTTTCTACGGCGCCCTGCCCGGACATGCACAGTTCTACTACCCGCTACACACCGGCTACGGCGAAATTTTCACCCGCATGGCGGTAGCGCTTGGCGACAAAGTGCGCTACGACTACACGGTAACCGAACTGAATCCCGAAACGCGAACAGTTAATGGCGATATTGAAGCCGACTGCATCATCAACACCGCCCCGTGGACAACTTTCTCCCGCGGTCTCGGGCAGGAAGCCGAAGCCCTCGTTGCCCACCTCAAACACACTTCGGTCGATATAGACTACTATCCCGAAGCATCCGACACCGACGCTCACTGGACATACTACGCCTCCCCTACCCTCTCCTATCACCGCAAAATCCACCGCGACAACATCGTGGACGGCTCACGCGGATTCTGGACGGAAACCAATGCCCGACGACGCTGCCCATTGGGGATGGCTCATTTCGAAAACGAATACGCCTACCCGCTCAACACCATCGACAAACCCGAAGCCATCTCGGCGCTGCTCGCGATGATGCGCGAACACAACATCATCGGACTCGGTCGCTGGGGCGAATGGGAACATTTCAACTCCGATGTTGTCATGGAACGCGCCCTCGATCTTGCCGACCGGATATAACAATGAAACAGCGTGTAAAAAAATATCAATAACCCTTTCATAGAAGTGGCATTTTTCTGTAAAAATATCTTATTTTTGCAAAAAATTTAAATTAAATGAAGAAAAAGATTTTAACATGCTCTGTTTTTGTATTTTTGTTCGCGATAGTTTTTTCTATTGACGATGTTCATGCCCAAAAAATAAAAAGGGCAGGAAGACAAACAAGTTATCCCCGTATCATTGCCCATAGGGGGTATTGGGATACGTTAGGCTCTGCCCAAAATTCCTTATCGTCTTTGCAAAATGCTCAAAGTTCGAGATGCTATGGTTCTGAGTTTGACGTTATTGTAACCTTCGATGGCATTCCTGTCATCAATCACGATGCTTCTATTGATAAGTTTCCCATTGAACAAACTAACTATCTTTTATTGAAAGATATACATCTGAAAAATGGGGAAGTTCTTCCTACATTAAAAGATTATTTATTACAAGGGAAAAAAAATAAAAATACCAAACTCGTGTTGGAAATAAAGCCGCATCAAACGGTTGAAAATGAAGATAGAGCCGTTGAAATTATTACCCGTTCGGTTAAAGAAGCCCGTATGGAAAGGCAAGTGGAATATATTTCATTTAGTTTGCATATATGTCAAAAGATACGGGAACAACAAAAGCAGGTACCGGTATCTTATTTGGGGGGTAATTGTTCTCCACGGGAAATAGATTCGCTCAACCTTTCGGGAATAGATTATAATTATCGCGTATTTTTGCAACATCCGGAATGGATAAAAGAGGCACGAGAACGAAACCTTACGGTCAACGTATGGACGGTGAATGAAGTAGAACAAATGAAACAATGTCTCCTTTGGCAAGTAGATTTTATCACTACGGATAAACCTATCATCTTGCAACAACAAATTAAATATAAACTAAATAATATCAAATAAATACAACCCAATGGCAGAAGATACCTCTTTTTCTCTTTTTAACATGGCACGCGAATTTGTGAACGAGACTTCGCATCATGTTTTTCTCACCGGCAAAGCGGGAACAGGCAAAACCACTTTTTTACGTGAAATAGTAAAGACAACTCCCAAAAACGTAGTTGTAGCGGCACCTACCGGGGTAGCCGCTATCAACGCGGGCGGTGTTACACTTCATTCCTTATTTCAATTACCATTATCGCCTTATTTACCGAACCAAAAACAAGACCTCTCGCATTTCTCAAAACAAAAAATGGACGTGATTCGTCAAATAGACTTACTTATTATTGACGAGGTAAGTATGTTGCGTGCCGATACCCTTGACGCGATAGATGCCGTAGCACGTAGGATTCGTAGATCACCCAAATCCTTTGGCGGTATGCAAATGCTATATATTGGCGACATGTTTCAATTGCCACCCGTGGTAAAAGATGAAGAATGGGCTTTATTGCGCGAATATTACCAAACTCAATTTTTTTTCCACGCGCACGCTTTAAGGGAAAATATTCCCGTGTATATAGAACTGAAAAAAGTATATAGACAACAAGACCAAAGTTTTATAGATTTACTCAATCGTGTAAGAAATAATGTTTTAAAACCCGAAGATTTTGATACTTTAAATAATAGATTCCACCCTGGCTTTACCCCGACGAAAGATGCCAAATTTATTACCTTGACTACTCATAATTATCAAGCCGATAAAATCAACGCGGAAAAATTACAACAATTACAGGCAAAAACATTTGAATATGAAGGAACTATAGACAATGATTTCCCTGATCACATGTTACCTTGCGAGAAAATATTACAGTTGAAAGAGGGCGCGCAAATTATGTTCGTGAAAAATGATTCGGAACCGGAAAAACAATATTATAATGGGAAAATAGGTACGATTACTAAAATTTCGAAAGATGAAATTTGGGTACTTTGTGAAAACGAAGATAATGAAATCCTGCTACATACAGAGACATGGGAAAACAATCGCTACACGTTTAACAAAGAAAGTGGGGAAATGGAAACAGAGGTTTTGGGAACATTTACACAATTTCCATTGCGATTAGCATGGGCAATCACAGTACATAAAAGTCAGGGGTTGACCTTTAATCATGTAATTCTTGACATTAGCCGTTCTTTTGCCGCCGGTCAAGCATACGTGGCATTGAGCCGTTGTACCTCGCTCGAAGGGTTGATATTACAGTCGCGACTTTCTCCCTCCGCGATTCAAACCGACCGCTATGCCATAGAATTGTCCGCGAGAGAATGTTCAAAAACAGACCTCGAAAAAATACTTAAAGAACAAAAACTCATCTTTTGGATAGAAAGAGTTCAAAAATGTTTTGATTTAAAATCATTGTTTGCTATTCTTCTGCATTTTGATAAATTGCTGATAGACAAAACCGGGAAAGATTTTGACGATGCAAAAAAACTGATAAAAGATATGCGAAAGTTTGCTTACAAACAAGAAGATACCGTAAAAAAGTTTCAAAACCAACTACGGCTTCTTTGCATACAAGCCGAGAGCACCGGAGACATGACTGTCTTAAAAAATCGTTGTCAAAAAGCAGCCGAGTATTTCTACCCCTTGTACATGGAACATCTGATTTTACCTTTTAGGGAAAAAATGAACGATTTCGCGAACTCGAAACGTACAAAAACTTATTACAACAATCTTTTGGATATAGAACAGGATTTGATACGTTTTGTAGAAAAATTAAAAAAAGTTTACTTTTATAACAAACTATTGGTTGACGGTAAATTATTACACGTTCCGGAAAAAGAAGAACCGTCATTATCCAAGGTGGTAAAACCACAAAAAGGAGATAGTGCCAAACAGTCGCTCGAAATGTTTCTTGTCGGGAACACGATATCAGGCATAGCACGAGAACGGGAACTGAAAGAATCCACGATAATGGCACATCTTACTCGTTTTATTTCAACGGGAGAAGTATCTGTTTTCTCGCTTATTTCTAAAGAAAAAGTAGAAAAAATATTGCCCCTGCTTACTGCTGACGACAAATCTACAGCACCGGTAAAAGAACTATTGGGCGATGAGGCTACTTACGATGAGATTCGTGCCGTGATACGACATAAAGAATGGTTGGAAAAACAATAGATTTTATTTCAAATTAAAAAAAAATAAATCGGAAATCGATTAATTCTTTTTTTGAGGTGCTATTTTTCCCGCGGGACTTGAGCAAAACGAGGTTATCTTCTGAGTCTGTCTCAAAAGTAGAAAATCCGCGTCATTCCGGCGAAAGCCGGAATTCCCTTCTAATCGTTAAAGATTAATATACAATTATTTAGTATTTGACGGTCTTCGGGAGATGATGGAGAGATCCCGTGTCGCAGCACGGGACGCCATGACGGGCTTTTGAGACAGCCGCTAATAAAGTTCTGTCCCTGCGGGTGGGGTGTAAAAAATTGCAAAGTCGGTTTGAAATTTCTTCGTACAAAATTTGCAGTCATGCTTTTGTCCTGATAGGGACAAAATGTTG
>JAISUP010000058.1 GCA_031272025.1 Bacteroidales bacterium
GGATTAGTAGTTAGGGCAGCAGAAGACAAACGGATATACAAAAAAGGGATACAGGTAACAGACGAAGAATTGGCAAAAATCAATATAACAAGAAACGAATTTAGAGGCAAATCAAATTATAGAGAATATTTACGACCATTTTTTTTGGGGACATGAAGGTTGTGAAGTATTTTACAAGTATGTAGACGAAAAATTAATCGTGGACATGGATATAGAAAGTATATGTACCTGGCATGGTTTTTTTATTTATATAATACAAGATACTGATACATGGGATATTATTTTTAAAAAATGTAGAATTCCTTTTGATACTTTTGGACAAAGCATTCCCATCCCGGGTTATTTTATTTGGGTGGACTATTATTTTGATGGCAAAAAATTGGAAATAGTCAGAGTACAATAATTTCACATAATTTTTTTTGTAAAAACATAGTTTTCGATATTCGCGAACGGGAATTATTCGGGAGTAGAGTTTGAATTGCCAAATTATAACAATTCGTTGCCAATGTCGGTGATAAGAGAATAAAATTATAGGCTTGCAAACTATCTAAAAATGTTTCATACTCAAATAGGTAAAGCCTATCAATTTATCATATCGCGTACCTTCCTCTTTCAAATACACCAAAATGGCATAGTCGTTTAACGTTTCCCAATGATTCCCTTCAATATAAACATTATCTATGGTTGTTGTACCCGTGGGGACAAAGACATATTGATAGTTATAATATCCTTGTTTCAAATAGAGCGAAGTTTCCCAGTAATGAGTTTTTTCGTTAAACGACAGTCGAGCATCGGGGTGAATTTGCCAGTCGGTAAGTTCTCCAAACACGTACAGGTCTCCGTCGGTAACGGGGAAGTCGCATTTGAGCGCGAAATGGGTAAGCACGTAATCTTCGCTGTTTCTGCCTTCGTAATCTTCGTTTTTGTAATAACAATGTCCTTTAATGGTGGCTTTGCTCTCGTATGCCCCGAAAGGGCGGGCGACATCTTCGAGTAAATAGGCTTGATTAGTGCGGTCTTTAAAGCCTACGGAGACAATACGGCTCCCGTTGTATCTTAAACTTTTGATGTCAAAAAAGCGAAACTCCGCGCTACCATCCATCGTGTTTTCGTTATTGTCGTAGTCAAAACTGTATTCCCCCGGTTTGCCCGATCGATATTTTAGCCCGATAATGGCGTTGTCCCAGCGTCCGTTTTGCAAAATATTGGCACGCAATGTTTGGGAAGGATTTGGGATATTGAAACTGCGAACATGGACGGCGAAGTCTATTTCTTGTTTCGAGAAACGCTCGTTCACGTCAGAAGCCGCGTGCACCTCGCCGGTAATACCCACAGGGCTTTCTTCTGCTATCATCAACCGCCGGGTAAGTACAGGAACATCTCTGTCTCCATCAAAAACATAAAGCAAGTAGTTTCCCGATTTAAGCACCCGCGACCGCTCGTTAGGAAAAAGCAACTCATAATGCGTGTAATGTTGTATGGTATTAAAAGAATACGAGTAGTCGGAGATATCGTCTTCCATGAAACCATCAAGATATTCTAAGGGGTTGAGTTCCGATATTTGCCAATCGTGCGAGCAATGGATAAGTGTGTAGCGCAGGTACCGACTGTCGGTTTCGAGATTATCGAAAGAGAGTTTCAAGTAGTCGGCACTATTGAGCCTGATTAAGGGTATCCCAAAATCTGCCCCATCGGGGCATAACTTCACGCTCCATATCCCGTCCACGTACACCCTGTCTTCGGGAGTAACGCCTTCCGGAATTTGCCCAAAAACAGAAATCCATGAAGAAAGAAGCCATAACATGAACCATTTGCTTTTCATCATAACTTATTTTTTTAACATCATTATAAATATAAATTTTCGGTCAATTGTTTGTATTCGGACGTGTATTTCCCGTCAAAGTCTCGAATGTAAAGTTCTTTATGTCCAAGATATTCGGTGTCCAAACGGGTATAAACTGAAATAACTCTATGCATGGGCTTTCCTGCACGAGGAAAAACATGCCAATCTTCTTGCAAAAATAATCGAGAAATAGCCTTTTTCTTAAACTCCTCATTTTCTGCCGGAGGCAAAATTAAATAAAAAAGTCCGCTCGCTTGTAACAGACTATCTACTCCAGCGACTAAGTCTTCGAACGGCAATTGCCCGTCTCTATGTTTTCCTTGTTGCTTTCGCGCATTGTCGGGTTTTAAATCTTGATTAAAAAAAGGGGGATTTGCTACGATTAGATTGAACAAACGATTCGCGCTTTTTGCATATTTTTGCAAACTAATATTTATAAAATCAATAGTTTGAGAGGTACGGTGGGGAAAAGTATTCAGGTTTAGATTTGCCTCTTCTATGGATGGGACATCAATATCAATGCCGGTCAAATGACAATGGGGGGTATCGGTATCGTTTATCCGGTCGGCGATACAAAACGTGATAACCCCGCAACCACAGCCGATGTCTAAAACCGAAGAAACACTTTCTACCCGTGCTACCGCTGCCAACAATACACTGTCGGTTCCTATTTTGAGCGTACTTCGTCTATGTTGTAAGGAAAAACGTTTGAAAAAGAAAGACTCCGCGGGTTCGTGTGTCATCACAAATAAATGTCTATCAACCCTTCCGGGGCTTCTACGTACAGGGTTCTTTTTTCTCTGTCCACAATTTTGAGATAGGCATCCACGGCGGGAACAAGAATTTCTTTATCTCCACAGGCAATTTGCATGATGGATTGATGGGGCATCTCTATAAAACCGGCACAAGTTCCAATGTCGCCTTTTTCTTTATCTATAACCTTAAAACCAATGACTTCGTGAAAATAGAATTGGTTGCCGGAAAGGGGGGGTAGCATGGATACCGGTAAAAAGAGGTCGTGCTTGACTAACGCGCGGGCATCTTCTACGGACAGGTCTCGAAAGCAGACAACAGCAACTTGACTGCCGCGATATTGTATTTGGTCAATCATGTACGGGATCATCTCGCCATCTTCTTCCACAAAAACAGAAGTTAGTGAAAGATATTTTTCGGGTTGATCGGTATCTAAATAAACAAAGAGCTGCCCCTTATAGCCAAAGGGCTTCGTGATTGTTCCCAAATAAAAAAAGTCTTCTCGTTGGTTCATATTTTTTTATTAAAAAAGTGTTAGTCTGAAATTTTGCGTCCGTAAGCGAGGTCCCCGGCATCTCCCAATCCGGGAACAATATAGGATTGTGCGGTAAGTTCTTCGTCCACGGCACCTACCCAAATCGTGCATTTTTGTACCGGCAATTTAGATTGCAGGTACTTAATACCTTGCGTGCTGGCAATAGCAGACACGATATGCGTATGTTCCGGATCCCCGTTTGCTATCAATTCCTGATAGGCAAGGAACATAGATTTACCTGTGGCTAACATAGGGTCTGCAATGATTAGTGTCCTGCCTTCTAATGCCGGCGTGGAAATATAATCCACCTGTATCTCGAAAGTGCCGTCGCGATAGTGTTTGCGAAATGCCGAGATAAAGGCATTTTCCGCGTTATCGAAATAATTGAGTAGCCCTTGATGCAAGGGAAGTCCTGCCCGCAAAATAGTGGCTAATACCGGGGGCTGCTCGCAAAGTAACATGTTGGCAATCCCCAAAGGAGTAACTACTTCTTGTGCATGATAAGACATCGTTTTGCTAATCTCGTAAGCAAAAATTTCCCCAATTCGTTCCAAATTACGTCTGAAACGCATGCTGTCTTTTTGGTAATCTATCCCGCGCAGTTCTGCTATAAACCGGTTGAAAATAGAATTTTCTTTCCCTAAATGCCGAATAATACTCATTGTATATTCATTTTACTTTATTTTAAGATAAAATTCTTTGCAAAAGTAAAGAAAAAATTTAAATTACAAATGATTTTGTATTCATGAAAAAAAAACTACCTTTGCATGATTTTTTATTTATGATATAATGATTATGAAAAAGGAGTTTTTGTTTTTCTTTTTTGGGATATGTATGTCGTGGGGATCGGCGCAAAATTCAGTTGATTCTCTTAATTTTACCCTTGAAGATTGTCTTAATTACGCCTACGAACACAACTATACTTTACAATCGATGAAACTGTCGGAAGAGGCAGCGGCAGATGCTTATAAGCAATCAAAGATGGAATATTTGCCCAGCGTGAGCGCATCGATTGGTGAAAATTTGAGCAACAGCAAAGACAATCCCGCCTCTTTTGGGGGCAACGCTTCTATCAATGCAAGCATGACACTTTATCAAGGAGGCAATATCAGCCGTACCGTCAAACAAAATCAATTGAAAAAAGAAATGTCTGTATACCAAACCTCTCAATACGAGAATACGCTAATTATACAGATTTTGCAGGCATTTTTGACCGCGATAGGTAATGACGAGTTGCTCCGGTATCAAGAAGTAGTTGCACGGGCAAGCGAAGAACAGTGGAAACAAGGCAAAGAGCAATATCGTTTTGGCAAAATATTAGAAAGCGACTATTTGCTTCTTGAAGCGCAACTTGCCAACGACCGCAATAACGTGATTAACACGAGAATCTCTCGCGACAAAAGTCTATTGTCGTTAAAAAAACTACTGTCGATGCCCGCGACAGAGAACCTGCAACTTATCCACCCCGACACGGCGGCAGTCAATGCTTTGGGACTTTTGCCCGCGATAGCGGAGGTAATAGAAAACACTATGCAAACCATGCCCGACCTGAAAATTAGTGCATATAACGTTGATATTGCTACTCTTAACGCGAGCATGGCAAAAGCGAACTATTTACCCACGATTTCTCTACAAGGTAGTGTAGGAACAGGGCATACCAATTTTTCTAAATTCGGGACACAACTTGCCGACCGGCATAACGAGCAAATTGGTGTGTCGGTGAGCATCCCCATTTACGACAATAACCGCACCCGCTCGAAAATAACCCAAAGTCGTATTGCATTACAGCAAGCCGAGTTAGACCAAAAACAAACCGCCCTTGACTTAGAACAAACCGTGGCTACAGAATATCAAGACGTGCTTTCATCTTTCAATCAATATCAAACCACCAAAATTCGCCAAAATGCCTATTCAAAGACCTTTGACGTTTACCGTGCCCAATTTACCGCCGGTTCAATTACAACCGTAGACCTTCTCCAACAGCAAAATAATTACATTAGCGCGCTAAACGATTATATACAAAGCAAATACAACTTTATCCTGAAAAGGAAAATCTTAGATGTATACATGGGAAAAAACGTGAAAATATAGAAATAAAAGGATTTATTTAAATTATTTAATAAAACAAAATCTATGAAAAATAGTAAAACAAGCACATTTAAGATGATAAAAAGTGAAGATTTGAATCATCATGGCACTTTATTCGCGGGGAGATGTTCTGAATGGTTCGTAGAATCTTCATTTATTGCTGCTTCAATGGCTCTAAATCCGGTGAATATCGTTTGTCTTAAAATTCACGGGCTGGAATTTTTGCATCCCTCCCGTTTGGGGGCAATTCTTTGTTTTGAATCTCAAATAGTACATGCAGGTCGCTCTTCTCTAACCGTTTATACCAAAGTTTTTGAAACAAAAACCGCACATCTTATTCATTTAGATGGTTTTGTAACTTTCTGTCATATTGACAGCAATGGTAAATCTGCTCCACATGGCTTAATTCTCGAACCTCAAACCGAAGAAGAGAAAGCGCTCTTTGAAAAAGCATGTCAGGTATTAAGATTACCTGCATTTAAAACCCCATTGGCGACAGAGCAATGAAAAAACTGCTTTTTTGGATAAGAAATGCTCGTTATCAAGCACTTCCTCAAAGTGCTTTACCGGCAATATTGGCAATATGTATGGCTTCGCGAAACAACGATTTTTCTTTATCTTTAAGCCTCGTTGCTTTGTTTGGAATATTGCTGGCGCACTTATCTCTAAACTTATTTGACGATTATTTTGATTACAGGCACAAGGACAGCAATTTTCGAGACCGGTTACAGCACGAGGGGTTTCGTGCCCGCTTGTACAAATGTCATTATCTCACTTCAGGGGCAACCACCCTCTCGGAATTACTTCGGTTTTGTCTTATTTTTGGGGCAATTGCCCTGCTTTGCGGTGGAGTGATAGGGTATTTTAGAGGTTTTATTATTTTGTGGTTAGTCCTTGCCGGTGCTTTGTTGGGGATATCTTATTCAGGGGCACCCCTGAGACTTTCGTACCGGGGATTGGGAGAAATCTTGATTGGCATCATGTTCGGTCCCCTACTCATGATCGGAGTCTATGTGTCGGCGTGCGGGCAAATCAGTATGCCCCTACTGATAGTCTCTTTGCCGGTAGGATTGCTCGTCATGAATATTGTTTACACTCATGCCGTGATGGATAGCGTGCCCGATAAAGCCGTAGGAAAGATGACTTTCGCGTTACGGCTCAACACCCCCAAAGCCATGCTACAAGTTTCTTTTGTGCTCAACGTTTTACCCTTCGCGGGGATACTTATTGGGATTGTGGCGGGAATTCTCTCGCCATACTATTTGTTTACTTTTTTGCTGCTACCCCTCGCCGTGGCACTTTTTCGTATGCTCTCGGCATTTGTTCACGACCCCGACAGGAAATTTACTCCCCGTTGGTGGATGGGACCCATGGGAAATTGGAAACATTTTGAACAATTAGGATTAGACTGGTTCCTTATTCGTTGGTTTTTAGCCCGAAATTTGCTATCCTTTTTTTGCATAATATTGATTATTATTTCTTTTATACGATGAATAAAATTTTAAAAAATCGTTTTATAGGGTTATGGCTTATCGTGGTGGTACTTATTGTTGCTACGATAGTAGATACTTTGAAAGGCAATAATTTCACGTTTCGTTATTTTTATCATTCGTGGTGGTTTATTGCTTTGGTGCTTATTACATTTTTGTTGTTTTTGGTAACGGCAATTTTTGACAAAGACTACAAATACGCTTTGCCCCGGTTCGGGGTAATCGTTTCGGTAGGCGTAATTTTATTGGGTGGTTGGCTATCTTGTTTAACCGCGACACGAGGCTCCATGCATTTGCGACAAGGGGAGCCTATGACATGCATGAATACAAATGCTGAAGATATTATTCTACCTTTCTCATTGACACTCAATAATTTTAAGGTTATTACCTACCCGGGGACTCCAACTCCCGCCAACTATGAAAGTAGTTTTTCTATTCAACATCAAGGTCAAATTATTAATGCAGAAGTATCTATGAATAAACCTTTTCGCTATCGGGGGTATCGTTTTTACCAAATGTCTTACGACAGTGATTTATCCGGGTCGGTATTGTCGGTAAGTCGCGACGTACCGGGGACCATGCTTACTTACGCGGGATACCTTTTGTTTGTACTCTCTTTGCTCGCGATGGCAGGAAAATATTTTTTGAAAAGCAGGAAAAAAAATCTGCTCGCGGGGGTATTGCTGCTATTCATTCCGGGACATTTTTTGCAAGCACAAAGCACGCTTACCCGCGAAGAGGCTTCCCGTTTGGGACATCTCTCTTTGTTTTATCAAGGTCGTGTGGCTCCGGTAAGTACTTATGCCCGCGATTTCACGATTACACTTACGGGCAAAACTACATACAAACACTTCACGGCAGAGCAAGTCCTCGCGGGGTGGCTCTTTTTTCCCGAAGAATGGCAACATGAACCCATGCTCAAAATAAAAAATAAAGAACTCCGTCAAAAATTAGGTCTCGCGAAATATATTTCTTTTACCAAACTTTATTCTCCAACAAAAGAATTGCTAATCCACTATGCCGACCTGCCGCTTTCACATAAGGGCAGAACAGAGGTCATGGAAAAAGTGGCAGTAATCATGCAATTGACACAAGGTAGCACGTTATCCATATTCCCGCGACATGACCGGTGGTATGCCCCGACAGATAATTTTAGTCATATTATTGCCCCGACAGACACGCTTTTTATGTCGGGGATATTGCAACTACTCTACGAAGCCGTAGACAGCAACAAGCACGAAGAGGTAGACAGGATTTTGGAAAAAATGGCTATTTTTCAATCTTCTCACGCCGAAGCCAACGCCATCAATCCCTTAAAATTGAGAATAGAAATCTGTCTCAATCATTTTGATTTTCCCTCACGCTTTTTTCCGGTGGTGCTTTTCCTGTCTCTGCTTGCTTTTGTTTATCTTTTATGTAAAAATATATACAATAAGCCTTTAAAATTTGCTTTTTGGGGAATCTTTGCATTGATGGCAGCAGTAGCGAGCATAGAGACATTTTTTATAATTGCCCAAACTTATGTGTCGGGGCATTTTCCGGTAAGCAATTCTCACGAAACCTTCTTGTTGCTTTCATGGATTTTTTTATTATTTGCTTTGTTTTTTGCCCAAAAATCAGACATTTTATTTTTTGCCGCCCCGTTGCTCGCGGGTTTCTTGTTGTTGGTATGTTCTCTCAATGTATCTCGTCCCCGCGTTACCCCGCTCATGCCGGTATTGCAGTCGCCTTGGCTCAATATACACGTGTCGTTGGTCATGCTCGCCTATGCCTTATTCGCGTTGATTACTATCATTGCCATCATGTATATTTTGGTGCATCTATGGCATAGAAAACGTATCGCGAGTCCCGCTTTAAATTCGCTTACCTTATTGTCGAGACAAATGCTTGTCCCCGCGGTGGCGTTGCTTGCCTTAGGCATTATTAGTGGCTCTATATGGGCAAATTTGAGTTGGGGACGCTACTGGGGATGGGACCCAAAAGAAGTATGGGCACTCATTACTTTGTTGGTATATAGCGTCATTTTGGCAGACAAATCTTCGGCTTTCTTTAAAAAAGATATTCGCTATCATTGGTTTGCCGTGTTTGCCTTCTTGTTCGTGCTCATGACCTACCTTGGGGTCAACCTGTGGTTCGCCGGACTACATAGTTACGCGTAAAATGATTCCTATCCTTGTATTTTGCATAGCCTGAAATAGCCACCCTTTTTTTGCATCAACTCTTCGTGGGTTCCTTGTTCGGTAATTTGCCCATCTTCAAGATAAATAATAGAATCGGCATGGCGAATAGAAGATAACCTATGTGCAATAATTATCAGTGTTTTATCTTTTGAAAGGGATTGAATAGACTGTTGCACTCCGCGTTCTGTTTCGGTATCTAATGCTGATGTGGCTTCATCCATGATGATGATGTCGGGGTCTCGAAGCAGGGCACGGGCAATGCTTATCCGTTGTCTCTGCCCACCGGAAAGTTTGCTACCACATTCCCCCACGGAAGTTTGATAGCCTTCGTTCATTTCTGCAATAAAAATATCTGCCCCCGCATGCGTTGCCGCCTCCCGTACTTTCGCGACCGGCATGTCCTCCCCAAAAGCGATATTGTTGAAAACCGTGTCGTTAAAAAGCACGATGTCTTGCGATACCACTCCAAAACATTTACGAATAGCCTCTCTTTGATACCGTTGAATATCAACCCCATCTATGAGAATATTGCCTTCGGTAGGGTCGTGAAAACGGGAAAGCAAATCAATGAGCGTAGATTTTCCACTGCCGGAAGCCCCCGTGATGGCAACCGTTGTTCCCTTGCGAATAACTAAGTTGATATTTTTCAGAACCCGTTTCTTGTCTTCTTGGGGCTGATAGGAAAAAGAAACGTGGCGAAAGACAATGCTTTCTTTAAAAGCGGGAACGGTATCGGGAAGATTCGTGTCGTGAGACTCTTCTTCGGAATTAAGCAAATCAAGCACCCGCGAGAAAGCCCCTTGCCCTTTCATGAAATTATAATACGCCGATACTAACTGCTTGGTTGGAGGTAATACACGGGCAAACACGAGAATATAAAACACGAACACCTCCCCGGGCAAATTACCCCCCAAAGACGAGATACGCATCCCCAAAAACAAAATTACCGTTATCGACAATATACATAGAAATTCAATGAGAGGTGCACCTAATTCATTGATTCTAAAAATATTAGTTATCATCTTCGTGTATGTACTATTTTCTTTCTTAAAATTTTCAGAAGACAATTTTTCCGCGTTATAGGCTTTGATAATTTTCAATCCCCCGATGGTTTCTTCAAAACGAGCACTCAATTTGGCAAGCATACTTTGCGCGGGAATGGCTTCGTGCTGCACCCGTTTGCCAATATAGGAAATGAGTAACCCCGCGAGCGGCAAAACGGCAAGCGAAAGTAGGGTTAGTTTGAGACTAATACCAAAAAGCGTAACAAGATATGCCAATAAAAGAAATGGATCGCGACAAAGCACTTGCACGGTAGAAATAATTGACCATTCAATTTCTTGCATGTCCGTTCCGACTCGATTGAGTAAATCTCCTTTTTGATGTCGGGAAAAAAACGATAACGGTAGCCGGGTAATTTTATAATACACATCCTGCCTCATGTATCGAGAAATACCTACTCGAATAGAAGCGGTACAATAAAACGCGAGATAGCGAAACAAGTTAGACAAAAACGAAAAGAGTACCATGCCTATACCAATCCACACCAGGGCAGTAATTTTTCCCGAAGACAAGAGTATTTGCCCCATGTAATACTCGTACGACTGTTTCAGGGCAGCGGCAGTTAACGCGAAATCAGGCTTAAGCATCTCGACCGGTTGGTTATCGAAAAGAACAGATAAAAAAGGCACTACTGCCGCCAACGAAAACAGCGAAAAAAACGCGTATAACAAATTACATGCCAAAACAAGAACAATATGTCCCTTAAAATGAGAAAGATAATGAATAACCGGACGAATTAAACGCATACAGGTTTGGCAATAAATCTTAAATGTATAAAACGATTCATCGTCATTTTTATTGTATCATTATTTTTTTGCTGTTATTTAAAAAAAAATTGCGGATTTAAGGGATAATTAAAAAAAATGACGTACCTTTGCAACTTCAATTTATAGGACATGGGATTGTTTTCATTTTTTACCAGAGAATTAGCCATAGATTTAGGCACAGCGAACACGGTTATCTTACATAATGACAAAGTTATCGTAGACGAGCCGTCTATAATAGCGATAGACAAGCATACGGGGAACGTGATGGCAGTAGGGAAGAAAGCCCTGATGATGCACGGCAAAACACACGAGGGGATTAAGACCATTCGTCCATTGAAAGATGGAGTTATTGCCGATTTTCGCTCTACGGAATTGATGCTACGTTCGTTTATTAAGATGACAAGTAGTAATAGTTATCTTATTCCTTCGGCATTAAAAATGGTGATATGTATTCCTTCGGGTATCACGGAGGTAGAGGAGCGTGCCGTTAGAGATTCGGCAGAACAGTCTGGAGCCAAAGAAGTGCGTATGATTCACGAGCCTATGGCAGCCGCCATAGGTATAGGTATTGATGTACTCGATGCCAGCGGGAACATGATTATTGATATAGGCGGCGGTACCAGCGAAATCGCGGTACTCGCCTTAGGTGGTATTGTTACCAGCAAATCTATCAAAACTGCCGGAGACGAATTTAACTACGACATTATAGAGCACATGCGCAAAAAACACAATATCGCCATCGGGGAATCTATGGCAGAACAAATTAAAATTAACGTAGGCTCTGCCATAGAAGATTTAGAAAATCCACCGGAAGATTACGAAGTTTATGGGCGCGACCTCTTGCAGGGAATTCCTGTGGAAGTGAAAGTCAATTATCGTGAAATCGCACAGGCATTAGACCGCTCCATCTCGAAAATAGAAGCCGCCGTCATCAACGCGTTAGAAACTACCCCCCCCGAATTGTCGGCAGATATTTATAAAACAGGAATTTATATGGCAGGCGGCGGTTCTCTCTTGCGAGGATTAGACAAACGTATTGCCAAGAAAACAAAATTGAAAGTGCATGTCGCCGACGACCCCTTGAAAGCCGTGGCACGCGGTACCTCTATCGCCCTGCGAAATTACGACATTTTCCCATTCCTGATCAATTAAAAATTTGGATAAAATAGCATCATGAAGTCAAAATCAATGAAGAACATGTCGCCCCATGCCGGACTTATTTTAGCCTCCCCCGTATATAATAGGCAATGGGGAGAATATCATGATGAAAGTTCTTTGTTTCTTATTCGTGATATAAAGACCATCTTGTGCAGTGCCTTTTTTATAGCAGGCAATTTGTTGCTGCCTCAAATATGTCATCTCTTGCCTCAAGGGGGGATAATTTTTTTGCCCATTTACTTTTTTACTTTGATAGCCGCTTGCAAATACGGTTTTTCGGCAGGATTGCTCACGGCAATTTTGTCGCCCATACTCAATACTTTTATTTTCGGGATGCCCGCGTGGGAAGTCCTACCTTTGATTTTAATCAAATCGGGCATATTGGCAAGTACTGCCTGCCTATTTGTTCACTTTTTTGGAAAAAAATATTTATTTCTTGCCCTTTTTATGACTGTTTTCTCGGCATATTTTCTCGGCATAGGAATAGAAAACATTTTCACCGGTAGCAGTATTGTTATCCCTCAAAACCCGTGGGTTAGTCTACCCGGGTTAGGTCTGCAAATTTTCGGAGGCTATGGTCTGTTAAAATTGATGGAGTGAAAAATTGAAGCGCACTAATTATTTTGTTAAATTTGTTTTAAACAATGAATGAGCATCATACCAATATTCGACCTTCGTGGGATGAGTATTTTATGGAAATTGCCAATACCGTGAGCAAGCGGGCGACTTGCGACAGGGGGCGTAGTGGCTGTGTGATTGTAAAAGAGCGTCAAATATTAGTTACCGGCTATGTAGGTTCTCCTACTGGATTGCCGCATTGTGATGAGGCTGGACATCAAATCAAAACTACGGTGCACGAAGATGGGAGTGAGACACAGCATTGCGTGCGTACGGTACATGCCGAGCAAAACGCGATATGTCAAGCCGCGAAACGCGGTATTTCTCTCGAAGGGGCTACGCTTTATTGCAGAATGACCCCTTGCCGCGTGTGTGCCATGCTCATTATTAATTGCGGGATAGAACGTGTGGTTTGCGAGAAAAAGTATCATAGTGGCACAGAATCGGAAGAAATGTTCGCCGCCGCCGGAGTACAAATAGAATTTTTCTCGAAAGAGATCTTGCAGTATGACCGACAATAATATTGATCTCGCGAGAAAACCGATAGTACCACTGCTATTTCAATACGCTTTACCCGCGATTATTGCCATGACCGCGAGTTCGCTCTATAATATCATCGACCGTATGTTTATTGGCAAAGGAGTAGACGACATGGCAATATCGGGGTTGGCTCTCACTTTTCCCCTAATGAATCTTGCCGTGGCTTTTGGCACCTTAGTTGGTGCGGGGGCAAGTGCAATGGTATCTATTCGCATGGGACAACAAAAACGGGCAGATGCCATTCATATTCTGGGAAACGCGTTGGTACTTAATGTTATTATTGGTGTTGTTTTTTCCGCGTTGGGGCTTATCTTTCTCAACCCCTTACTTTATCTCTTCGGGGCAACCCCTTCCAATATCACTTATGCCCGCGACTTTATGCAAGTTGTACTACTTTGTAATACCTTTTCTCATATTTTTTTCGGGCTTAATAATATCATGCGTGCATCAGGGCACCCTACCAAAGCCATGATATCCGTTTTGATCACGGTAGTTATCAATGTTGTGCTTGCACCTCTCTTTATTTTTGTTTTTCATTGGGGTATTCGCGGAGCAGCATGGGCTACAGGGATTTCTTATATTTCAGGAATGATTTGGGTACTCGCGCATTTCGCGAGCAAAAAACCATATATCCATTTTTTGCCGGCAGGATTTCGACTTTCCAAATCTATTATCAAAGACATCTTTTCTGTGGGCTTGTCGCCATTTAGTATTCATGTAATGTCTTGTCTTATTGCCATTATCATCAATTTGCAATTGGGCACTTACGGCAATCGCGAGTTAGGGGCACTTGGTGGCGAACTGTCTATCGGGGCATT
The DNA here is from genome assembly GCA_031272025.1 of Bacteroidales bacterium. Lineage (GTDB taxonomy): Bacteria > Bacteroidota > Bacteroidia > Bacteroidales > WCHB1-69 > JAGVVH01. The sequence continues at coordinate 13,853 of JAISUP010000058.1, forward strand.
TGGAATTATCAATAGTGTCGTGGGACTTATCGCGATGGTCGTGCTCGGTCTCACGCAAGGAATGCAACCCATTGTCGGGTTCAACTACGGTGCAAATCAAATGGAAAGAGTAAAGGAAACCCTTAAAATTACCTCATTTTGGGCAACCGGCATCTCGCTGTTCGGGTTCCTTGTCATGCAACTTTTTCCCTATCAAATAGCCTCTATTTTTACCAATAACCCTCGCTTTGCCGACATTATCGTGCAAGGAACACGTATCAATACCTGCTTATTTTTTCTCGTGGGCTTTCAAATCGTAGTATCCAATTTTTTTCAATCTATCGGGCATGCACGCACAGCTATCTTCCTGTCTTTAAGCCGACAAGCCATCTTTATTATCCCTTTTCTTTTTATTTTTCCCTATTTCATGGGATTAAATGGCGTGTGGTTCTCTGCTGCTGCCGCCGATTGTACCTCTTGCCTCACCGGATGCGTAGTTTTATTACACTTTTTTAGAAAAAGAAAAGCATAAACAACATAAATTTATAAATATAAAGAAATATCGCGAAATATTCGCTTTTTTTTTAATAGATATTTCTTTTTTCCTATTTATTCTTTTTATTACGAAATGAAAAAAAAAGTAGTAATTTTTAAAGAAAAAAGTATCATCTTTGCAGTCTCAAATTTTAATGTCGAAACTTTTTTTAAAATTATAGATATGGACAAATTGAAAAAAGAATCGGTTGCGTTATGCAAACAATCTATTGGGGATGCCCCCATTGAAATTCAGTCTTCTAAAAAAGGCGAGATTTTTGAATTTAAACCTTCGTCCAACATAGTTGTTTTCGTGAACGAAGGCTCTTTGCAAATCACTTTTGGCATGTTTGAGCCTAAAGTAATCTCCTCGGGCGAGTTTTTCTTTCATCCATTGACTAATAAATCAATGATAGAAGTATTAACCGACTGTAAAGCAACTATTTTTAGATTCCCGTGGGATGTTGTTTTTTGCGAGCACTATCCCATGGAAGAATTGTATTCGCTCACCCGAAATACCCGTATTGACGAGGTATTCGTGCTACACAGCAACGATGTAATCAAACATTACATGAACACGATACTGTTTTATCACGATGCCGGTATATTGTGCTCCTATTTTTACGAGGCAAAACAAAAAGAATTTCTCTATCTGCTCAAAGCATTTTTTGACACAGAACAATTGAGCCACTTCTTCCTGCCTATCTTAAATAACGACCTCGCCTTCGCTAACCAAATTTATCAAAATTTAAGCAATGTCCGTTTCGTGAAAGACATGGTGGTTTTCTTTAATTACAGTTATTCGGGATTTGAAAAACGGTTCCGCCGTATCTTTGGAATGTCTGCAAATAAATGGTTACAACAAGAACGTGCCAAAAAAATATATCACGAAATCAATTGTAGCACTAAAACAATCCTCGAAATCGGCTACGAATTTGGTTTTACCTCTCCTTCTCATTTTAACGACTATTGCAAACGAATGTTTAAACAAACCCCCGGACGGCTGCGAAAACGGGGCATTCGTGCAATGGTATAACATTTTTTTCAAATACGATTTCCTTAAATTCCGATAAAAAAACGTATTTTTGCATTTAATTTTTACGTAATTGTTCAATTATGAAAAATAGAAATGCAATAAAACTAACGAGTGCCTTTTTCGCGATAATTATAGGAATATTCGCTTTCACGAAATGCGGCGGCAGAGGCGAAACGGTGTTCAACACCGAACAGGTGCAGGAAAACACGGTCGAAACGACGGTTACGGCGACCGGTTACGTGCAGCCGGTCGATAAAGTGGAAGTAGGTACGCAGGTGTCGGGCGTTATCGAAAAAATTTTTGTGGATTTCAATTCGCAGGTAAAAAAAGGGCAGTTGCTTGCCGAAATCGACAAATCAACTCTGATTGAACGAGTTACGCAGGCACAGGCAACGCTCACAAGTTCGGAAAGCGACCTTAAATACGCGCAGCAAACGTTCAACCGCACAAAACAACTCTA
>JAISUP010000069.1 GCA_031272025.1 Bacteroidales bacterium
CAATGTACGTCTATTTTCCCTACAACTAAAACCTCCTATCCTGCCATTCTGCCGCCCCAACTGTCGGTCGTTTTTGGGACTGCAAAAATACAACTTTTTTTTAATATAACAACTCTATGCAAAATTTTTTTTATTTTTTTATTATATCATTGATAACCAAAAGTATAAATTGGGGGAAAAACTCGTTCTAACAATTGGAAAGCCATTTTTCATTAAATTCCAAACCAAAATTAAACCCTTTTTGGGGTAACAATCCTCGATTTTTTACAACAATAGGGTTCCGACTTGATAGATGATAAAACACGTAACCCAAGCCAAGGCGGTACTGTATAGTATGGAAAAGAGGGCGTACTTCCAACGTCCCGATTCTTCGCGAATAGCGGCAAGGGTAGCAAAACAAGGGAAGTAGATAAGTACGAACACCATGTAACCGAATGCTTGCAGGGGAGTGAGGGGTAATCTTGATGGTAAATTACTTATGGCTTGTTCGTTGTCGTTTCCACTATAAATAATACTCAGGGTGGATACTACGACTTCTTTTGCCCCGATGCCGGAGATTAGTCCTACTCCCAGTTTCCAATCAAATCCGAGCGGGGCTATCGCGGGTTCTATGCTTTTACCTATTTTGCCAAGATACGAGTTTTCTTGTTGTACGTTAAGGGGGATGTTCTCGGGTTGTCGCGGGAAGTACCCCAACGCCCATACCGCGATGGAGGCGATGAGAATGATGCTACCCATTTTTTTGAGATATTGTTTACCTTGTGCCCAAGTATGTCGCGCGAGTGCTTTTGGGGTAGGAACGCGATACGGGGGCAGTTCCATCACGAAAGGAATATCTTGTCCTTTGAAAACAAACGTACTTAAACATTTCCCTACCATTGCCGCGAGGGCAATCCCCAACAGGTACATGCCAAACAGTACCAATCCTTTATAATGAGGAAAAAAGGCGCTTGTCATCACTATATAAACCGGCAAACGGGCACTGCAGCTCATCAGTGGATTGATAAGCATGGTAACGAGACGTGCTTTTCGGCTTTCTATAGTGCGCGAAGCCATAATCGCGGGCACGTTACAGCCAAAGCCCATCACGAGTGGAATAAACGACTTTCCATGTAATCCTATTTTGTGCATAAGTTTGTCCATGATAAAAGCGACCCGTGCCATATAGCCGGTATCTTCCATGAATGAAATGCACAGGTAGAGAATAAGAATATTGGGTAAAAAAACAATCACGGCACCTACCCCTTTGATGATCCCGTTCACTACGAGGTCGTGCACTATCCCGGCAGGGAGCAGGTTACTCGCGAAAGTGCTAATGCAACCCACGAGCGATTCTATCCAAGTCATAGGGTATTGTCCCATCGAAAAAGTGAGTTGAAACATGAGCCAAAGTGCCGCGAAGAAAAGCGGGTACCCCCAAACGCGGTGCGTAACCACGGCATCAATTCGTTTGGTATGAGACTTCCCTCGCGATTGATTATCTTTATAGACTTCTTTTAATGCCCCATCAATGAACCCGTATTTAGCATCAATAATTGCCGATTCGCTGGTTTCGCGGAGATTTTCCTGTATCTGCGCGGCAACACAGTCTCTCTCGTTCAATATTGCTTGCCCGTTAGGTAAAGTAAGGATTGTATTTTCTATATCCTTATCATTTTCGAGCAATTTAATGGCAAGAAATCGAGTGGAAAACCGCGTGCGGATGCTTTCGTCACGGGCAATTAAGACGCGCACATCTTCTATGGCTTTTTCGAGCAAAGTCCCGTGATTGACATGAATATGCCGGTAGACATGTTCCATGCCCCCGGGTTTTTCTTCTTTGGGATGAACATAATCTTCTATTTGTGGCTGATGTATTTTATCGCCTACCTCTGTATCGTGCCAATCTTTGAGGTATCGCAAAATGTCGGGGTCTATGTTTCCCTGTTCATCAAAATAATCAGATCCCTCGTATAAGTTAATAATGACATGAAAAAGGTTGTCTATGCCCCATTCTTTTTTAGAGATTGTTGGGATAATGGGCACGCCAAACAATTGGCTTAGCATGACATAGTCGAGTTGGTTCCCGCTGGCTTCTAATTCGTCGTACATGTTGAGCGCGATGACCACGCGCACGTTCATGTCTATGAGTTGGGTAGTAAGATAGAGATTTCTTTCCAAATTTGATGCATCTACTACATTGATAATCACATCGGGCATGGTGTTGATGATGTGTTTTCTCACGTAAAGTTCTTCGGGGGTATATGCCGAGAGAGAATAGGTGCCGGGCAAATCAATAAGATTAAACCGGTATCCCTGAAAATTAAAATGTCCCACTTTGGCATCTACGGTTACCCCACTATAATTGCCCACCCGTTCTCGTGCTCCTGATGCTACATTAAAAAGGGAGGTTTTTCCCGAATTAGGATTCCCAACGAGTGCCACGTTGATTTCTCTTCTTCGTTTAAGGGCGGTTTCATGCCACGTTTCGACATGGGGGGCTTCATGAGGTAAAAAAACAGGTGTGCCCACGTTCTCGGTTGAAGATATTGACGCGGGTACAATATTCTCGGTTTCGTTCACACTCACTACTTCAATAAGATCTGCCTCTTGCCTTCGTAGCGAAACTTCGTAGCCCATGATTTTGTACTTGATCGGGTCACGAAGAGGAGCGTTGAGCAATACTTCCACAGTTTTACCGCGCACGAACCCCATTTCTACAATTCGCTTGCGAAAACCTCCATGTCCCATTACTTTAATAATAATGGCTTTATCTCCCGTTTTCAATCCCGACAAACGCACGATATGCTATTTTTAATTACAAGATACAAAAATATCATGAATATAGGTATTTTTATATCCCTATTTATAGGTATTTTTTTTTTAGTATATTTGCAAATTGATATAGAAAAAATTATGCAACCAAGAAAAATAGCGATATTAGGTTCGACAGGCTCTATCGGGAGGCAGGCTTTGGAGGTGATAGAACAGTTTCCCGATTTATTGAAAGTAGAAGTGCTTACGGCAGCATCTCAGTCCGATTTGCTCATCGCGCAAGCGAAACAATTTAATCCCAACGCGGTGGTTATTGCTGACGAGAGCAAGTACGAGCGGGTAAAAGATGCTTTGTGGGGCGAGGATATTAAAGTCTTCGCGGGGGACAGTTCTCTTCGCGACATCGTGGAAATGGAAAGTATCGACATGGTATTATCGGCAATCGTGGGAGTTGCCGGCTTACCCCCGACATGGAATGCCATCGCTCACGGGAAACCGGTAGCCCTTGCTAACAAGGAAACCTTAGTCGTGGCGGGGGACATCATTACCCAAAAAGCCCAAGAAAAAGCCGTGAATATCTTCCCCGTGGATTCAGAACATTCGGCAATCTTCCAATCGTTGGCAGGAGAGTTTCACAATCCTATTGAAAAATTGTTAATAACTGCTTCCGGGGGTCCTTTTCTTGGAAAAGACATCTCCTTTCTGCAAACGGTAACGCCTGCAGACGCGCTTAAGCACCCCAATTGGAACATGGGCAATAAAATCACGATTGACAGTGCTACATTGATGAATAAGGGCTTGGAGGTAATAGAGGCAAAATGGCTCTTTTCTGTCCCCTTAGAAAAAATAGAGGTGATAGTCCACCCACAGTCGGCAATTCATTCGTTGGTGATGTTTGCCGATGGCTCTCTAAAAGCGCAGATAGGTTTGCCTGACATGAAATTGCCCATACAATACGCGCTGACTTACCCCGCGCGTTTGCCCAATCATTTCCCGCGATTTTCGTTTGCCAACTATCCGTCATTTACATTTATGCCCCCCGATACGGGCACATTTCCCTGTTTGCGTTTGGCACGAGAGGCTTCATTAGCGGGTGGCAACATGCCCTGCATACTCAACGCTGCCAACGAAGTTACCGTATCGCTATTTTTGCAAGAAAAAATCAAATTTACCCAAATCCCAAGTATCATAGAAAAAACATTGGCATCGTTCCCTTTTTCTACTCCAAAAACGGTAGAAGAATATATGAACGAAGACAAAGAATGCAGAAATTGGATGGCAAAAACATTATGATTTTACAACAACGGGTTCTACACTTTCTATTTTATTCCTTTTTTATCTAAGGTTACGTGATATTTACGGGCGTGTTGCAGGTGCTCGTCTGCATTTCGGGTAAAAATATGCGTACCGGGGTGGGCAAAGTCTGCACACATGAATAAATAGTCATGATGCTCATAATGCAGTACAGAATCTATCGTCGCGGTTTCGGGCATACGAATGGGACCGGGAGGTAACCCCGCGTACATGTAAGTGTTATACGGGGAATCAATAGTTAAATGTTGCGATAGGACTCTTTTGATAGAAAAAACCCCCGCGGCAAATTTTACCGTAGGGTCGGCTTGTAATTTCATATTCTTTCGCAATCGATTGATATATAGTCCGGCAATCCTGCATTTTTCTTTTCCCGTGAAATTCTCCTCCTCCACGATGGAAGCCAAAGTAACGACTTCTACTTCTGAAAGCCCTAATTCACGGGACAAACGGCACCGTTCTTCATTCCAAAATCGCTGATAATGCCGGTACATCTTGTCGAAAAATGTTTCAGCATTGATGTCATAATAAAATTCATAAGTATCAGGAATAAAGATAACTAAGGCATTTTCTTTCGTTAGATGATATTGTTGTAAGAAGTGCATATCTTCGAGTAACTTTTGCAAATCTTCGGGAGAAAATAAAAAATGCTGTCCTATTTTGTCGAGCAGATTTTGTCGGGTTCGGATATTGTTGAAAGTAAATTTCACGGGAAAATGTTGTCCTTTTCGTATTTTGAATAAGATACTAAAATTATTCGCGTTTGTTTCTACGCGATATTTTCCTGCTTTCACTTTGTCGGGTAGCAAACAGCGTGCCGCGAGCAGGAAGGTATGCCTATTTTTTAAATGACCGGTTCGCGACAGCATGTCCGCGATTTGTTGGGTTGTCGAGGACTCCTTTATTTGCAAAGAAAAACTCTCCCCTTGAAAATTGGGGGCAAAGAAAATGCCGTACCCGATAAGTACCCCCATGCATAGTACGACAAAAATCCACAAGAACTCTCGTTTGTTTTTTTTCTTCCCCATAAATTATTTCCCATATTTTTTAAGGATGAGTATTTTTTGCACCTCTTCGAGAAGCAATTGCCTAAGTTCGGGTATATTTTCTTTGGTTTTTGCCGATATGAAAATGCTTCGGTGCGATGTTTTTGCCAAATAATGCTGTTTTAACTCATCCAAAGTTTGATTACATTTTTCTTTGGGCAAAAGGTCGTCCTCGTCTTTTTCTATCCACGTGTAATTATCTATTTTATTGAAAACAAATATTATTGGTTTGTCTCCGGCTTTGATATCGCTTAAAGTTTGATGTACGACTGCCATTTGTTCTTCACATTCGGGGTGACTAATGTCAATGACATGCAACAAGATGTCGTTTTCGCGAATCTCGTCAAGTGTTGATTTAAAGGATTCTACGAGCCCGTGCGGTAATTTTCTGATAAAACCCACGGTATCAGATAGCAGGAACGGCTGATTATCTACGACTACTTTGCGCACGGTTGTATCTAAGGTCGCGAACAGTTTATTTTCTGCAAAGACTTCCGATTTGCTCATCAGGTTCATGAGGGTTGATTTTCCCACGTTGGTATATCCTACTAAGGCAACGCGCACGAAAGGTTCGCGATGTCCGCGTTGAGTAGTCTTTTGCCGGTCTATTTCTTCGAGTTTGTTTTTGAGCAAACGAATGCGGTCTCTAATCACACGGCGGTCGGTTTCAATTTCTTTTTCTCCCGGTCCGCGCATTCCTATGCCGCCTCGCTGTTTTTCCAAATGAGTCCACATACGCGTAAGTCGCGGTAATAGATATTGATATTGAGCAAGTTCTACTTGTGTTTTCGCGTGAGCAGTGCGTGCGCGACGGGCAAATATGTCAAGTATAAGGTGTGTTCTATCCAACACTTTGCATTGTAACACGTTTTCTATGTTTCGAGTTTGAGAGGGCGACAATTCATCATCAAAAACAGCCATTTGAATGCCGTGTTCGGATATATAGTCAGCAATCTCTTTCAATTTTCCACTGCCAAGATAGGTTTTAGGGTCAGGATAGGGCAAATGCTGTATATAGGTTTTTACCACGGTACCTCCGGCAGTATCGACCAAAAAAGCCAATTCTTCGAGATATTCCACCACTTTGGAACGCGGGGTACTCGCGGTAGAAACTCCCGCGAGTATGCTTGTTTCGGCTTGCTGTATATTGATATTTAAGGAAGATGAGTTCATGAGATAATTTTTCGTGTACTTTCAATAACTGTCCGTGCTACCGTGTCTGTATCTTCATCGCTCAACGTGAAATACACGGGCAAACTAATTTCGCGGGCATAATGCTCGTAGGCTTTTGGATAGTCGCTCATGCGGTATCCTTGTTCCCTGTAAAGCGTTAACAAGGGTAAAGGAATAAAATGAACATTAGTCGCCACCTCTTCCTTTGCAATATCCTCGATGATCTGATCTCGTTCTTCTTCTGTTATATTATTGATTCTTAATAGATAAACATGAAAAGAGGATGTTTTTTCTTGATTTTTGTATTCCGGGATTTTAAAACAATCATACGGGGCAAACCAACGGGAATAGCGGTCAAAGATTTCTTCTCTGCGGTGGAGCATCTCGTCATAACGTTCTAATTCTACAAGACCTATTGCCGCTTGTATGTCTGTCATATTACATTTGTAACCGGCTTCGGTTACATCGTATCGCCATTGTCCAAATCCTGTTTTTGCCAAGGCATCTTTACTTTGCCCGTGCAAAGAAAAAGTGCGTAAATATTTATAAATACTCTCGTTATCAAAAGGATGTGGTAAGCACAAACAAATAGCACCTCCTTCTGCTGTGGTAAGATTTTTCACCGCGTGAAAGGAAAATACGGTAATATCGGCGAGACAACCTGCTTTTTTTCCTCGATAGGTCGCGCCTATCGAGTGTGCGGCATCCGACAATATCAAAATGCGATTTAACTGTTCTTGTTTCCGGTTATTTGGAGTAAACAGTCTCACGATATCGGGGGTATTAACAATGTTATACAAGTCATCGTAGTTACAAGGGTAACCTGCCAAATCTACGGGAATGATGACTTTGGTGCGCGGGGTAATTGCCGACCGTACTTGCTGTGGATTAATGGTAAAGTCGTCAAGAATATCAACCATAACGGGAGTTGCTCCCGTGTGTAACACGGCATTTGCTGTTGCACAATAGGTATATGCCGGTACGATGACTTCGTCTCCCGCACCTACCCCAAACCACCGCAATATCAGTTCTAACCCTGCGGTTGCAGAATTGACACACAATACATTACTTGCTCCCGTGTAAGTTGACAGGTGGTTTTCAAATGCTTTGGTGCGCGGACCCGTCGTGATCCAGCCCGACAACAAAGCCTCGTTAACCGAAGCAAGCGTTTTTTCATCTATTCGAGGAGGAGAAAAAGGTATAGCCATAATTTTTAAATGATTAATAAATTTATAAGAAACGTGATGCAAATGTACATAAAAATTCATTATTGTTCGCTAAACGCGAAAAGTCAATACGAATTTTATTTGAATGCAGTTTCGGCGAGCCCGTCGCCTTTTAAAGATAGTCGGTTCATGTACGCGGGTACAGGCTGTTGCATGTATTTGTCCACGTAGAGTTTCGCGAAATATTGTCCCAGCATAAACCCGTGTCCGCGCAGTCCCGCGAGGATGCCGACATCGGGGTCCACGATATACCGGGGTTCGATGTAATAGCCTGCCCACGTGGCTTGCAAAGGGATAGAGCGTAGCATGGGTATCCATGCAGTGAAGACTTCGGCACAGATTTCTAAAAATTCTTTATTATTTATTTTCAAATCCTTACATGCTTCCATGGGGTCGCTGTCAGGAGAAGCACAGCCAATAATTTGTCCGGTTTCGCGTAATTGTTGTCCATATACTGCAGAGAACCCTTTGTAGTGTCGCCTATCAATAAGCATGTCCATGTTATTCCCGTCTTTGCCTATCAAGGGAAGCCTTCTGGTAATGAAGGCTTGATGTTTCACGGGAAAGAGTCCGGTATCTATTCCCATTTGTTGGGCAAAAGTAGCGGCATTACTACCTAAGGCATTGACAAAATGTTTACAGTAATATTCTATGTATTGTTTGTCGTGAGTGAGTACGAGTACCACGAAGTTGTCATTGTCACGGTGTACGGAGACTACTTTGGTATCTTCGAGTAACACGCCGCCGCGAGATGCGCCAACATGTCTCAAATAATCGAGCACTAACCCTGGGGTAGCCTGCCAACAGTCACGGGTGATGAGTGCTGCTTTATATGTTGACAAGTGGGGATTAAAATAAGGAGATATTTCTTTTTGGAAATCGGAGGGTTCTATCATGAAAGCGTCCGACCATGCCATTGAGGCTTCCAAGTTTTTGCAAGTTTGGGTATCGTGAGCAAATCCAACGTAACGAATAGGGTGATAGTTGATATTTGTCTTGTTTTGTATTTCTTTAAATATTTGCATATTATGTTTCGCGATGTCGGCAATTTCCGGCACGGAAAAGGCAGGTCGTCCTCCGGCGATATTGCGCCATGAAGAGCCTTTCTCCGCGTTACAAAGCACGGTTTTTTGTCCTGCTTCGGAAAAATAGCGAAAGAGTGCACTCCCCGCGATACCACCGCCCGCGATAAAGATGTCGCTTTGTACGCGTGTTGTTGTTGGGTAATTAGGGTATGTCAGGACAACTTCCGGCGATAACGTGGGGCATAGTTCTCCCAAAGTCAAAGGGGTCGCGAGGGGGGCGCGAGGAGTAGCCTCTCCGGTAATTGTTATGCCATTTGCCCGCAGCAATTGTACCACCCGCGGCAAACAGCGTTTTCCTCTACACGCGCCAAAACCCATTCGTGTAACATGTTTCAACTCTTCATACGAAAATATTTTCCTGTCCCCGATGGCTTTTAAAATCGTATCTGCCGTTATGTCTTCACAATGACATATATAAGATTTTGCCGGCGGCAATTGAGTTTTGTCGGCGGGAATTTTATGCACCGGAACGGGCAGTTGGGTTTGCAGGATAAATCCTGTAACTTGAGTTAATGCTTCTCCCGTGAGGTTGTGCACTTTTACCCGAGCAAGGTGCGTGAGGTTGGGTTTGTGAATAATTTTTTCAATCACGCCATTGCCCACGATATCCCCGTTATCGTTCACCACAACTACCTCCGCGTTTTCTTCTGCCTCGTATTCAAAGGGCAGGAAGACCCATTGTTTGTCTATACGATAACCAAAGATTGCCAATCCCGGACAGTGTGAAATACATTCCATACAACCAGTACACCGGTCGTAGTCTATCGTGGGTACGTCGGCAGTAGAGTTTTTGCTGATAGCCCCGTGCGGGCAGGCAAAAGTACAGGGGTTGCACGCGAATCCATACAAACAATTTATTACCGCGAAACCTTTCTTGCAGTTCATCCTTTCGGGCGACGGTTTTCGCGAACAGTCAAGTACTTTCACGGGAGATTGTCGCGAATCAAGGTATCCTTTGGATAAGACAAGATAGCGGGCAAGAGGTATCTTTTTCCCACATTTCATAGCGATTTCTAAGGCGACTTGTTGTCCGCGAAGAACAGCGCAGGTACCTTCTCCTACTTGCACAGCATCGCCTGCCCCCCACGCTTGTAAGCCAAAAACCGTACGGGCTTTAACCAATAACGCATCGTCAGGAATCAATCCGGTACAAATGTTAATGAGATCAATGTCTTCTATGATTTTCTCTGTCCCCGGTACGGGTTTAAAATCCTGACAATGTGCAACGACTGCTCCAATAATGCCTGTATGCTCGGCATTAGGTATCGCGCGCAGTAACAAGTGAGAAGTCAGGATAGGTATTCCTAACCTGCGCACACGATGGGCTTGTACGGGAAAACCGCCCTCGTGAGGCATAGCCTCAATAATGGCACGCACCCGCGCACCTGCCTGAACTAATTGATAAGAAGTGAGATATCCAATATTGCCGGCTCCTATGGACAAGACCCGTTTGCCCAATAAGGTATGCTCTATGTTCATCATTTTCTGAACGACAGCCGCCGTATACACGCCCGGCAGGTCATCGTTTTCAAAGGAAGGCATGAAAGGTACTGCCCCTGTCGCCACCACGATGTATTCGGCATCTACATAAAACACGTGCTGGGTGAGCATGTTTTTCACGGCTACACGTTTCCCTTCTAAAATGTCCCAAACTGTAGTATTGAGCAATATGCCGTCTTGATTGTTGCCCGCGAGACTATTCGCGATGTCAAAACCGCGCATGCCTCCATAGTGCTGTTCTTGCTCAAAAAAGAAAAACTGGTGAGTTTGCATGTTAAATTGTCCCCCGATGCGGTCATTGCTGTCAATCACGAGATTAGGGATAGCGTGTTTATTCAGTTCCTCGCGACAGGATAGCCCCGCGGGACCCGCTCCTATAATGACTACACTTGTTTTCAGTATTTTTGATTCGTGAGAAGTTACTACATGAGAAGGATACGGCAAATAATTCGCGGGAATTTCTTCTACCTTTTTTACTCCATCTACTTTGGTGATACAAATCCGTTTGATTTGTCCGTCAACAAGCATTTCGCAGGCACCACATTTGCCTATGCCACAGGCAAGGCTTCTTTCTCGACCGTCAAAACTATGACTATGAATAGGAAAGCCCGCCCTATGTAACGCGGTGGCTATCGTGTATCCTATTTCCCCAACAACCATTTGTCCCCGAAATTCAAAAGAAACAGTCGACCCTGCCGAGAGGTCTAATATGGGATGTCGTTCTATCTTGTACATGCTCTATTTTATTAAGATATTGAATAATAATTTTTTATAATAAAAATAGTTTTTTTAAAAACAAGGGCAAAGATACAACAAGATTTTGGAAAAAATCATGTAAATTCGCGAATTTATTTGACTATTCTTTTAAAAGCAAACAGATGTTAAAAGGCAGAAAAATATGCGTAGTTTTACCCGCCTACAACGCGGCAAAGACTTTGTATCAGGCTTATACTCAAATTCCTATGGACATCGTGGACGAGGTTATTTTGGTAGATGACGGGTCGGTAGATGAAACGGTTCAATCGGCACGAGAGATAGGGATAAAACACGTGCTCACGCATGAGAGTAATAAAGGATATGGCGCGAACCAAAAAACCTGTTATCAGGCGGCATTATCATTGGGGGCAGATATCGTCATCATGCTACACCCTGATTATCAATACGACCCACGCTTGATAGAATCCATGGTCGCCTTGATTGCAAATGGAGTATACCCCGTGGTCTTAGGGTCACGTATATTGGGAAAAGGTGCTCGAAAAGGGGGGATGCCATTTTACAAATACTTTTTTAATCGCTGCTTGACCTTATTCCAAAATATAGTGATGAATCAAAAGTTAGCAGAATACCATACAGGGTATCGTGCCTTCGCGAAAGAAGTGCTGCAAAAAGTCAACTTTATGGCTAATTCTAACGATTTTATATTTGACAATCAAATGATTGCACAAATATTTAACGCTGGTTACGAAATTGCTGAAATTACTTGTCCTACCCGTTACTTTAAAGATGCCTCTTCCATCAATTTTTCCCGAAGCGTGATGTACGGGCTGGGGGTACTCAAAACTTCTTTACAATATCGTCTACAACAATGGGGTTGGAAACAATATCCCTTATTTAGTGCCCGTCCGTAAAGGCGCTTGCAATAAAATAACAAAGAAAGTTATTGATTTTTTGAGCGGTAGACGGGGTTCGAACCCGCGACCTAAAGCTTGGGAAGCTTTCACTCTACCAACTGAGCTACTACCGCTTAATTTTGGCTGCAAAGATACAAAAAACTTTTTAATTGTTGAAATGGTTAAAATAATTTTTCCAATAGATTAGTACGCGATACGGTGGTTGCATTTTTCAAAGTTTTATAAATGAATGGCTTGTCCGTAGGCAGTGGCGGTGGCTTCCATGATGGCTTCCGACAATGTAGGATGCGGGTGTATGGCATGTAAAATGTCATGACCGGTAACCTCATGTGCCCGTGCCAGCACTATCCCCGAAATCATCTCGGTAACATTTTCTCCTATCAAATGACAGCCCAAACATAGGTCTGTTTCACGGTCAAAAATGATTTTCACCATACCGTCTCTATGTCCCGAAGCCGTGGCTTTTCCCGAAGCCGTGAATGGGAATTTGCCTACCCTGATGTTTTTTCCCGCGGCAAGGGCTGCCTTTTCGCTCATGCCTACCGAGGCTATTTCGGGAAAAGTATAAGTACAGGCAGGAATGTTATTGTAATCTAACGGGGTAACCATTAGACCAGCAATGTGTTCTACACAAATGAGAGCCTCGTGAGAAGCCACGTGCGCCAAAGCCGGTCCATACACGATGTCGCCAATGGCATACACGCCGGCGACAGGGGTACGATAGTATTCATCTACAACAATTTTGCCCTTGTCGAGTATTACCCCCGCGTTTTCCAATCCTATATTTTCCACGTTAGGCACGATGCCTGCCGCCGAGAGTACGACATCACACGCGAGGTTTGTCGGGTTCCCCTTACTGTCTTTCACGCTCACTTCACAATTGTTACCGGTAGTATTAACTTGTTCTACCGTGGCTGCGGTCATCACCGTGATACCCACTTTACGAAACACGCGTTCCAATTGCTTTGAAATTTCTTCATCTTCCAAAGGCACGATATTGGGCAAATATTCTACCAATGTAACCTTCGTTCCCAAATGGGCATACAAACAAGCAAATTCGCTACCGATTGCTCCTGAGCCTATAACTACCATTCGTTCCGGCAATTGGGTAAGAGAAAGGGCTTCGCGGTATCCTAATACTCTTTTACCGTCTTGTGGAATTTGAGGCAAAGAGCGCGACCGGGCACCGGTAGCAATAATAATGTCCGGGGCAGTATAGGTTTGCACGGCACCTTCGGCATTGGTAACTTCTACGGCATGTTCGCCCGCGAGACAACCATGCCCGGATATAAGGTCTATCTTATTCTTTTTGAGTAAAAACTGTACCCCTTTGCTCATCGTAGCAGCGACATCGCGACTGCGTTTTATCATCGCGGGAAAGTCTGCTACAAGGTTACCTTCTACTTTTATACCATAAGAGGTAGCCTCCTGCATTTGCCGGTATACCTGAGCCGATTTAAGCAGGGCTTTGGTAGGAATACAGCCCCAATTGAGGCAAATACCGCCCACTTCGGCTTGCTCTATTACCGCCACTTTTTTGCCCAATTGACTACCCCTGATGGCAGCCACGTAACCACCGGGACCACTCCCGATGACAATCATATCGTATTTCATGAAATTTATGATTTATAAATAGATGCATATTTTTGAAAACAAAGGTTATTGAGAAATTGCCGACATCGCGATAGAGTATAGTTTGGTTTGGACAGAATCGCCCCGCGAAGATAGCACGCAAGGGACTTTTGCCCCGGCAAGGAACGCGCCTACGTGGGCATCGCCAAATTTTGTACAGGCTTTGTAAAAGATATTACCACTCTCGATATTGGGGAAAAGCAGGCAGTCGGCATCTCCGGCTACTTGGCTCTCGTACTTTTTCAAACTCGCGGTTTCGCGGTCAATGGCAAGATCTAATGAAAGCGGACCATCGGCAAGCGCGTGAGCAATTTGACCATGCTGCACCATTTGGGCTAACGCGGCAGCCTCTACCGTGGATTGCATTGCCGGAGAAATTTGTTCGGTAGCCGAAAGTATGGCTACCTTAGGCTGAACTATTCCCAACGAGCGAGCAGTGCGTATCAACAAATTCATGATATATAGTTTCTGCTTAAAATCGGGCTGTGGAATAATCGCGCAGTCGCTTATAAACAATAATTTATGATACGATGGAAGTTCCAACACCGCGACATGAGTAAGCAACGCGTTAGGCGGGCATAACCCTTTTTCCTTATTCAATATGGCACGCATGTACTTATCGGTAGAAAGTGATCCTTTCATGAGAATGTCGCCCTCGCCCCGGTGAATAAAATCACACGACAAAAGAGCAGCAGCCGTATCCACGGGTTCGTGCACGATATGAAATAAGGTACTATCTATCCCCAAATTTTTGCAAGTAGAATGAATGAGTGTCGCATCACCTACCAACGTAGCCTCAATCATGCCCATTTGAACAGCAGCATGTACCGCCGAAATCGTGTGATCATCATTGGCAAATGCTGCAACTAACCGTTTCCGAGGACGTGATTTGACCACAGAAATTAATTGTTCCAATTTGATTATATCCATCTTCTTCTATATTTTTGAATAAAAAATTTCACGGGGACAAAAATACGTGTTTTTTTTCGATTGAAGGAAAAAGATTTTGTTTATTTTCGCGATAGTTTTTTTTAATAAAGTTTAATGATTCTTTAATCATGAAAAAGATACTTGTCATAGGGGCTTGTGGACAGATAGGCTCAGAATTAACTCCTTATTTACGAAATATTTACGGAGTAAACAATGTAGTGGCTGCTGATTGTATTTATCCACTCAAAGGAGAATTACGCGAGGCGGGACCCTCGTGTAAAATTGATGCAACTCAAGCGGAGGATATCGCTATTGCTGTGAAAAAATATGAGATAGATACTATCTTTAATCTCGCGGCGATTTTATCGGCAAAGGCAGAGGCAACTCCCATGTTGGGTTGGAACGTGGGGATTGGGGCTTTACTCAATTGCTTGGAAGTTGCCCGCGAATATAAAACAGCCTTATTTACCCCCAGTTCTATTGGGGCATTTGGTCAGGATACGCCTCATGACCAAACCCCGCAAGATACGTTGCAACGACCGCGTACCATTTACGGGATAACTAAGGTAACCGGAGAATTGCTGAGCGACTATTATTTTCATCGTTATGGGGTAGATACCCGTTCGGTACGTTACCCCGGCATTATTTCCAATGTTACCTTACCGGGGGGCGGCACTACCGACTACGCGGTGGAAATTTATTATGCCGCGGTGAAAGGCGAAACCTTTTATTGTCCGTTAAAAGCAGGCACGTTTCTCGACATGATGTATATGCCCGATGCTTTGCATGCTATTGTACAACTCATGGAGGCAGACCCCGCGAAACTAAAACATCGCAACGCGTTCAATATTGCCTCTATGAGTTTTGACCCCGAAATGCTATATGCCGAGATACGGAAACACGAGCCGGATTTTAAGATGGAATACCGGTTGGATAGCGTAAGACAAGCGATTGCAGATTCGTGGCCCAATAGCATGGACGACCATTGTGCCCGCGAAGAATGGGGGTGGAAACCGTCTTACAACCTCGATAAGATGACCGAAGATATGTTAAAAGTTTTAAGAACAAAGGTAACTCATGTATAACGCGATTTTTAGTCGTAAAAGCACGCGCGAATATGACTCGACAAGATGTGTTCGTAAAAAGACCTTGGTAGAGTTAATTCGGGCGGGCATGGCGGCACCTACCGCGAAAAATCAGCAGCCGTGGGTATTTATTGCTATTACGGATAAAAATTTGTTAAACAGGATAGCCGCCCTTTTACCTTACGCGAAGATGTTGCCGGAGGCGGGTGCGGCGATAGCGGTATGCGGGGACATGATGGAAACTATCGAAGGGGTAGGAGGCGACTTTTGGGTGCAAGATTGTGCGGCAGCCTCACAAAATATCTTGCTTGCCGCCGAAGAAATGGAATTAGGAGCCGTGTGGACAGGCGTGTTTCCTCACGCTTTCGTGGGAAAAGAAAACGTGATAAAACTGAATAAAATGCTAAACCTGCCCGGAAATATTGTCATTTTTAACATGATAGCGATTGGATATCCCGCTATTACCGAACAACCTCAAAAACCAAAAAATAAATTTAACCCGGAAAAGATATACTATAACCGTTATCTTTAACATTTTTTTTATCTTCTCGAAAAAAAAAATTCGTGATATAATATTTTTTGTGTATTTTTGCAACGTAAATTTTATTATTAATAAAAAATAATTAAAGCTATGAAAAAAATCATGATGATTGCAGTGGCTGCAATGTTTGTTTTTGCTTCTTGTGGAAATAAACCCAAGGCAGATGAAGTAGTTGCGGAAGGCACGCCTCAGGAAGAGACCCCTTGTTGCAAGGAAATGACCGAAGAACAGAAAGCCGATTGTGCCGACTGGAAGAATTGGGAAAATTTGACCCCGGAACGACAAGACGAATTGTTGCTGAAATCGAAGGAATGCATTGATAAAAAAATGGCAGAATGCGCGGAAAAATGCGAGGGTAAAGAAGAACCCGCGTGTCCCGAAGCCAAAGCAAAATGCGAAGCCTTCAAAGCAAGTTGGGAAAATTGGGAAAACTTAGAAAAAGAGGCTAAAAAAGCACTCATTGACGAGTTTAGAGCCAATTGTTGCAAAGCAAAAAAATGCTGTAAAAAAGAAGCAGAAGAAAAATAATATCCTTCTGCATTTTTAATGAAAAAACAGGAGAAAAACATTTTGGCTTTTTTCCTGTTTTTTTTTTTTTAATATATTACTTCAAAAATTAAAATGAAAAATTTCGCGATTATGGGAGTAGGCGGTTACATCGCTCCCCGACATCTTAAAGCCATTAAAGAAACAGGAAATCAAATGATTGCTGCTTACGACATTTCCGATAGTGTAGGCATTATTGACAATTTTTTTCCCGAAGCCGATTTCTTTACCCAAATGGAACTCTTTGACCGGCATTGTTCCAAACTGAGAAACAGTTCAACCCCCATAGATTACCTGACTATTTGTACACCTAATTATTTACACGATGCTCATATCCGGTACGGGTTACGACTGGGGGCTACCGTGATTTGCGAAAAACCATTGGTACTCAATCCTTGGAATCTTGACACTTTGCAGCAAATGGAAACCGAAAATAATAAAAAAGTGAATGCCATTCTACAAATGAGATTGCATGACTCTGCACGTGCTTTGAAAGAAAAAATAAGGCGGGACAACAAAAACAAAGTATATGAAGTAGATTTAAGATATATCACGGCACGCGGGAAATGGTTTTATGCAGGATGGAAGGGCGATGACCTGAAAAGTGGCGGCATTGCTACCAATATAGGCATACATTTCTACGACTTATTGGGATGGCTTTTTGGGCATGTTACTGAAAATATCGTACATGTGCGCTCGCACGACCGCGTGGCTGGTTTCTTGGGATTTGAAAAAGCAAGGGTTCGTTATTTTTTGAGTATTAACGAAAAACATTTGCCCCAAGAGGCGATTGAAACCGGGAATAGGGTATTCCGCTCTTTTATTGTTGATGGAGAAGAATACAATCTGAGTCATGGTTTTACCGAATTGCATAGCCAAAGTTACAAAGAGATTTTGGAAGGACACGGGTTTGGAATAGAAGATGTTCGCGACAGTGTGCAAATGGTATATCATATCAAAACCGCCCCTGTGCTTGGGCTTATTGGCGACTATCATCCATTAGCCAAGTTTCCCCTCGCCCCACACCCTTTTAAACCTGTCAAATAAAATTAAGGGCAGCATGACGGAATGTGTTATTAGAGGTATCCTTAAAAAATTGACAACGACTATCGTGCTATTACCACGATTTTTCGCGTAGTTTGTCCTCCTCGTGTATCCACGATTTTCACGAGATAAATCCCGCACGATAACGTTGTTATATTAAGTGTTTCGCGCGAAATACCCGACAGGTCGGCATGAAGCATTTCTTGTCCCGCGAGGGTATATATTGTTGCCGACTGCATGGGTTTTTCCGAAAATATAGAGAGATAACAAGAGGTAGGGTTCGGGAATAAAAACACGTGATTTCTTGTGTTATTTTTCACGGGCGACACTCCAAGGCGATGATTGAGATATGCTTCATAGAAATTGGGGATGCCGTATCCTAACGAATCATTTGGATTTTGAAAGAGATGGCTGCTTTCTCTCACGATTTGCATGATTTCGAAGGCATTTTTGTGGGGTAGAGCCTGCCACAAACAAGCCGTCAATCCGGCAATTACGGGGGTTGCCAAACTGGTACCATTGCCAAATTGTAGCGTACCGCTATCATCAATATAAGCGGTAGAGGACCCTATCGCGCATACATCGGGTTTTATTCTGCCGTCAGCCGAAGGGCCAAATGACGAGAAGTTCGCGTGCTGTTTGTCGGGGGTAATAGCCCCTACCGACAAGACATTAGAGGCATCGGCGGGGCGACAGAGATATTTCCATTCGTCATTGCCGTCATTTCCTTGTGCCACACAAAGAATGATGCCTTTGCTCGCGAGTTTGCTTGCCGCTTTAGAAGCCATACTACTTGCACCATTGCAAAGAGAGTAATTCCAAGAGAGGTCAGTGGGATCAAAAAAATCGGGAAAACGCGTATAACCCAAAGAAGAACTGATGACATCAACGCCAAGACTATCGGCAATTTCTGCGGCATAAGCCCAAAAGTCTTCTTCTATGGGATTTTCAGAGTCTGGGTGTTCGGAGCGAATAAAATAGAATGTTGCCTCTGGCGCGCTACCGGTCAACACGTCATCTTTATTCATACATATAATTGAAGCACAATTAGTACCATGCCCATGACCTTCGTATATGTCGTCGTGAAATTGGGGGACGAGGTTTTTGAAACCCGCGAGTTGTCCGGTTTGATAGAGAGGGCGAAAATACGCGATAGTATCAAAGCCGCGCCAGCCTACGTCAAACATGGCGAGCAAGATTCCATTGCCTCGAAATCCTGCTTTTTGCAACATATCTCCTTGATGAATGGACAATTGTGTACGCGGGTCAGGTTCAGGCTCGTCATCGCGATACGATTGCGCGGGAAGTGCCGCGAGCATAGTCTCTGGTGTCAAAACAGGAACTGCCTCCAAAGCATAAGCGGCAACTGCCCTGATGCTATCCACGTAAGGCAATTGTTGTATTGCCGTGAGAAGGTTTGGGTGCGAACAATACACCGTTATTGTATTCAACCACTTAGAGCGAGCAAGTACGCGAATATCCGGATCTATTGTCAGGATGCCTTGTTCGTGCGCGGGGTTTAAGGGCAAGTCTTCTTCTGTAATGGGAATGCCGAACCGTAATCGCTTGTCAATGGCACGAGGCGACAAAAATGCCTCAGGATTATCTACCTTGTAAGGGGTTCCGCCTTTTCCTTTTAAATATATCCTAAAACAATCGGATACAGGAATTTGTCCAAAACATGGAGAAAGTAAAAATAAATATAACCAAATGATTGGTGCAGTTTTTTTAAAAAAAGATGTCATAAAAAAATGATATTATAAAACTTTACTTGTTAGCAGTCCGATGGTACGACCTTCATTTCCCACGGCACAATAAAAGAGATAGGAGGTGTTGTTTTTTGGATTATAGATTAGCGAGATTTTATGGGCGTATTGTTGATCTAATCCGGAGGGGTGTCCTCCAAATTTATAGAGTGGTTCGGGGTCATGGTACCAATGAAGCAAGTCGCGGGAGAAGGCGATCATAATGCTGGCGCCGCCATTCCCGACCCCAAAGTATATCATGATCCAGTGGTCTCCATCTTGATATACTTTGGGGTCGGAGGCAAACCAGTCGTCATAACCTCCCGGGTGATTAGACATCACGGGATTATAAGGATAGCGTACCCAATGCAGCAAATTGTTGGAAAAGGCTAATCCTGATTGTTCGATAATGCCATGAGCCGCGTTATAGAAATTGTAATAGGTACCTTCGTGCTCTACCAGCCACGGTTGATAGATACAATCTTTTTCCCATTCTTTCACATCTTTCTGAAAAATAGACAATATTGGTTCTTGAAGTGCTCTTTTCCACACGATACCATCTTCACTATAAGCAACGCCTTCATATCCTGGACGCAGTTCATAATCCCCTTGTCGCGGGTAACAGCCATAAAGGGTCCAGTATTTACCGTCTTGTTTTTTTAAGACGCGCTTATCGTTTACTTTCCAATTTTCGTACAAAAAGCCGCCAATCACGCTACCCCCGTGGTCAAATTCGCCTGTCGGACCAAAGCCCATCGCTAATCGAGGTTTTTCCCAATGTAGCAGGTCGCGACTTTCTACCACGAAAGAATGATAGCCCTTCCCGTTGAACCCGATAAAACTCATATACCAACGACTACTGTCATCGGGCAATTGATAAACACAAGGCACATCAAAACTATGAAAGTCTTCAAACCCGGGAATAGCATACTTATCAGGGATAATGGCTCCGGGATAGTAATGCCACCCGCGATACTTGTTTCCCCATACTTTGATTTGCTCATTGGTAATAAAATAGTCTACGGTATCTTGCGCGAATGTCATTTCCTTGTTCACGAGAAAATAAAGGCACATAAAAGCGAAAAGGGCAAACCTATTTTTTTTCTGCCGCATGTAATTTGCTTTTTTTAATGTTTAAAATGTCTAATTCCGGTAAATATCATACTGATATCAAGTTCGTTGCATGCTTTTATAGAATCAACGTCCCTAATGGACCCCCCGGGTTGAATGATGGCACTCACTCCATATTCGGCAGCCATTTTCACTACATCGTCAAAAGGGAAAAAGGCATCGCTGGCGAGCGCGATATTTTTGGTTACCCCTAAGGTACGGGCGTTTTCCAGCGCGATTTTCGCGCTACCTACTCTATTCATCTGACCGGCACCTACTCCCAAAGTCATGCCTCCTTTCGCGAGCACGATAGCATTAGATTTCACGTGTTTGCATATTTTCATGGCAAAAAGCAAATCTTCGAGTTCTGTTTCCGAAGGTTGTTTTTCGGTAACACAAGTCAGGTCTATGGGTAACTCTTCGCGTGTGTCAATGTCTTGTACCAACAATCCTCCATTCACGAAAGTATATATCTCGCTGTTTACTTGTTTGTTATTCATGTCGCAAGTCATGAGACGCAAGTTTTTCTTCGCGGAGAGTATCTCTAAGGCTTCCGGGGCAAAAGAAGGGGCAAGAATAATTTCGAGGAAGATAGGTTTGAGTTGTTGCGCGATTTCGTGGGTAACTTCTCTATTAAAAGCGACAATACCTCCGAAAATAGATACGGTATCTGCCTCGTAAGCACGGGTCCATGCTTCCATGATAGAATGTCCTATACCTGCTCCGCAAGGATTTTTGTGTTTCACGGCAATTGCCGCGGGCAGTGAAAACTCTCTTACCATTTGCAAGGCGGCATCAGCATCTTGTATATTATTAAATGACAATTCTTTACCTTGAATTTGTGTTGCCCATGCCATAGAATAGCCACACGATTTCCCCGCGTAGAATGCCGCGTTTTGATGTGGGTTTTCTCCATAGCGTAAGTTTTGTTTTCGGGTAAAAGAAAGGGTTAGTTGTTCGGGAAAACGTCTCTGTTCTTTTTGAGTAAGGTAGTCGGCAATCGCGGCATCATAAGATGCGGTATGCCGGAATACTTTAGCGGCTAACCGGGCGCGGGTTTCGAAAGTGGTGTCGCCATGTATACGCAATTCTTCTAAGACAAGGTCGTAATCGGCATGGTCGCAGAGCACGGTTACGAAAGCATGATTTTTGGCGGCACCGCGCAACATGCTGGGACCCCCGATGTCAATGTTTTCGATAGCATCTTCTAAGGTTACGTCTTCTCGTGCCACGGTTTCCCTGAAAGGGTACAGATTAACTACAACCATATCAATGGGGGCTATTTTGTTTTCCCGCATGTCGGTTTGATGGCTTTCGTTAGAGCGTACTGACAATATACCTCCGTGAATTTTGGGGTGTAACGTTTTTACTCGTCCATCCATGATTTCGGGAAATCCTGTAATTTCACTAATACCTTTAACCGGTAGCCCTGAATCGCTCAACATTTTTCTGGTTCCACCGGTAGAAATGATTTCATAACCCAAGCGAATCAAT
Organism: Bacteroidales bacterium; assembly: GCA_031272025.1. Taxonomy (GTDB): domain Bacteria; phylum Bacteroidota; class Bacteroidia; order Bacteroidales; family WCHB1-69; genus JAGVVH01. Next base: position 21,854 of record JAISUP010000069.1, read on the forward strand.
GCTTCGACAAAAGGCAATAATCCTGTTTTATCGCTCACGCTGATCAATACACGTTTCATAATCAATATTTAAAATACATTATTTTTTGCTTTTTGGTTCTTGTTTGCAGGTATTATTTTAGTCCGCGGTTTTTTAAGATAGGTTCGATAGATGGCTCTTGTCCGCGATAATTTATGTAGAGTTTCATGGGTTCTTCGCTGTTGCCTCTTTCGAGAATCTGTGATCGGAATAATTTTGCCATTTCAGGGTTAAAGATACCTTTTTCTTTAAAGGGTTCGAAAGCGTCGTTATCAAGAACCGCAGCCCATGTATAACTGTAATAACCGGCACTATAACCTATGACATCTGAAAAAATATGTTGGTAATAAGTGCTACGATAGCGGGGAATAATTTCTTTGATAAGTCCTATTTTTTGCATGACGGCATTTTCAAAATCGGGCAATGTAATGTGCGTGGGTTTTGTTACCGTGTGATAATCAAGGTCTAAAAACGATGCGGCGAGCAGTTCGGTGTTGATAAAACCTTGTCCAAAAGTGGCGGATTTTTCTATTTTCAGGATAAGAGAATCGGGGATAGGCTGTCCTGTTTGATAGTGTTTGGCATAGAGTTTCATAACTTGTGGGTGTCTTGCCCAGTGCTCGAAAAATTGAGAAGGCATTTCCACGAAGTCTCGACTGACATTCGTACCTGCGATAGAGGCATATTGACATTGAGAGAGCATCCCGTGCAGAGCGTGCCCGAACTCGTGGAAGAAGGTTTCGGTTTGATCAAAGTTAAGTAGAGACGGTTTGTCGCCCACGGGGGCAGTAAAATTCATCACGAGCGAAATTACAGGCAACACGTTGTTTCCATTTTTGTCGCGATGCTGTGTTCTAAATTCGGTCATCCACGCCCCGCTTCGTTTGCTGGGACGCGGGAAATAGTCGAGATAAAGAATGGCAATAACCTTTTCGCCTTCTTTGACCTCGTATGCTTCGACTCCTTGTTCGTACACGGGCAATTGGGGTGCCCGTTGGAAAGAGATGCCATAGAGATTGCCCGCGCAAGTAAAAATTCCTTCACGCACGGTTTCCAACGAAAAATAGGGGCGTATGCTTTCCTCATCGAGGGCATATTTTTCTCGCCTTACCTTTTCTTCGTAATAACGCCAATCCCACGGTTCGAGCGAAAAATGATGCCCTTCGGCTTTGATCATGCGGTTATATTCTTCTGCATCGGCTTTGGCTTTGGCAAGCGCGGGGTACCACATTTTCTGTAGCAGTGTTCGTGCATCTTCGGGAGTCTTTGCCATATTGTTATCAAGAATATAAGCCGCGTGCGAAGGGTATCCCAACAAGGTGGCACGTTCCAAACGCAAATTCACGATAGAATCCACGAGTGGTCTGTTGTCGGTTTCCCCCGAAGTACAGCGTTGGCTATAAGCGGTCCACAATTCCTTACGGGCTTCTCTGTCGGCACAATTTTGCAAAAAAGGTTCCATGCTGGGCAAATGTATCGTGAATACCCATTTTCCCTTAGTTTCTTCTTCTTTATTGGCAGTCTCCGCGGCGGCGGCAAGCATATCCTCGCTCAATCCAGAGAGCCGTGCTTTGTCGGAAATCACGAGTTTGTAGTCGTTAGTGGCTTTGAGCACGTGATCCCCAAAGCGATGGGTAAGAAGTACGAGTTGTTCGTTAATTTCTCTAAATCGTGCTTGTCGTGTTTCCGGTATATTCGCACCGCCTCGTACAAACCGTTTGTAGGTCAATTCCAACAATCGGGCATTTTCAGGAGAAAGCGATAGCGTATCTCTTTGATTATATACCGTTTTTATCCTTTGAAACAAGGCTTTATTGAGCATGATGTCGTCTTCGTGTTTGCTTACCAAAGGGTGCACGCTGTCGGCAATACGACTCATCTCATCAGTTTTCATACACTCTTCCAAATTAAAGAAAACCATAGAAACCGTAGTAAGCAATTGCCCACTATATTCCAAGGGGACAAGGGTATTGTCGAAAGTTGGATCGTCAGGATTGCTAACGATTGCTTCAATTTCAGTTTTTTGTTGTTTTATACCTTCTTCAAATGCCGGAATATAATGTTCGGGTTTAATTTCATCGAAAGGAGGTACACCATAGGGCGTTGCCCATGCTCTAAAAAAAGGATTTTCACTTTCGGTGGACGAGTACTCACCCGGTTTTTTACCACAGCCTGACATCAATAGACAGGAAATCATGCAAATGAACATACTGTTTTTCATGAAAAATAATGACTAAATAATAAAACGCGAAAATACAAAAATTTTATTGTTTCAAAAACAATTCGTATCTTTGCATTGTTTTACAAACCTGAAAAACAAAGAAAATTATGACACCACAAAAACGATTATACCCTATAGGCACGCAAGATTTTCGCAATTTGCGGCAGGGCGGTTTTATTTATGTTGATAAAACCCATTTTATCCATAAATT
>JAISUP010000071.1 GCA_031272025.1 Bacteroidales bacterium
AACGGCAATAGTAGTGCCCCCGCCCATAAAAGGGTCTAACACCACATCTCCCTCATTACTCGCCATTTTGATTAACCGTTCCAACAAAGCGTATGGTTTTTGCGTTGGGTAGCCGATGCGTTCTTTGCCACGTAAAAAGGGAATATCAACCCAATCTTCGGGGAATTTTCCTTTTTCATTCAATTCACAAATTTCGCTCTTTGGTGCGGCTGCTCCCAAATTCGTTTTTTTATAGCCTGCCCTTGCTTTGCTTGTTTCTGCATAAGGCAAACGAATTCCATCCACATTAAAAGTCCATTTATTCTTTGATTTTGAATACCAAAAAATAGTGTCATGGCATTTATTTAACTGTTTTTGACCGCCAGCAGCCATGCGACTGTATATCCACGTTATTTCGTTTCTCAAATTTTTGTTGAATAATTTGTCTAAAATCAGCACTCTGATATAGGCGTTAGCGTGCCAATCGCAATGTAACAATATACTGCCTTCGGGTTTCAAAATATCGTACATTTTTTCTACCCTTTCTTTCAGCCACGCTATATAATGGTCAATGTCGCCTGCACAACGGTCTTTAAATGAGCGAATTTCACCTTCATCACCCCAAATTACTTCATAATTTCGTTCCGAGAAAAACGGCGGGTCAAGATAAATCAAATCCACGCTGTTGGGTTCGATAGTTTTTAGCACTTCAAGGCAATCTCCTAATATCAATCTGTTTAAACACATATTGTTTTTTAATTTTCGTTTGCAAAGGTACATAATTTTTATCAAAAAAATGGTATTTTCGCGGTATAGATAATTTAGTATGACAGAAAATAAGAATATCCCCGTGTTAGTGGCGGGACCTTGTGCGGCGGAGAGTGAGAAACAGGTATTAGATACGGCACGAGTTTTACAAACTTTGGGGGTACCGGTGCGTTATTTCAGGGCAAGCGCGTGGAAACCTCGCAGTCAGCCGGGTTCTTTTGAGGGCGTGGGGGCACAGGCTTTGTCGTGGCTCGCGTATGTACAACGTGAAATGGGCTGGGAGGGATGCACGGAAGTTGCCAAACCCGAACATTTGGATTTATGTGAGCAGCAAGGAATTCGGGCGGTTTGGGTTGGTGCTCGCACTACGGTAAATCCTTTTTTGACGGAAGAGTTGGCACGGGCGGCTCGCGGACGCGACCTGACCGTGATGATTAAAAATCCGGTCATGCCTGACCTAAAACTATGGATAGGGGCAATCGAGCGTTTTGAACGGGCTGGCATATCACGGTTATTTGCTATTCACCGGGGCGTTGCCGACCCGCATGAAACGGTTTACCGCAATTTTCCTTGTTGGGAACTTGCCATAGACTTAAAAGTGCATCTTCCACAACTTCCTTTGTTGTGCGATGCCTCTCATATCGCGGGGCAACGTCCTTTTTTACGAGAAATCTCAAATACAGCCTTGCAACTTGGTTTTGATGGACTGATGTTAGAAACCCATATCAACCCTTTGCAGGCAAAAAGCGATGCTCTACAACAACTTAGCCCTGACGAACTATTCAAACTATGGAATTCACTTTTTTTCAAAAATACCGATACTACGTGTACCGAAGACATTTTGCGAAAACAAAGAGCACTTATCATGCACATTGACACGCAAATTGCCCGTTTGCTCAAGCAACGCATCGAAAAAATAGAAGAAATTGCCGAACTAAAAAAAGAGCACGATTTGCCTATCGTGCACCCCGCGCAATTTAATAAAATTAGAGACATTTATATCCAAAATGGATTGCAAGATAATGGTTATAAATGTTTTATTAATGACTTTTTGGAACTCTTGCACAAACATTCCATTTCTCGACAGCAAACGAAAAAAGAAATATAAGTGCTATTTTTCTTTTTGATTTAAAGTTTAAAACAATCTTTTTTATCCACGCGACATTCTTTTGTTGGGGTGTGTATTCGTTGAATATATTTGCCAAGGATGTTGCCTTCTTCGGTATTTCCTTTCACGGTAATTTTTTTACAATAAGCAAAAGTCAGTCCATATTTTCGGTGGTGGAAAGGGGCATTATCGTGTGCGCGAATAAGTTTGTTGTTTGCAAAAAGAAGTCCGTTTACCGAAAGGGCATATAGAATAGGGTAGTCGAAAGGATGAAATTCATTATCTGTAATTTGTATATTACGGTGAAACGGGGGGGTGCTATCATTGATTTTCGGGATTTCGGGATAGATGCTAATGATACCTTCGCAAAACTGGTACAAGGAAGACATGCACGTTTTTTTGAAGACATTGTGGCTAATGAGCACGTCTTGTACTGCTCCACTTTCATACCAGAAGTTGGCATCTCCGGCGATGAGAATTGCTGCTCCGCTGGACTCGAACACGTTGTTTTGTATGACCACTTTCCCGGGGGTACTTACTAATAACCCGCGTGCGCGACAACTACCGAACCACGAATTTTGTATGGTCGCTTGGCATGTCCAAGTCAGGTTTTCGAGTGCATAGTTTTTGCTCACTTGTTCGGGTAATGGTTCTGTAAAGGTAAGGTCAAAACGGGCACTGTCAAGAAAATGAATTTCTTTGACGGTGCGATAGTCTGTTGTTTTCATTTGACCGGCGTCGATGAGTGCCACCTTGTCGCCTGCACGTGCCCAATTCAAGCCCAAATTTGCCATGTAATAGCAACGTAGAGTTCGAGCATTTAAGCGCTCTGCCACTTTCACGCTGGTGCCGTGAATATTGATAGGGTCGTCCATAAGTCCATAAAAATCACAACTATCCACAAGAATTTTGCCTCTACAATTTGAAACTTGTAGACCGTCATCGTGTCCGGATAGTACTTTCCTTTTGTCAGGGTTTGGGATACAATGCACTTTTTTGCAAGTCAGGTTTTCGGAATATTGTGCGAGGATGCCCAGTCCCCCGTTATGGTACATGTTCACGTTTTCTATGGTAATATCTTTACTTTCAATAACAAATATTCCGGCATGTTCGCGAGCGTTATGTCTGAGTACGAGATAGTTTCCCGTAGCAGGGGTACGACTAAAATTCCCATGCAGACGAATTTGTGTTTTGTTTTTTGGGGTAGAAGAATTTGTTGGAAGGCATTCTATGAAGATATCGCCTTCGTTTCTCAGGCATCCTTGGTCCCCTGTTTCTGGAACCACGAATCCTGTTTGTCTGTCAAATTCCATCATGCCCCACCATTCGCTTTTCCAACCTTCACCCACGAAAAAGAGTTTTCCATCTTCTATCGCGAAAGGAAATTGCCGGTCATCAATAGACAAATCCACGAAATCGTTGCCGTTTTTTATTACTTCTGCTTCTGCCGAAAGCGGGATTTCCCAATCAATACTAAAATTTCGTAGCGTGATATTTTGACTATGGTCAATAGTAAATGGTTGTATCTTGCCATGAAAGATAAATTCAGAGCCATTTGCTTCGACTATTAGATTTTGCATTTGTTCGAAAAGCATGGCTAACTGTTTTGGAGTTCTATTGTCGGTATTTGATTCGTAATAAAATTTTTCTTGGCATGTTGGAGACCAAAAGTCGTACCTGCCTTTTGGAAAAACTAACACGGCATGGGAGTGTTGTTTACATATCTCGATGGCTTTCTGCACGTAAGGAATTGCATTTTCGCGGGTATTGGGGGTGAGACCTAAATTAGAAATATCAATGTACATAGTCGGTTGCCCATATATACTACCCCCTACCCACACAAATAATAAAAACCAGAAAAAGAGTTTTTTATTCATGCTATAATATAATTTAATTAGTTGATTATAAATTTATTACTTTACAATACTGCCATTGGGTTGCGGGGAGGAGGGGGATAGAAAGGAGAGTTCTCCATTTTCGTTTTCTACCATGAGCACCATGCCGTGAGAAAGTGTCCCCTTGATGTCTTTGGGGGCAAGATTGATTAACATGAGCACTTGTTTTCCGGTTAAAGTATCGGGGTCATGATATTCGGCGATGCCGGAGATAATGTCTCTATGGTCAATCCCTGTATCAACATTGAGTTTGAGTAATTTTTTGGTATGCGCGACCCTTTCGGCTTTTAGGATAGTGCATACCCGTAAATCCATTTTTTGAAAGTCTTCGTAAGAAACATCCGGTTTGGAAGGTTGTGTATGATGAGTTTGGCTAACTTGCATTTTTTTGCATTGTTGTAACTTAGCGACTTGCTCGGCGATGGCTTCATCTTCAATTTTGGCAAACAGGTATTCGGCTGCCCCGATAGTATGTCCCGCTGATAATAAAGGAGTTCCCCCTTTCTCCCATTTTTCTTCTTTTATTTTCAAGATATTTTGCAGTTTTTTTGCAGTGAATGGTAAAAATGGTGCACAAAGAACAGAGAGTGAGGCACATATTTGTAGAGAAAGATAGAGAATGGTAGCCACTTCTTCGGGGTATTCTTTAAAACGCGTCCAAGGTTCGCGGTCGGTAAGAAATTTATTACCCATACGGGCGAGGTTCATCATTTCGGCTTGTGCTTCCCTAAAGCGGTAATGTTCAATTGAGTAGCCTATTTTCGCGGGATATTCGGCAATCTCTTTTAAAAGCGTGTTATCTTCTTCGGTAAATGGAGCGTGTGCAGGAACTTGCCCATTAAAATATTTATGAGTAAGTACAATGGTGCGATTCACGAAATTGCCAAGAATTGCTAATAACTCGTTATTGTTTTTGGCTTGTAGATCTGCCCAGGTGAAGTCCGCATCTTTGGTTTCAGGGGCAATAGAGGTAAGAGTATAGCGAAGCACGTCTTGTCTGTCCTTAAAATCCAAGAGATACTCATGTAGCCATACTGCCCAATTTCGAGACGTAGATATTTTGTCGCCTTCTAAATTCAAAAATTCGTTCGCGGGCACGTTATCCGGCAAAATATAAGAACCTTCGGCTTTTAGCATGGCAGGAAAAATAATGCAATGAAACACGATATTGTCTTTGCCTATAAAGTGAATAAGGCTACTGTCTTCGCTTTTCCACCATTTTTCCCAGTCGGTAGCATGTTCTTTAGCCCATATTTTGGTTGCCGAGATATAACCTATGGGAGCATCAAACCACACGTACAGTACTTTTCCTGCTGCCTCGGGCAAGGGAACTTTCACGCCCCAATCTAAGTCGCGGGTAACAGCACGCGGGTGTAATCCCGCATCGAGCCATGATTTGCATTGCCCATACACGTTTGTTTTCCAATCGTGCCCGTGCTCTTCCAATATCCATTGTTTCAAAAGGTGTTCGTACCGGTCTAAGGGTAAAAACCAGTGTGTCGTGTCTTTAAGCACAGGCGGGTTCCCGCTCAACGTGGATTTGGGTTGAATGAGATCTGTAGCATTGAGGCTGCTACCACAGGCTTCGCATTGATCCCCGTAAGCACGCGGGTTGTGGCATATAGGACATTCGCCCGTGATATAACGGTCTGCTAAAAATTGTTTTGCATCTTCATCGTAATATTGTTGTGTCGTTTGGGTAATCAGTTGCCCGCTTTCGTGCAGTTTGGTAAAAAAAGCGGATGCTGTTTCGTGGTGCACGGGGTCTGTTGTGCGCGAATAGATGTCAAAAGATATGCCCAATTGTTCAAAAGAATCGCGAATCATGTAGTGATAGCGGTCTACCACATCTTGTGGGGTAATATGCTCGGCACGGGCTTTCAGGGTGATGGGAACTCCATGCTCATCACTACCCCCGATAAAAAGGACTTCTTTGCCCGATGCCCGTAAATAACGACAAAAAATGTCGGCAGGAATATATACCCCCGCGAGGTGCCCTATATGCACGGGACCATTGGCATAAGGCAATGCCGTGGTTACTGTATACCTTGATATCTTCTTTTTTTTCATGTGCTTATAATAAAAATATAATAGAAAAATAAAAACGCGAAGGTACGAAAAAAAAAGGTAGTTTGTAATTCAAAAAAATCATGTACATTTGCACCTTAATTTTTAAATTTATATTTAAGATGAAGATTAGTCGCAGGGATTTTTTAAAGACGGCGGGCGCTCTTGCCGTGTTTACGATAGTGCCAAGGCACGTGTTGGGCGGGAAAGGATACATTGCCCCCAGCGACCAACTGACCAAAGGAGTTATTGGGGTTGGTGGCATGGGTCCCGGACACTTTGGCTACGGAAGTACCCGTTTGGTTGCCATTTGTGATGTGGACAAAAAACAACTTGATTTTATCCAAAATTGGCTCAAAACGCCGGTAACCGCGTATCATGATTTTAGAGATTTGATATGGGATAAGAACGTGGATATCGTGCACATTGCTACACCTCCCCATTGGCACGCGCTCATGTCGATAGAGGCTGCTAAGGCGGGCAAAGATATATGGTGCGAAAAACCAATGACCCGCACGATAGGAGAGGGCAAACGGGTGATGGAAGCCGTGAAACAATACGGGCGAGTATTTCGCCTCAATACATGGTTTCGTTTTACCGATGACTTTTACGGGTTAGGATCCCCTATAAAACCCTTGAAAAAATTGGTACAAAGTGGTTTATTGGGTTGGCCTTTGAAAGTTACCATTAGCAAACATACCGGCTTTGATTGGAAGTTTTATTGGGTAGGAAAAGAATATCTCGAACCGCATCCCATTCCCCCCGAATTAGACTATGATTTTTGGTTAGGACCGGCTCCTTATAAACCCTATCACCCACACAGAGTAAGACAGACTTTCAGGGGATATTGGGATTACGATGGTGGCGGTCTTGGCGATATGGGACAACACTATATTGACCCCGTGCAATATTTGCTCGACAAAGACCAAACCAGTCCCTCGAAAGTAGAAATTGATGCCCCTCTGCAACACCCAGATGCCGTTGGAACTTGGCGTTCCATCACATATACCTACGATGACGGTTGCCAAATCGTGCTTTGGGGGGGCGACTTTGGAGACCCCAATACCCCTTATATTGCCGGACCAAAAGGTAACGTGTACAAAAATTTCGTATGCGACATTCCCGACTGGCAAAAGAAATTAGCAGATTTTCCCGAACCGGAAGAACAAGTTACAGATTTTATGGAGTGTGTGCGTACACGACAACCCTTTGCCCTTAACGAGCAAAACGGTTTTCGCTCCGCTACCATAGTCAATATGGGGGTAGTGGCTTTACAACTTCACCGTACTTTACAATTTGACCCTGTAAATCTGAAATTTATCAATGATGATGAGGCAAATCGACTGTCCTATCCAACCATGCGTTACCCGTGGGGGTTATGAGTAATCAAAAAAAAACGCGGGATATTCCCGCGTTTTTTTTTGATTTACATTTACCTGATTATTTCTTTTTGTCAGATTTTTTGCCGGTAATTTTGTGTTTTTTCACAAATTCGGCGAGAACTTCTTCCAAGTTCGGCGAGCCGATTTCTTGAAGTTCGTAACCCACTTTCACTACCGGTTGTTTGATGTTGATAAAGCGCGGCAAGTCGATTGGGGTACCAATGACTACGGCATCACAAGGGGTTTTCGCGATAGTTTTTTCGAGGTCTTTCATTTGTTTTGTTCCATAGCCCATAGCTGGTAGCAGGGTTCCTATATTGGGGTAGGTAACAAAAGTGTCGGTAATTTCTCCCACGGTATAGGGACGCGGGTCAACCAATTCTGATGCTCCATTTTTTTGAGCGGCAACCGTACCTGCACCCATTTTCATTTCCCCGTGTGTGAGCGTGGGTCCGTCTTCTACTACCAATACTTTTTTCCCGCGAATATATTCTGGGTGATCTACGGTGAGCTTTGAAGCGGCATCAATGATGATTGCTTTCGGGTTAATGTTGGCAATATTTTTACGCACGGTGATAATATCTTCTAACTTAGCAGAATCTATTTTATTGATAACCATTACATCTGCCATACGTGCGACTACTTCTCCGGGATAATAACTCACTTCGGCTCCCGGACGAAGTGGGTCGGCAACCCCGATAAACAAGTCGGGAACATAGAAAGGAAAGTCGTTATTGCCGCCGTCCCACAAGATAATATCACAACCATCGGGGTCTTTTTCTGCTTCACGCAAAATGGCTTCATAATCTACCCCCGCGTAAATCACGTTTCTTTTCGTCACTACGTGAGGTTCATATTCTTCCATTTCTTCTATGGTGCAATTATGCTTTTTAAGGTCTGCAACGGTAGCAAAACGTTGTACTTTTTGTTTGTTCAGGTCGGGGTCGTAGGGCATGGGGTGCCTGATAGCCACTACTTTTAAGCCCATATCATTCAAAATTTCGATGATACGTCTCGAAGTTTGCGATTTTCCACAACCGGTACGGGTTGCCCCTACAGCAATCACAGGTTTGGTGCTCTTAATTTGGGTGTCATGGGGTCCCATTAGCACGAAAGTTGCTCCCGCCGCGTTGACAATAGCACTTACTTTCATCACATAAGCATAAGGTTTATCGCTATACGCGAACACGCATTCATCCACTTTGTACTTCTTAATAAGCGAAGGAAGCATGTCTTCCCTGTAAATAGGAATTCCCTGTGGATAAAGGTCTCCCGCTAATTCCGCGGGATACTCCCGCCCATCAATTCCAGGGATTTGCTCGGCGGTAAAAGCCACCACGTTGTAATTTTTGTTGCCCCTAAAATAGGTGTTGAAGTTGTGGAAATCTCTTCCCGCCGCTCCAATGATAATGACATTCTTTTTCATAAGTATATTTTATTTATTGTTAATGTAATACAAAAAAACGTTCAAAATAAGGCTGCAAAGTTACAAAAAAAAACGAAATTTTAAGGATATTTTCATGTTTTTTTTCTTTTGTCAATAACCTCCCCCCCATTTTCGGGCGAACCATTCCGTGGCAAGTAGCCCGAGAATGAGCGCGAGCAAAAGCCACGAATCTATCAATAGCGTGTATGTCTTTTTATAAGAAGCGATAGATTTGATTTGTTCGTTTGTTTCAATGTCATGCGGCAAGGCTGCCCATTGGTCGGTAGTATAAAATTTTCCTCTCGTGGCTACGGCAATATTTTGTAATAAAACATGGTCTGCTACGGGATTAGCGGCTTCTACCATAATCTCTTTCACGATAAAACAACCATTTCTACTGTAATTTTGGTCTCCTATTCGGGTGTAGGCTTCCCACGCGTAGTCTCCTACCGGTAACTCTCCCAGATTGAGAGAATAAGCATTTTGTTCTTTTGAAAAAAGAGCCTCGTATGTTTTGCCGTCTTGTCCGGTAAGTTTGAGCGAAACATCGGGAGTGTTTATCAATTCATAACTCTCGTTATATAGTTCGGCACTCATTTCTATCTCGCTGTTCTCGTTATACACTTGCTCGGCATAAATCTTGAAAAAACTGCGGTCGTTTTTTACCGACAGCAATTGCACGGTTTTACTAATCAATTCGTCAAAAGCATCGGTATTTTTGTTTTGCAAATAGTTATACATTCTCCATTGCCATAGCCCTTCTCCCGCGAGAATGCCGGTACGGGTTCCATTATTTTCGTTAAAAACCATTAAGGGATAGGGGGTTGTGATATGATTAATATTTTGATACAAGAATATTTTAGATGAAGGAGATGTTTTATAGTCGCCAAAGAAAGTTTGCAGGGGAGGAAGCAAGGGCAATGCTTCGCGGGCGTTTTCGGAAAAGGTAAAGGACGTGAAATTCTCGTTCAGGCTTGCCATAGATTCGTTAAACAAGTTTTTGTCTCGCGTGATTTGCAAACCGGTATTGAGCGCGTTGAAGGCAGGCAAATGAGTTTGACTGCCAATAATATATAACACGGGAATATTTTCTTTGTTTATTTTAAGCAACAAAGAAGATACAGGGCAGGTTTGTGAGGGCAAACGGTGTAAAATCACGAGCGAATAATCTTCCGGTTTTGCCTGAAATTCATTTGCTTGAAATACTTCTACCTGATATTTTTCCACGTGTGTCAGGGCTTGTTGTAAAGCGGCAATGTCGGGATGAGGAGAACCATAGATAATGGCTATTTTTTCGCGCACATCAATAACCTCTATAAAAAACGATGAACGATTGTCGGCATTGTTATTTTCACCTTCTATTCCCGACAACACGACTTCGTAGTGATGCATTCCTTTTTCCCCGGCTTCAAGGGTAAGATTTATCGTTTCTATCGCCCGTGCCGAACTAAATGATATTTGTTTGGAAAATAACTCTTTGCCTTTTTCTGTAACCGTTAGGGTTGTCTTTTTTCCCGATAATTTATTGGCACCAATTTTAATTTCCACGGGGAAATAGTTTCCTTTGAAAGTTTGTTTGTTATGGGCAATTCCCGATACAAACAGGTTAGGTTGCAAATTGGGGTCTCCCATTCCCAAAGTATAGACCGGAAATCTCGCGGTTTCTATTTTATAATAAGGATTTGAACCACTGTTATACAATCCATCGCTAAACAAGAGTACTGCCCCCACGTTGCGATGCGCGTATAGGGACGATACTTTGTCGAAAAAAGAAGACAGGTCGGTTTCTCTGTCTGTGAATTTAAGATTTTGCACGTCAGCGAGCGCGACTTGTCGACTTTTTTCTCCCACGAGATACGGAATTACTTCATACTTATCATCTAACGAAGTAAGCATTCGAGATAGTCGCGAGGGGTAGTCGTACCGGTAAAACGCGGAATCTTTATTGAGCACGATGGATTCTGAACAGTCTATCGCACAAATAATCAACGGTTTTTCTACTTTTTTTACGCTCATTTTTATCATGGGTAAAAGAAAGAGAAAGGCGATGAGCGCGACCGATATGGTACGACAAATGGCGAGTAGCCATGCGGTTCGTACCGTGTAAACGATATTGCGGTTACGATAATACAATAACCACGCGTATCCCGCACCTAAGGCAAGGCAGGGTAATACCAACCATAACGAGTATTCCGTCAAAATAGACATATCTTTGATATTTCAATTTTAAAACTGCAAAAATACAACATTTTTTAATCAAAAAGTCAGTTACTATTGAGCATAGAGTGCAGTTCGTATTCGCTAAAGTCTTCCCCTACATTGTTTCTCAATATGATTTTATGTTCGCGGTTTATGAGAAAAAGCACGGGGGTGGTCAGTATATCAAAATATTCCACGAAATCGTAGTTGGTGGGACCGGCGGCATAACTAACGTTATCCCAAAGCAAATGCTGCTCTTCGATAAACTGGTTCCAACGTTGCAAATCTTCGGAAATAGAAATCGCGTATACTTCCATATCATATAGATCCTTGTTTTCTTGATAAAACCGGTGTAGCACTGGGGTATACAAGATGCAATGGTCACAGTCGGGATCCCAAAACCACAAAAGAATGTATTTATTTTTAATATCGCTTGTTTTTTCTATCTTACCATCGGGATTAAAGGCTTCCAAAACCGGCACGATGGCTCCGGGTAAAAGTTTTCTTTTTATCTTGACATCACGTTGCAAACGTCTATTCATGTAAGGGTCCAACCATTCGCAGGTGCCGTTGGAACAATAAGTGTCGTAAAGGTGCACGATAACTGCATCGTGAGACGGCAAATCATCGTAAAACTTAAAAAGAATGTATTTCAAAAAATAATTTTTCACCGAGGGAGACAAGCATACTTGGTTAATAAAATATCCAATATTTTTGATTTGTATTTGTTGAGCCAAAGAGTCGTAAGATAAATCCATATTGGTTTGGAGATACTCTTCTACTTTATAATCCACGGGGATATGCAAAATACGCGCATCGGCGAAATTCATATTGTCAAAAATAGCAATTCCTGTATCGGTGATTTCGCGGGTAGGGAGAGAAGACACGGCACTAATGTCCACGAATTTGGAAACAGCAATTTGTAAGCACCGAATATATAAGGCGGTTAGTGATTTGGGGGCAAGGGTCAGTACGGTTTCTTCATAATGAACCCGTGCTATAGAATCACGATGTCGGGTTACCTGCTCGTACCCGAAAAGGAGTTGGTTCTCGTCCGAATTTTCGATCTTATATTCCAAATAAGGGTCAGGAAAAGACATGTTTACCCGAAAATGACAGCCGGGTTGTAAAACCAGTCTCACCCATTCGTTTCCATTGGCGTCGAGTAAACGGTAAATGCCTTCCGGCAAATTCGCGCTACTGCTTCGAAACACGACCTGTCCTTTTTTCACGAAGGCACTATCAACCACCCTGTCTTCGTAGCCCGTGTTTCCATGTAAATAAAGCATTTGCTCCGGTGCCCCGTCCATTTTAAGACAAGCATAATATCCCTTGTCAGGCTTGTTACCCGCGAATAAAGAGACTCCAAAAAACAGAATTGAAAAGAGAAAAAACGATGCGTGAAATATTGCTTTCATATCTTATTGATAATTATGTCTAAAATTCAACGTTGTCCTGCATATTGAAATTATCTCATATCATTGATTGTCGCACCGGGATATTGTTTGAGGTCAACCAAGAACTCACCCGACGGAATTTCGAGATTAACTTGCATTTTATCAAAGTTATACGTGAATATGGTATTGTCTTTTTCATATATCGCGCATTTCACGATGTCCTTTTTTGTTTTATCGATAAAAAGCCTTATTTTATAAAAAGTCTGAGATTGTTTTGGGGTTATATCTATGATAATGTTGTTTTTCCCATTTTCAGTAGTTTCTTTGATCCATTTTGCACGATAAGAGTTTTGCCACTGATTCAATAATTTCACGGGATTTAAAAATGCCTGTTCGTCAGCGTCATAGTCAAATATAGATAGTTCGTTGGTTTCTTTTTGGTAGTTCCACAGCGTTTTACCATCGCATTTAAGTACCATTTCAGGCATGTTTAAATGGAAACGGTCGCCCGCGAAAAAAACAGTTCCTTTGTAGTTTTGCAAAATCTGTTTATCTTTTTCGGCATGAAAAGAAAATTGGATTTTAAGAGAAGATAAGGATAGATATTTGGCACTTAATTCATTTAAATATTGGGTAGCCCCGCCGTCCACGTCCTGAGCATGCACGAGAAATCCCGTACAAAGCCAAAATAATAGCGGCAAAAATATCACGACATGACATTTGTTTTTCATTTGTTTTAAAATATAATTTAAATTTCTGCAAAATTACAGAAAAGTTTTGACATACTCATTCCCGGTTTTAGCGTTTTTTTCTGTATTTTCGCGGTGTTTAAAATACATTTATAAGATGAAAGATAAATTAGTGATAGGAAATTGGAAAATGAACAAGAATTTCGAGGAAGCCGAAGAGTTACTTGAAGATATTGCCGAGGCGCTCGAAGATTGGGTATTACGCTCTACTGTAGTACTTTGTCCTCCTTTCCCGTATTTAGAAATGGCTACCGACTATGCCGATGAAAGCGGTCATTTTGCTTGTGGGGCACAAAATTGTGCTGAATTTGAAGATGGGGCATATACCGGCGAGGTGTCGGCAAAGATGCTACACGATGTAGGGGTGCAATTTTGCATCGTGGGTCATTCGGAAAGAAGAAAATATTTTGGCGAGTCTTCGGAAAACCTATCCAAGAAAGTGAATTTATTGCTCGAAAACGACATTATTCCGGTCTTTTGTTGTGGGGAATTGCAAAATGAGCGCGAGCACGGGAAACAATTCGATGTTGTGTCGGCTCAAATCAAAGAAGCCCTGTTTCATCTCACGGCAGAACAATTCGAGCATGTAGTGATTGCCTACGAACCTGTCTGGGCGATAGGCACGGGATTAACCGCATCTCCAAAGCAAGCCGAAGAAATGCACGCTTTTATTCGTACCCTCGCGGAAAAACAATACGGGACAGAAATCGCCTACAACCTGCATATCCTTTACGGGGGTAGTTGTAATGCCCAAAACGCGTTAGAACTCTTTATGCAACCTAACGTAGATGGTGGTTTAATTGGAGGGGCATCGTTAAAAGCAAATGATTTTCTTGCAATTATCGAAGCCGCGGAAACCGTGGGTAAAGAAGAATAGGCTCGCGAGGGATTATTATTTATGGACTTCGCGAATAAACTCTTCCACTTCGGGGGAACCTCCTTGATACACGAGATAGCCATTATAGGGTTCTCTTTCGGTAATCTCGTCGTTGATAGGGGTAAGCATGAGTTTTTTCACTTCTTCGGGGTCGTGTGTTTGTCCCAAAGCCCAACCTAACTTAATAAAGGCTACTTCGGGCAGCATGTTCCCGCAAGGGATAATGCCTTTTGCCATCATGTCGCGTCCGGTATCGTAAACAAACATGTGCACGTATCCCCAAATGGTTTGTAAAGTCATGTATTGATGTACGCCTTCGGCTTTGGCTCGCTCCACGGCGGGATACATTTCTTTGTTAATATGTCCTAAGCCCGTGCCTACCCATACAACGCCTTTATAGCCGTTGTCGATAATGGAGTGTAGCATATCGGGTTTCATGCCGGGATAGTAATAGAGCATCGCGACCCTATCGTCAAAAGCAGGTACAATTTTTACTTGACGGTCGTTACGTCTCGGGTGTATGTTTGGCTTAATGTGGATAACGCCTGCGCGGGTAACGCGTGCCACCGGAGTATCGCCAATAGTACGGAAAGTAGAGCGGTAAGAAGAGTGCATTTTGCGCACGCGGGTTCCTTTATGCAAAAAACCGTATTCGTCAGATGTGGGTCCAAACATGCAAACCATGACTTCGGCAATATTGCCATGCCCCGCGGCGGTCATGGCGTGCATGAGATTGAGTGCGGCATCGGAACTGGGACGGTCGGAAGAACGTTGCGAACCTACCAATACCACCGGCACGGGTAAATTTTGGCACATGAACGTGAGCGCGGCTCCCGTATGGTGTAATGTATCTGTCCCGTGCCCTATCACGATACCGTCAATGCCTTTTTCTATCTCCTCGCCTATTTTACGGGCAAGTGCCATGTATTGCGCGGGACCCATATTTTCAGAAAAAACAGCGAAAATCTTCTCGGTATCTAAATTACAAATGTCTGCCAATTCAGGAACCGCCCCGTATAATTCTCCGGGGGAGAACGCGGGGATGACGGCACCCGTGCGATAGTCTAACCGCGAAGCGATAGTGCCCCCCGTGCCCAATAATTTCACGTGTGGCAACCCCGGAGTATAAGGAAATGCTTTCTCAGGAATCTTATAATTGGCTTTCTTGTAGCCGGTCTCTTTCATGGAAAGAATCGTGTCTACATCTATTCCCACGTTGTAGCCGGTACTAATTTTCATCACGATATGTTTGTGGTCATCGTTTTCGGCACGAGGCAGTATGGTCCCCGAAAAATGCCCGCGGGTAGTTTCTACTTCGGCACTGCCCCACACACGTACGTTGTATTTTTTTAATAAAGACAAGGATTCTCCCTTATATCCTTGAAAAATATCTTCACTCATTGATTATATTATTTGTATAAAAATCAAATATTTACATATTCAAAAAAAGGTAGCGCGAAGATACAAAATAAAATGAGAAATCAAAGCATGTAACCGTAAAATTGTTTTTTATTCTATCTCGCGATGCTTGGTTCGTTTTCCGATGCAAAACTATAATAGGCATCTCTACTCAAAATGATATGGTCTATCAACCTAATATTCATCATGGTTAGTGCTTTTTTAAATTGTAGGGTAAGGAATTGGTCTTCTTTGCTGGGACGCACGGAGCCTGATGGGTGATTATGGCACAAAATAACCCCGGTAGCGTTGTATAGCAGGGCTTGTTTCACGAGCAAGCGACTGTCGACAGAGGCAGAGGTAAGTCCTCCTTTACTTAGTTGTTCCATGTCTATAAGTAACAAGGCTTGATTGAGATATAATGCCCAAAATTCTTCGTGGTCTAAATGGGCAATTTTAACTTGCATGAGTTCTATCACGGGCAAGACACTGTCTATTTTTGTTTTTCTCGTGATTTTTTCTGCACGACAACGAAAACCTAATTCAAACGCGGCTTTTAAGGCAATGGCTTTGGCTTTTCCAATGCCATATACGGACATTAAATCTTCCAAACTCATTTCGGCAAGCAGGTTCAAACTGTTATGGTTCATTCTCAACAATTTTAGTCCCAATTCTACGGCTGTGTCGCGGGTACTGCCGTCACGCAAAATAATGGCTATCAATTCTGCATCCGACAAAGCATTGAATCCATTCGCGAGATACTTTTCTCGTGGACGAGCAGAAGGTGCCCAATCGGTAATTGAAAGTTTTCTTTCTATGTCGTTTTGTTTTGTAGTAGGAATAGAGTCTTTAGATGTCATCAATTCTCAATATTTATTTATGGGTTCGAATTTTATACGGTTTTTTGTCGTTTAATAAGATAGGGTAAAATAATCTGGTCAAAGTCTTTAGTAATGTCGGCGGGAATCATGTCTATACTGTATTGTCCGGTTTTGAGTACAAGTTGTTGAAAAAAATGTCCGGCGGCTTCGCGATAAAAGTCACGCACGTGATTGGCATGTACCTTAATTTCCTCTCCGGTTTCCATGTCTATAAATTTATACAAGCGATTTTCGAACCCAAAATCCAACTCAAACGGTTTGTGATAGGTATGAAAAAGGATAACCTCATGTTTGTTGTGTTTTAGATGTTGCAAGGCAAGCATAAGGTCTTCGGTATCGCGGTTCGATTCGAACATGTCGCTAAAAATAACAACCAAAGAGCGACGGTGTATTTGTTCAGCAATATGATGTAGCACTTCTACCACCATGGATTGTTTTTTTATTTCTGTTCCTATGGGCTGCAATACCTTTTCTAATTCTCTATAAATCATTTTAAAATGACTTTCACCGCCTCTTGCCCGCGAGTGGAATTCTAACTTGTCGGAAAAAAGCGACAGTCCCGCGGCATCTCGTTGTGATTTAAAAATTTGCATTAAGACCGCCGCCGCGTATATGGAGAAAAATATCTTATTGGGACTGCTTAAAGAATATTGCTCTTGTATAGGATAATACATGGATGATGAGGTGTCTATAACCAACTGACAACGCAAATTGGTTTCTTCCTCGTAGCGTTTCACGAAGAGTTTGTCGGTCTTTGCATATAACTTCCAATCAATAAATTTAGTGGATTCACCGGTATTATAAGGGCGGTGTTCGGCAAATTCTACGGAAAAGCCATGCAACGGGCTTTTATGCATTCCCGTGATAAAACCTTCAACCACTTGTTTCGCGATGAGTTCAAGGTTTTCAAATCGCGTTAACCGCGAAAAATCTATCGTGTAGTTCATCTGCTTTGAAATTGATATTGCAAAGGTATATAATTTTTCCGAAATGATACGCGGGGGCAGGAAATTATTTTTTAACCGGGGCAACAAAAAACTTTTAAACAAAAAAAAATGTAACTTCGCGGTTGTATTATTCAATTCGTAAAATTATGAAAAAAGTCATTCTTTGCATTGTTTGTTTGTGTGGTTGCATGGGTGCGACTATGCAGGCGCAAGAAAATTTATTACTTCATTATCAAGGAAACGTGATACAAGAATATTCTATTAGTGAAATAGATACCCTTCGTTTTCGCGATAATCATTTAATCGTTAATGATATCCATGAAATTCCTTTGCTTTGTATTGATAGCATGACATTTGAAGAAGGGTTACCTTTGTCCGACAGCAATGTTGTTACCATTACTTATCTGCAAGAATCTGTATGGGTAGACAACCCTTTGAGCCAACGGGGGGTAAATGTAAGTGTAACGGGCACGACCGTGAGCGTGGTATCAACCTCAGATATCGAGTATATCACGTACAAGGTTTCCGGCACGGCTTCGGCTGGCTCGCTGTCATTGCAAAGTACAAGTCCCGTGTTTCTGCGACTACAGTCGCTCGCTCTGACCAATCCTTCGGGGGCAGCCATCGCGCTCACAGGATCCTCGACATCTGTGATAGAACTCGATGGAAATGATACAATTAGATTGATAGATGGGCTAAATAATTCACGAAACGCGACCCTATTTGTCGCGGGCGACCTTGTTTTGCAAGGAAATGCCCCGATCAAAGTCATAGGGAATACCAAACATGCCATATCGTGTAGCAAGAGTATCACGCTCAAAGGTGGACAGTTTTTTATCGTGCAAACGGCAGGAGACGGGATACATGGGGAAAGCATATCCATGCAAAACGGTTTTTTACAAGCACGGGTATCCGGAGATGCCCTTGATGGGGGAAGCGGTAGTGTCTCTATTTATCAAGGAAACTTAGACGTTACAGTAACGGCGGAAGATACAAAAGGGATAAAAGGCGATGCCGGGGTAATGATTTATGGAGGTACCCTGAAAATGAATATATCGGGAGTGCAAGCAAAAGGGATAAGTAGCAAAGATAACATCGTGATTCAAGGTGGAAATCTCAATATCACGACTTCGGGTGCGGCAAAACTCACAGCGTCGGGCAATGGCTACGACCCCGCGTATTGCACTGCTATCAAAAGCGATAAGGATATTTTGGTAAATAATGGGAATATATTCATTAACTGTACTTCTACCTGTAATGGGGGCAAAGGGCTGTCTGCAGACGGCAATATTATCATTAGCGGGGGCACACTTGATATTCGTACCGCGGGCAACGGGGCGACTTATACCAACGTTTCGGGGGTCAAAGATTCCTACACTGCCAGTGCGATAAAAAGCGATGCGAACATAGAAATCAGGGCGGGTAATATTGCCTGCACGAGCACAGGCACCGGCGGTAAAGGTATTTCCGCGGAGGGTTCGCTCGTGATAGGAATGCAAAATGCCGATAATTCGCTACTCACTATTAACGTGAGCACTTCGGGAGAACAATTTCTTGTTACCGGCAGTGGTCAAAATGCCGACTACGCGAACCCCAAGGCAATCAAAAGTGAAGGAAATCTTACTGTATATAGTGGTACGATTACCGTAACCTGTACACAAACTAACGAAGGCGGTGAGGGTTTAGAAAGTAAAAGTACGCTTACCATCGCGGGCGGTCAACTGCATGTGGAGTGCAGAGATGACTGTTTAAACGCGGCACAACACCTTGCCATATCAGGAGGTAATACTTACTGCCATTCTTCCGGCAACGATGCTATTGATTGTAACGGAACACTAAGCGTGAGCGGAGGGTTCACTATCGCTACCGGTGCCGGCGGTGCCGAAGATGGTTTTGATGATGACCAAAACACGTTTGCCGTTACCGGCGGTATCATGCTTGGTACGGGCGGTTCTACCAGCAACCCCACGACCAATGCATGCACACAACGTAGTATTAAATATTCGGCTACATCGGGAGACGCGATTGGTATTAAAAATGCCACTACCGGAGAAATTATTCTGCTCTACACTATTCCCACGATACAGGGTAGCACGGGGGGCGGTCCCGGTGGTGGACCTGGTGGTCCGGGCGGTAGTAGTGGAAAAATAACCATGCTATTCAGCGACCCGCGATTAACCGCGGGAAGTTATACGTTGCAATACGGCGGCACCATTACCGGCGGTACTACTCAAAATGGATACAACACAGGGGGAACCTATAGCGGCGGTAGCACTAAATCGTTTACCATTAGTAGTATGCTAACTACCGTAAACTAAACAATTCGTATCTTTGCATTGTTTTAAAACAAAGAAAATTATGACACCACAAAAACGATTATACCCTATAGGCACGCAAGATTTTCGCAATTTGCGGCAGGGCGGTTTTATTTATGTTGATAAAACCCATTTTATCCATAAATT
>JAISUP010000032.1 GCA_031272025.1 Bacteroidales bacterium
CGCGTTTCATACTCTTTCATCAGAAGCAGTCCGCCCCGCGAGGACAAATCAGGTGCGGTGAAACTTACCTCTATTTTAGTGGTTGCAACCGGAGAAAGTGAAAATAATTCTCCTTGGGACCTGTCGTGTCGTTTTTTTTCCTATTTTCGCGCATGGGAAAATTTTTTTTAAATTTATTGCAAAGATAGTAATTATTTTGCTGATTTGCAACAAAAAGGAAAATTTTTTCCTTTTTGTTATGAATAATGCAGGCTAAAAGACATAAATTATTGATATATATATTATGAATAAAAGGTTGTTATTATATTGCTTATGCTTATGTATCCTACCTTTGCATGCCCAACAAGGTACCCCATTGACACGCGGGGATAGCCTTTATGACAAGATCATCAAGAATCTCCCGCGAGTATCCGGATACGTGGATATTCGTTATGCCTACGCGACTACGGCAAGTACTTTCGATATTCGTAGGGCAAGAGTGTTATTCTCCGGAGATTTCGGACACAAATTCGATTACCGGTTACAAGTTGATTTCGCGAACAGTCCACAATTGTTAGACGCTTCTTTGCGTTTCAAAGCCAAAACATGGTTGAACGTGGAAGCCGGTGCCCTGAAAACATTATTGAGCATTGAAAACCCTTATTCTCCCAAAGAACTGGAATTAATGGACTTGAGTCCTGTAGTCATGAAACTTGTCGGCTACGATGACCTCGCGGGGATTAAGGCAAGTGGCTGCGACATAGGACTTGCCGTGTCGGGCAAATTATTGAAGATAAAAGAAAGGTACCTGTTGGAGTATGCCGTGGGTATCTTTAATGGAAATGGCATCAATGTCAAAGACAACAATAAGAGTAAAGATATATCGGGGCGGTTGCAGTTATATCCCGTGAAAAATCTCACACTCTCTGTTTCATGCTATATTGGAGAAATGGCAGTGCCACAAACCGATAGCAAATACGCCCGTCGCGACCGGTATGCCTTCGGACTACGTTACGACAATCGTTATTGGAAAATTCGTGCGGAATATATTCATGGGTTGACCGGGATAGCGTTAACAAATGCTATGGTACCTGAGGCACGACCTTACATACTCACCCGTAGCGATGGAGCATACCTTTTGCTGGGCTACGCTTTTCAACAAAAAATCATGCCTGTGGGGAGAATAGACTTTTTTAGAGAAGATATCCACGATGGTCAATTTGAAATCAATTATACCGCCGGTTGCAGTTATTGGATTCATCAACACGTGCGTTGCCAACTAAACTTTACTTGCCACACAACCGCGCAAAATCCAAATGGAACATTCGCCGTGATGACCATGATTACTGCCGCCTTTTAATTTTTTTTTAGACAAGGTTGTTTTTTCAAAAAAAGTTTTGTATATTTGCCGACTTTTTGCAACGAAATGCAAGTAATGAGAAGTTTGGACAGAATTTACGCTGTAAATGTTTCTTTTAAAGTATATTGCATTTTTAGCAACAAGTAAAAACAAGAGGAGTGAGATGGAAAAAAAAGGAAGAGTTGATGCAAAAATTATCGAAATTAATGCGAAAAAGAGGCGAAGGTAGGCAGTAGGGGTTCCTATATAAAGATAGAAATAATGAAAAATGGTGGTTTTAATATTAAAAATATAACGTCAATAAAAGAGGATGAAAAGGATTAAAGTTACGCAAGTAAAAAGTGGGATAGATAGACCCGCACGTCAGAAGAGATCGTTAGAGGCATTAGGTTTACATAAAATGCATCAGACGGTAGAGCATGAAGCAACCCCGCAAGTATTGGGCATCGTGAACGCGGTGAAACATCTGCTTAAAGTTGAAGAATTATAAGTCATTAATAAAAAATTGAACATAAGATAAATAAAATGAATTTACACGATTTAAAACCGGCTAAGGGAGCAACAAAAAGGTCAAAGAGAATAGGTAGGGGACAGGGTTCCGGGAAAGGAGGCACGTCTACACGCGGGCACAAAGGAGCACAATCACGTTCCGGATATAGTCGTAAAATTGGTTTCGAGGGCGGTCAAATGCCTATCCATCGCCTCATGCCTAAAAGGGGTTTTAAAAATATTAATCGTGTAGAATATAACGCGATTAACCTAAGTTCTTTGCAATTACTTGCCGAGAAAGAAATTACCGAAATCAATCAAACCGTACTCATGGCTCATGGATTGGCTAAGAAGAAAGACTTGATCAAAATTCTTGCCAAAGGAGAATTAACCGCGAAAATTAACGTGTCGGCACATGCTTTCTCCGCTTCGGCAAAAGAAACCATCGAAAAATTGGGAGGAACGACAACGATCGTTGAGAACGCGAAAATTAAAGTCAAAGAGAATACTCCAAATTTCTCATCCGGATTGGAACAAGCCACAGAAGTAACCCCCGAATAAAGTGAAAACACGATAGTATTATGAAAAAGTTTTTCGAAATTTTTAAGAACATATTCAGGATAGAAGATTTACGTCAGCGCATTCTTTATACCCTGTTAATTATTTTAATCTATCGGTTGGGGTCACATATCGTGTTACCCGGTATCAACCCGGCTTCACTTGGGGCTTTTACCAAATCTGCCCAAGAAGGTTTAATGGGAATGTTGGACTTGTTCTCCGGTGGGGCGTTTTCTAATGCCTCTATTTTTGCCTTAGGAATCATGCCCTATATCTCGGCATCTATCGTGATACAATTGCTCATGTTGGCAGTACCCTATTTCCAACGGTTGCAAAAAGAAGGAGAAAGCGGGCGTAAGAAAATCAACCAAATCACCCGCTACCTCACGGTAGGAGTCGTTATGGTACAATCACCCGCGTATATCGCCAATATCGTGAATCAATTCAGCGGTGCCGTTTCACCTTACATGTTAGAACACAGTTTCTTGGGATTATCGCTATTTTCAGTAACTGCTTTTATCCTACTCGTGGCGGGAACGCTATTTATCATGTGGTTGGGCGAACGGATCACGGATAAAGGATTAGGAAACGGGATATCCTTAATTATCATGATCGGGATTATCGCGCGCTTCCCGTTTGCACTCAAAGCCGAATTTATCGCGCGTATCGGGGAAATGAATGGGGGTCCTATCGTGTTCGTGGTTGAAATACTTGCCCTAATGGTTATTATCAGTTTGTGTATCTTATTGGTACAGGGAACACGCAGGGTGCCGGTACAATATGCTAAACGTATCGTGGGAAACAAGCAATACGGGGGAACCCGCAATTTTCTCCCGTTAAAGGTCAATGCCGCGGGCGTGATGCCCATTATCTTCGCGCAAGCAATTGTCATGCTACCCTTAACTTTCGTGAGTATGTCTCAGGTATCCGCCGGGGGTTTTTGGCATTCATTTATTGATTATAACGGGTTAGGTTACAATATAGTGGTCTTTTTACTCATTATCGCGTTCACGTATTTTTATACCGCTATTACCATTAACCCTAACCAAATAGCCGAAGATTTGAAAAAGAATAGCGGTTTTATACCTGGGGTGAAGCCGGGAAAACAAACGGCAAACTACATTGACGAAATCATGTCAAGAATTACTTTACCGGGTTCTATTTTCTTGGGTATCGTGGCAATATTACCGGCAATTGTACGCTATTTTGGAGTTAACCAACAATTTGCTCAATTTTTTGGAGGTACTTCGCTATTGATTATGGTAGGAGTAGTATTAGATACATTACAGCAAATAGACAGTCATCTTAAAATGAGAAATTATGATGGCTTGACAAAGGCTGGACGGTTCATGGGTAGAAGTGGTTATTAATATAAAGTCATGTTCAATAGAATACGTTTTAAATCTGACGAAGATATTGAATTGATAAAAAGAAGTTCTTTGCTTGTAGGTAAAACTTTGGCAGAAGTAGCCAAGCATATATTGCCGGGAGTGCCACTAAAGTTTTTAGACAAGATAGGCGAAGAGTTTATCAGGGATCATGGAGGTACCCCTTCTTTTAAAGGGTATGAAGGATTTCCATCAGCACTTTGCCTTTCACTCAACGATGTAGTGGTACACGGTATCCCGAACATGACCGTTTTAGAAGATGGAGATATTCTTTCGGTGGATTGTGGGGTATACATGAATGGGTATCATGGAGATTATGCTTACACTTTCGCGGTAGGCAATATTTCCGAGGACAAACGACTTTTAATAGAGCGCACGAAAAACTCTCTTTATAAAGGAATTGACGTTGCAAAAGTAGGAAATACCACGGGGCACATTGGGGCTGCGGTACAAAACTACGTGGAACAGTTTGGATACGGGGTAGTTCGAGAATTATGTGGACATGGAATAGGAAAAGAATTGCACGAGAAACCCGATGTGTGTAACTATGGCAGACCGGGCGATGGTCCCCGTTTGCAAACAGGGATGGTTATCTGTATCGAACCCATGATCACTATGGGGAAAAGAAAAATCACGTGCGATCATGACGGATGGACCATGCGGACAGCAGATCATAAACCGGCAGCACACTTTGAACACCAAGTAGCATTTACAACGCATGGAACGGAAATCTTATCTACCTACAAATACATAGCAGAGGTATTAGGGAGTGAAGAAAAATATTAGATGATTAAGAAATGAAATATAATATACAAACGAAGATATACGGAATATAATGGCAAAGCAATCGTCCATAGAATTAGATGGTGTCGTTATCGAATCATTGGGTAACGCGATGTTCAAGGTACAATTAGAAAATGGACATGTTATCATCGCGCACATATCAGGAAAAATGCGCTTGCATTATATTAAGATATTGCCGGGGGATAAAGTACAAGTAGAAATGTCGCCGTATGATTTAAGTAAAGGAAGAATAACATTTAGACATAAAGCATAATAAAAATTTTATAACATAAAAAAAATGAAAGTAAGAGCATCTGTAAAAAAAAGAACCGAGGATTGCATTGTCGTGAGACGCAAGGGCGTGGTTTATGTTATCAACAAGAAAAACCCAAAATTTAAACAGCGTCAAGGTTAAGAAAATTAGTAACAACAATCATTATAGCAAAATAATATGGCAAGAATTGCAGGTATAGATTTACCAAAGAACAAAAGAGGAGAAATTGGGTTAACCTACATTTACGGCATTGGACGTAGCACGGCACAACAGATATTGGACAAAGCCGGTATCAGTTGGGACAAGAAAGTAAACGATTGGAACGATGAAGAGTTAGCATCTATTCGTGCCATCGTGAATGACATTAAAGTAGAAGGAGCCTTACGTTCGGAAGTACAAATGAACATTAAGCGGTTGATGGACATTGGTTGCTACCGGGGGATACGACACCGTATCGGGCTACCCCTGCGTGGACAAAGTACTAAAAATAACGCGCGAACCCGTAAAGGACGTAAGAAAACGGTAGCAAACAAAAAGAAAGCAACGAAATAATCATTGATTTTAAAGAAGGTAGATAAATATTATTATGGCAAAATCGACAAAAACAACCAAGAAAAGAGTGGTAAGAATAGATGCACAAGGGAAGGCATTCGTATCGGCATCATTCAATAACGTGATAGTTACACTCACCAACAATGACGGGCAAGTCATTTCGTGGTCATCGGCGGGAAAAATGGGTTTCCGCGGGTCGAAGAAAAACACTCCTTACGCGGCACAAATGGCGGCAGAAGATTGTTCAAAAGTGGCGTATGACCTTGGACTTCGCAAAGTGAAGGTATTCGTGAAAGGACCGGGTGGCGGTCGTGAATCAGCAATTCGTACCATCAATGCCTCCGGTATATCGGTAGAAGAGATTACAGACGTAACTCCATTACCACACAATGGTTGCCGTCCCCCCAAACGGAGAAGAGTATAATTTTAATTTTGATTGTTTAAAAAAGAAAAATAGATAAAGTTATGGCAAGATATACCGGTCCAAGAACCAAAATTGCAAGAAAATTTAAAGAACCTATTTTTGGTCCCGATAAATATTTGGACAGAAAAAATTATCGTCCCGGTCAGCATGGTATAAGCAAACGCACCCCTAAGTTGTCGGAATACGGTCTTCAATTGCAGGAAAAGCAGAAAGCAAAATACACGTATGGAGTCCTCGAACGTCAATTTAAGAAATTATTTCAACGAGCGGCAGCCAAAAGTGGAATCACCGGTCAGAATTTGATGAAATTTCTCGAATCCCGTTTGGATAACGTAGTCTATCGTTTGGGAATAGCCCCTACGCGTGCAGCTGCCCGACAATTGGTATCCCATAGGCATATCAACCTGAATGGGAAAATCAATAACGTCCCCTCTACTTTGGTAGTGCCCGGAGATACTATATCCGTGCGTGAACGTTCTAAATCATTAGAAGTTATCGCGCAATCACTCAATGGCAGGGCAAATCCATACTCTTGGTTAGAATGGGATGCTCATTTATTCACGGGCAAATTTATGAACTATCCCGAACGGGCAGATATACCTGAAAATATTAACGAACAATCTATTGTAGAGTTGTATTCTAAGTAATCCACCGTTTATTGAATTATTTTTGTGTAATTAAAAAGAAGATAAAATTATGTCCATATTAACTTTTCAAAAACCGGATAAGGTAATCATGAACGATGTTGATGATTTTCACGGCACGTTCGAGTTTCGTCCCTTGCAACAAGGTTATGGTAGTACTATCGGGAATGCCTTACGTAGAGTATTGCTATCCTCGTTGGAAGGCTATGCCATTACCTCTGTTAAAATAGAAGGGGTGGCACAAGAGTTTTCTTCTATTCCCGGTGTGGTGGAAGATGTTACAGACATCGTGCTCAATTTAAAACAGATAAGATTTAAAAACAAGATTTCGGATAACGAGACCGAGACTGCAACCATCGTCATTAGTGGACAGGAAACTTTTACCGCAGGCGACATCAATAAGTTTATTAATTCTTCGCAAGTTCTTAATCCGGAATTACTTATCTGTCGAATGAATCCAAAAGTAAAACTGATGATGACCATCACGATAGATAAGGGGTGCGGTTACGTGCCCGCCGAGGATAATAAAAGCCTACACGATGGAATTAACGTGATAGCCATTGATTCGATTCATACCCCTATCAAAAACGTGATGTACACGGTTGACAACAACTATCGCGTGGAACAAAAAACCGACTTCGAGAAGTTGGTATTGGATGTAACCACAGATGGTTCTATTAACCCGCAAGATGCGGTAAGAGAGGCTGCACGGATATTGATACAACATTTCTCTTTGTTGGTAGGCGAAACCACCGCGGACACCAAAGAAGTAGAGCCGGAGGTAGAAGTTGTAGAAGAAGTGCTAACCGAAGACGAACTGCTCATGCGTCAGTTATTACAATCCAAACTTTTTGAAATGGACTTATCGGTGCGGGCTCAAAATTGTCTTAAATCCGCAGAATTAGAGACATTGGGCGACCTTGTATCCATAGAGAAAAATGATCTGTTAAAATTTCGTAATTTTGGCAAAAAATCACTTTCCGAATTGGAAGATTTAGTGAAAAAGAATGGATTGGAATTTGGAATGAATGTAGAAAAATATAAATTAGATAAGGAATAATCATCATGAGACACGCCAAAAGAATTAACCATTTAGGTAGGACAAACTCCCATAGGGCAGCCTTGATGTCGAATATGGCATCATCGCTTATAAAACATAAGCGCATTACAACCACCTTGGCAAAAGCCAAAGCCTTACGGCAATATGTAGAGCCGTTGATTACACGCAGTAAAAATGATTCCACGCATTCGCGTCGCATGGTCTTTTCTTTTTTGCAAGATAAAGTTGCCGTAACCGAACTCTTCCGCGAAATTTCGCGAAAAGTAGTTTCCCGTCCCGGCGGCTACACCCGTATCTTGAAAACAGGATTCCGACAAGGCGACAACGCGGAAATGTGTATCATGGAATTGGTAGATTACAACGAAAACTATACTGCCAAAGAAACTGCGAAGAAAACTACGCGTACGAGACGTGGTAGCGGTGCCAAAAAAACAACTACCGAAAAAGTAGTTGAAGAACAAACTCCAATAGCACAAGTAGTTGAAGAACAAACTAATAATGCTGTCGAAGAACAAGTAGAAAATACCCCGGAATAGGTAGATATTTTTCATGGTTTGATATTTTTAAGGCAAGACATAAATTATCTTGCCTTTTTTTGTGGTGCATAAAAACGTATTTTTTTTACAAGAATTACTATTTATCCAGAAATTTATTATATCTTTACAGCCTCAAATTCAGTATTAACGAAACATTGTCATATTATGATAAAATAAAAAAGAGATGCCCCTTTTGTAGGGGTAAAAATCATTAAAATAGCAGAATGCTATTATTCTTGCTGTATAAATTCCACAAAATAACTCTTTCGCGAGAAAAGAGTGTGATGTCAAGAATAAGTTAGTAAATGTGCAAGCATTTACGTGGACTTAACAGACATCACAGGTCGTGGAACACCTATACAGCGGTAGTTAAATCCACGTTTTTTTATTTTTATGAAACAGAACCTGAAAAAAAATTTTAATCATGTCCGCGATTTAAGAGACATCCACTTGGAAAACCTCGTGAAAACGGTTTTAGACCGAGAAGACCACACGCTATTGTGGCTTGCCCGTGAATTAAATATTGATTATAGCAGTTTGTGCAAAACAATGAAAAAAAATCACATCCCCGTGCCACTGCTTTGGCAAATATCGGTGCTATTACGAGTAAACTTATTCTCTGTCTATTTTTACCCGTTAGAAGATATGTTTGCCTCCGGCGAAAAAAAACACGACTGAGTCATTTATTATCTATGCAACCGAAGAGTATGTAAAAAAAGCAAGAACAGGTTTTCTCGAAAAAATGTTACTATATTATCCTGTTCCAATGGCAAAGCAACAATTTTCCGTCTCCTTGGTGCAGGTGCATCCCGTTGCCTTCGCAGTAACGCCACACGGCGCAGTCGGCACAAATGCCGGTTTTTGCCCACGAGCGGTCGCGGAAAGAGCGGAAACGGTTTTGCCAGACCTCCCAAAAATCATCTTGATAAATATTGCCCTGATTGTAGTCGGCACGAATGGACGGGCAGGCGGAAATCGCGCCGTTGGCAAGCACCGAAGCCACGTTGATGCCTGCCTGACAGGTGTAAAAATGGTCGCGCACCTCCATCTCGTAGTTGCCCAAAAAGCCCTCACAGCCGTAAGAGACGTGGATTTTCCCTTCGCGGCGCGTTTGTTTGATAAATTCGAGCACGGCGGTAAAATTCTCGTCGTTTAACTGAAATTCGGGATATTCTGCCGCCCTGCCAACGGGAAAAACGGTAAAAATTCGCCAGTCCTTCACGCCCGTTTCTATTAGAAAATCGCGGAAGACAGGCAGGTCGGCAAGGTTTTTCGCATTCACGCAGGTAACCACGTCCCAGGCGACAATTCTTTTTTCGCCGGCAATTAACTTGATGGCATTCACGGCACGCTCGAAACTTTTCGGATGACCGCGCAGCCAGTTGTGCGCTTCTTCAAAACCGTCCAAACTGATGGTTATCGTGTGCATTCCGGCGGCGAGCAGGGAGTGAAGACGTTTTTTGTCGAGCAACATCCCGTTAGAAACCAATCCCCAGGGAAACCCGCGATGGTTGAGTCCCGCGCCGCAGCGTTCCATGTCATTTCTGACCAACGCTTCGCCGCCCGTGAAAATGATGAACGTTTTGTTCGGATTGACGTGCGGCGTGATGTTGTCAATCACGCGCAGAAAATCGGCAACGGGCATATCTGCCTGTGCCGCAGATACTTTGCAATCGCTTCCGCAATGTTTGCAGGCAAGGTTGCAACGCGATGTGCATTCCCAAAAAAGCGTTTGCAGTTGATGCATCCGGGCGGCATTGTGCCTCATTTTTCGGAAAATTTCAAGCCCGATGCGCTTGCGAAGATTTGGCTGTTTGTTCATTTTTTAAAATTGTTTTTCACTTTGTGGTTCTTCGTGTCTTCTTTGTGTAACTTCGTGTTATAAAAATCATTACACGAAGGGTCACTGCTTGTCCCGCATAGGCGGGAAAGAACCACGAAGTTACACAAAGGCTTTATTTTTGTTCACGCAGGTTGGAATACGGTGCACCGTACATCAGGCGCGGTCGTGTGAGTTCGTCGTTTTGCAAACTGTCGCGCGGGGTAACAATCGGCTGCTGCTGCCGCGTTTTTTCAGCCGCTGCTTTTTTTGCAGCGCAACCCGAAGAAAAGCCCAACACCCCAAGCAACGCCGCACAGACGACATTGGTTATTTTTGCAAATGTAAATTTCGTTTTTTTCATTTTCGTTTATTTTTCTTCTTCCAGTTCAATATTTTTTGTAACGGTATATTCGCCTTGATACCAGTCGTTGTCGCTTTTTTTGGTCTTTCGCGACTCAGACCAATCCACAGCAATAGTACCCGCGACAAATTGACCGCCGTTTTCTTCGCCATCGCCATCGTAAACGTAAATTGTATCCACATCGGATGTATAGTCGAGCGAGAAACCATTGTACAACAGTTCGTAATTGCCATTTTCGTCGGTGAAAGTAGTCGGCAAATAACTGTAATCGGTCTGGGGGACGCCGTATTCAGGCACGATCCGCAACGGTTCAAAACCAACGTAGATATTTTTCAGCGGCTTTTTGTCGGCTTTGTTTGTAATTTGTCCTTTTAGAACAAAATCGGTCATAGGTGTACCGTATTCGTACCGAATACAACCTTGAAAGCCGAACAAGCCCAGCACTGCCGCCAAAGCGACATTGCAAAATTTTAAAAATGAGTGATTGAATTTTTTCATAATTTGTAAAGGGTTAAAAATTTAACATCCTGCAAAGATAGCATTTTTTTTTCAGAAATCATTTTCTTTGTTATAAATCCAATCAAACATCTCCCCCGTCAAATCCACCAAGTTCAGCGGGTTGTTCATGCAGTAACTGTAACGGTTGTAACTTTGCGTGTTATTGGGGAGTTGCACGTAAGGGTCTGGGCTGAGGAAGCGGGCGATAGTGTCTGAACCTCGATTTTCACAAGATTTACATGATGACCAAGATCGAGTACTCGCCCGCGAAAGGGTGGTGTGCCAAGATGGGCTGGGGACTTGCCTGCTATCGGACACGAACCACTGCTCCCATACGGGGTACGAAGTACTACCCGGGTACACCGGCTGGTTCCCAACGAGCAGGTTAAGGGAGCCGAGGTGCCTGCAAGAAACAAGATAGGTCAC
>JAISUP010000041.1 GCA_031272025.1 Bacteroidales bacterium
TGGTAATGGGGTTCAGCACAACCGGATAGTATATATTATTAATAAAAAGGAACAGATGCCAAATCCGAGAGGTATTTACATCACTGTTGAAAATTTAATTGAAAGTTCTGTTTATTTAGCAATCCGTAAAGTTATAAAACAAACTTGGATTAACGACCGCGACCAATTTCTTTACCCCAATCAAAAATGGGAAAAAGACACGGAATTTCACAACGATTGCCTTGCCTACGCGATTTTCAGCAATAATATCTCGTCAAAACAGGGCGTAAATCACTGGATTCCGTTTGAAGAATCAGAAATCAACGCTCGAACATTATACGACAGCCATATTTTGCTCGGCTTTCTGCAAGGCAAAAAGATACAAAACGCTTATACAGATTTGTTTGAACAACAGGAACAAAAGTTAATCAAGCGCGAATTTTCGCCCGAAGCGCAAGCGGTTTTCGATGCAGGACGCGAAATTTGGAAATACTATCACTCGCAAGATATAAAGTTTTTTGAGTTCAACTTTGCACGCGAAAAATACAATGTCAATGCTTCGCTATACGATATTAAGTGGTATTTCAAGGGCTTTACAACCGACAAACAAGGCAAAGAACGAATGAACAACAAATCGGATAATGAAGATTTTAACATTTTGGAAAATAATCTTTCAAAAGCATTGAAAAATCTTGCTGCGAAAATCGAGCCAAAAGTTTATGAATACGAATTTTTAATGGAATAAGTTCACTATGCGAAAAAGTATCATATTTATTATCATGCTCGGCGCTTTTGCCGTAACTTCCTGTCATAGAAATTTCCAATCACAGGTTACTGATGAAACTGACACCGAGAATTTGGTTGGTTATGTTAATCCTTACATGGGGAGTATCAGTCATTTACTTGTTCCCGCGTTTCCTACCGTGCATTTGCCCAACAGCATGATGCGCGTACACCCGGAGCGCGACGACTTTACCCGCGTTCAACTGCGGGGGTTACCCGTGATTTCCCCTTTTCACCGGGGCGGCTCCGTGTTCCATATCAGCCCGGTAAACGATTTGTCAACCGCAGACTTGCAACCCGTCAAATCTTATTCTTATGACTTGGAAAAGGTAACTCCTCACGACTATCATGTTTACCTTGATGAAGAACAAATTGAAGTCAATTATGCCACGGCACACAAGTCGGCAATATATTCTTTTGATTTTGAAAAAGAAGGCACTCATGCAATAATTATACAAGTAAACGAGGGTAGCCTCGCGGCAAACGACCACGCCGTATCGGGAGAATACATCCTTTCAAGAGACGGACGTTTCGCGGGAAAAGTATATCTTCATCTCGAAACCTGCCCTCTTCCCTTATCTGTTGGGGTACTTCGCGACGGGAAGAAAACAACCGACAGCCTCGCCTCGGGAAAAGAACAAGCCTTAGTCATCAAGTTCGCACCCGATGTAAAGAATATCAGTATGAAATACGGGGTGTCGTTGATTAGTACCTCACAGGCAAAGAAAAATCTGCAACAAGAAATCCCCGATTACCAATGGACTACCGTTTCGCGTAAGGGGCGAAACCTGTGGAATGAAACTTTAAAAAAAATACAGGTAACCGGCGGCACACCACAGGATAAAACCGTGTTTTACACTTCTTTTTATCGCACTTGCGAGCGCATGATCGACATTACGGAAGACGGGATTTATTACAGTCCTTTTGACCGGAAAATACACGAAACCGATGGGGTTCCCTTTTATATAGACGATTGGGTTTGGGACACTTATCGGGCAGCACACCCCTTGCGTGTATTATTAGACAATGAAATGGAAAGCGCGATGGTAACTTCATATATTCGTGCCGCGCAACAAGATAGCATACATGGGTGGATGCCCACGTTTCCGGAAATGACCGGAGACAGCCATTGCATGAATGGTAATCATGCCGTAGCGGTTGTCCTTGACGCTTACGTGAAAGGAATACGAGACTTTGACCTCGAAGCAGCCTATCAGTCATGCCGAGCCACTATGCTCGAAAAATCGTGGTTGCCGTGGACTAAAATCCCTGCCACACCTTATGACCGTTTTTTTATGGAAAAAGGATATTTTCCCGCGCTAAAACCGGGCGAACCTGAAACCATCAAAGGGGTAAGCAATTGGGAAAAACGACAACCCGTTGCCGTAACCTTAGGGGCGTGTTACGACTTTTGGTGCCTCGCGCAATTGGCAAAAATACTTGGATACGAAAACGACTACCGCGATTTTCTTCAAAAATCACGAAACTATCGACACCTGTATAACCCTGAAACCGCCTTTTTTCATCCCAAAGACAAGGACGGGCAATTTATCACACCTTTCGACTATCGCTATTCTTCGGGACCCGGTGCGCGTGAATATTACGACGAGAACAATGCCTATATCTTCCAATGGGACGTGCCCCACGACATCGAAGGGCTGATCGCGCTCATGGGCGGCGAAAAAACATTCGTGGAAAATCTTGACCAAATGTTTCGCGAACCCTTAGGTAAAAGCAAAAACGAATTTTACGCGCAATTGCCTGACCACACCGGTAACGTGGGACAATTTTCCATGTCCAACGAAACAGCCCTCGCGATTCCTTATCTTTACAATTACGGGAAACAACCGTGGAAAACCCAAAAATGTATTCGCGAACTATTAAAAGAATGGTTTAGAGACGATTTAATGGGTATCCCCGGAGACGAAGACGGGGGCGGTCTGTCGGCATTCGTGGTTTTCTCGTGCATGGGTTTTTATCCCGTAACACCGGGCACACCTGTATATAACATAGGTAGCCCTGTCTTTAAAAATGTAAAAATCGCGATGGGAAATGGCAAAATCTTTGAAATCGATACACGAAACTACGCCCCCGACCATAAGTATATCCAATCTGCCATGCTGAACGGTAAACCGTGGAATAACACGTGGCTATCACATGAAGATATTGCCAATGGAGGAATACTGGTATTGGAAATGGGCAAAAAAGCCAATCGTACATGGGGAAAAACCATCCCCGAAAATAAAGTAAAAGAGTAAGACATGAAATTTCGTACAGAATTATTGCCAAACGCGGCACCCTTTAAAATTACTCATGCTGATACGCTCTGTATGATAGGCTCTTGTTTTTCAGACAATATGGGGCGTTATTTTGAAGACCACGAATTTGAGGTACTGTCTAACCCGTTTGGCACCCTCTACAATCCGGCTTCTATCGCGTTAGCATTGCAATTGGCAATGTTTCCTGACGACTATAGCAACCGTTATGTCTGTTTTCACGATAACTTATGGCATAGTTTTGCTCACCACGGGCGTTTTTCTCATCCCGATGCCCGTGTATTTGAAAATCAAATCAAAACACAATTACAACATACCCGCGATTTTTTGAAAACAACACGATACTTATTCATCACTTTCGGGACATCTTTTACCTATCGACATATAGAGCGAGACTTTGTCGTGGCAAATTGTCATAAACTCCCCGCCCATTTTTTCGAGAAAAAATTGATGAGCATCGAAGAAATCATAACCGTTTTTAGCCATATTCGCGATAAGTTCAAAGTATTCAATCCTCATGCCCGACTGATTTATTCCATTAGCCCTATACGGCATCTTGGCGATGGATTTCACGCGAACACGACAAGTAAAGCATTACTGCATATTGCCGTGAATCATTTGATAGAAAAAGACCCCGAAGACATTTATTTTCCTGCTTACGAATTGTTGCTTGATGATTTGCGCGACTACCGGTTTTACGACCATGACCTTTGTCACCCAGCAGAAAATGCCATTGAATATATTCGCGAAAAAGTAACAACTACTTTTTTTGATGAAAAAACTATCGAGAAAAATAAAAATATAGCACGAGAAAAAAAGGCAAAACAACACGTAACCCTTATTCCCGAACATGCAAAAACTCCTGATACAAACGCAACTCCCCGTTTTGTACCTCGTCAGGATAAAAATGCCGCACCCCGATAACATTGCCCGAAGAGTCATACTCATGCTCTGTGCACGACAAGGCATGCCCTTCTCCATCTACTACCTCGCTCTTCACGAGTTTGTCGCCCTGATAATGATTTGTCGTTTTCTGATAATGGTCTAAGTCTTCCTCTTCCAACACGAGCACTAACCCGCTGTCGTTATAAGAAGTATAACATTTCGCGATGAGAATATTTTCATAATCGTAAATCAAACGCTTAATCTCACGACCGTGTTCGTCATATTCCCAAAAGCAAGTTCGCCTATCCTTTTCTAAAACTTCATCTCTTACCTGTTTAATTACCAATCCATTAGAGTCGTATGTAAAAACAGTTACATACTTTTCTTCCGCGTCTTCGTTGTACTCTATGATTTTAATAATCTTATTTTCAGAATTATAAAGCCATTTTTTTTCCGTGAAAGCGAACTGACCTTCATCGTATGAATCTTGTTGCATAATTTTATCCCCCTCATACGTGTAATGAGTTTCGTAAGTAATGCCCATTTCTCCCAACTCGTGCCTCTGTATCAGCACCCTGTCGCGCTCATCGCGGGTAAATCCCGTAACCTCTACCAATTGCCCATCCCCATCATACTGGCAAGTTTTTGACAATCGCCCATGAGCATCGTATTCGTTAATAACACGGTAATTCAACTCGTTCTCGGCAAGATAGTGTTTTTCCTGTTCTACATGAGCGTCCGCGTTGTACACGATTTCAGAGAACAAAAACTTTTCTTGCAGAATATCTTCTTTCCCGTAACCCGAACGAACATACCGGGTACAATAGATTTTCAATGATTTAAGAGTGTTCATGATCTTTTCGTATTTTTTTATGAATATAATTTTTCAAGCGACAAAAATACATGAATTTTTCGAGATTTTCAAGCAGAAAAACACGAAAGCAAATCTTAGAAAATATAAAAATAAGAAAAAGAGACGACTTAGTAGGCTCTCGCGAAAATAACTCGCTGTTTTGAAGGCTTACCCGTGAGAATACACTTCCCGGGAGTCAAAGGATTTTGGAAAGGAATACAGCGAATCGTTGCTTTTGATTTTTCTTTAATCATATCTTCGGTTTCGGGGGTACCATCCCAATGTGCCTGCACGAAGCCACTTTGATGATCTAAAATATCAATAAACTCGTCCCACGTATTCGCCTCTCTAATATGGCTGTCTCTGAAAGCCAAGGCTTTCCTGTATAAATTTTGTTGAATGTTATCCAAGAGTTGCGCGATCGTTTGGTCTAAATTTTCCAAAGGCAATATTGATTTTTCGAGGGTATCGCGACGTGCTACCTCTGCTTGCTTATTTTCCAAATCACGAGGACCAATAGCCACGCGCACGGGGACTCCTTTAACTTCATACTCGTTGAATTTCCACCCTGACCGTTTCGAATCATCGGTATCATATTTCACGAGTATATGGTTATCGCGCAACTTTTGAATTAACGGGAGTACTTGCTCGCTAATGGCTTTCAACTGTATCTCGTCTTTAAAAACAGGAATAATCACTACTTGTATAGGGGCAAGTTTGGGGGGCAATACCAGCCCGTTATCATCAGAATGTGCCATGATAAGAGCACCTAACAGTCGAGTAGAAACACCCCACGAAGTTGCCCATACATATTCCAACTGATTTTCTTTATTTAAGAATTTCACGTCGAAAGCCTTCGCGAAGTTTTGTCCTAAGAAATGCGAGGTTCCGGCTTGCAAGGCTTTCCCGTCCTGCATCATTGCCTCAATGCAAAAAGTATCTTCAGCACCGGCAAAACGCTCGTTAGGGGTTTTTATTCCTTTGATGACCGGTAATGCCATGTAATTTTCTGCAAAATCGGCGTATACTTCCAACATGCGCTCGGCTTCGGCTACGGCTTCCTCGCGGGTAGCATGTGCTGTGTGTCCCTCTTGCCATAAAAATTCTGCCGTGCGCAAAAATAGACGTGTGCGCATTTCCCAACGCACCACATTTGCCCATTGATTACAAAGCACGGGCAAATCGCGATACGACTGTATCCAATTTTTATACGTGTCCCAAATAATGGTTTCAGAAGTAGGACGCACGATGAGTTCCTCTTCTAATTTGGCTTCAGGGTCAACAACAACCCCTTTCCCTTGAGGATTGTTGATAAGTCGGTAATGCGTTACCACGGCACATTCTTTGGCAAAACCGTCTACATGTGCAGCTTCGCGACTAAGAAATGACTTAGGGATAAAAAGCGGGAAATACGCGTTCACATGTCCCGTGTCTTTGAACATTTTATCTAAGGCATCGTGCATTTTTTCCCAAATCGCGTAGCCATGAGGTTTGATAACCATACAACCCCTAACTGCCGAATTTTCGGCAAGATCTGCCTGCTTCACGATGTCGTTATACCATTGAGAATAATTATCCTCTCTACTTGTAATATTTTTAGCCATAATTATTTATATTTCAATGCTATTATTGTTATAATAAGAAAAAATCAATTAAAACTTTTCACACGTAGCCTCATGCCATCATATATAGTTTTGTAATATCTCAGAGGCAATGTTGCCGGACCGTCAATGGGATCCCCGTTTAGAATATTATATCTTGACCCGCAAGCACTATCAATAAGTGTCAACCCGTCATCGGCAACCCATAGCCACGAGTCGTTATCTTCCCAATCGTAGGGACAAGCCCTGTCATAAGCCACGAAATTATTATAGTCAACTCTATAAATCACGATACCATTCACACCGCCGGTAAAATACATATAACCACCGGGATAGAGTAAATCAGCATAAGTAATATCATTAGGATATATTGTAAAATTCACATACACGCTTGGCAAATTAGTAGGGTCGAAATGACAACTCGTGAACGCGAAAAGAAAAAATATATATAACAGTATTTTT
This sequence comes from Bacteroidales bacterium, assembly GCA_031272025.1. Taxonomy (GTDB): domain Bacteria; phylum Bacteroidota; class Bacteroidia; order Bacteroidales; family WCHB1-69; genus JAGVVH01. The sequence goes on from JAISUP010000041.1 coordinate 6,840, forward strand.
TTCAATGTAATTAAGGGCTTTCTTTACGCGATTCCGGCTGGGATCGAACCAGCAACCTACTGCTTAGAAGGCAGTTGCTCTATCCATTGAGCTACGGAACCCGTGAAGTATAATTTCTATACTTGTTGTCGGGATAGCAAGATTCGAACTTGCGATCTCCTGCTCCCAAAGCAGGCGCGCTAACCGGACTACGCCATATCCCGAATTTCTGACCGCGAAGATACGGTTTTTTTTTGAATTAAAAAGGTTACAGCGGCAAGTTGTCGTGTTTCTTCGCGGGATTTTCTAATCTTTTGTTTTTCAAAGATTCTAAAGCCCTAATGACCCTAAAACGGGTATTTCGAGGTTCTATAACATCATCCACGTAGCCATACCGGGCGGCAACGTATGGGTTAGCAAACGCGTCGCGATATTCCGTTTCTTTCTCGTTGATAAACTCGTTTTGTTGAACCGGGTCGGTCAAATTTTTAATTTCTTTTCCCATGAGTACTTCCACGGCTCCTTTGGCACCCATTACTGCAATTTCGGCGGTAGGCCACGCGTAATTGATGTCGCCTCTCAAATGTTTGGAACTCATCACGATATATGCTCCTCCATAATTTTTACGCATAATCACGGTTACTTTGGGTACGGTGGCTTCCCCATAGGCATAGAGCAGTTTTGCCCCATGCAGGATAATACCTCCATATTCTTGTCCCGTGCCGGGCAAAAAACCGGGGACATCAACCAAGGTTACCAACGGGATATTAAAGGCATCGCAAAAACGGACAAAACGGGCTCCTTTGCGCGAAGCATTGATGTCGAGTACCCCTGCCAAATATTTGGGCTGATTCGCGACAACACCTACCGACATGCCATTGAAACGGGCAAAACCGATAATGATATTTTGAGCATAATTTGACTGTATCTCGAAAAAGCAACGGTCATCTACAATACTATAAATTACCTCTTTCACGTCATAGGGTTTGTTGGGGTTATCGGGGATGATCTCGTTGAGATAATCTTCCAGACGATTGATAGGGTCGGTAGTAGGCACGTATGGAGGTTCTTCCATGTTGTTAGAAGGTAAAAATGACAGTAATTCCCGCAAAATTCTCATGCCATCTTCTTCGTTATCCACGGCAAAATGTGCAACTCCCGATTTGGTAGAATGTACCGATGCTCCTCCCAAATCTTCTACGGTAACATCTTCGTTTGTAACGGTCTTCACTACTTTTGGACCGGTTACGAACATATAACTCGTATTTTTTGCCATCATGATAAAATCGGTGAGGGCAGGAGAATAGACAGCACCTCCGGCGCAGGGTCCAAAAATGACCGAGATTTGGGGGACTACCCCTGAGGCAAGAATATTACGTTGAAAAATTTCGCCATAACCCGACAAACTGTTCACGCCTTCTTGTATGCGCGCGCCGCCGGAATCGTTAAAACCGATAACCGGTGCCCCCATTTTCATTGCCATATCCATTATCTTGCAAATCTTCGCGGATACGGTTTCTGACAAAGAGCCTCCAAAAACAGTAAAATCTTGCGAGAACACGTACACTAAGCGTCCTTCAACAGTACCGTAACCGGTAATGACACCATCGGATAAGGGTTTGTCTTTTTCCATCCCGAAATTGGTGCAACGATGGGTTACAAACATGTCAAATTCCTCAAAACTGCCCTCGTCAAGAAACATGAGCAGTCTCTCTCTCGCGGTGAATTTCCCTTGCTGGTGTTGTTTTTCTACTCGTTTCTCCCCGCCCCCTAAGCGCGCTTTCGCACGAAGTTCAAGAAGTTCGTTTACCTTCTCTTGCATTATCATAACTATATAATTTTTAATATTTTCATATTATAAAAATGAACACTTATCGCGAAAACAAACAAGTGTTTTTCTGCTCTTTTTCGCAGGTGCGAAGGTACAACATTTTTTTGAAACAAAAACCTGTTTTATGAGACAATCTTATGATTTTTTTTCATTGGCTTTCAATTTTTTTTTATATTTGCAACGCAAACAATAAAAAAAATGCCTAAGATTATAAAGATAAAAAAAGGTTTGAATATCAAACTAAAAGGTGCAGCATCTTCGATGGCTCTTCCTTTTCGAGCCACTGAGTATGCCCTTGTTCCTGCCCATTTTCGGTGGATTACCCCAAAGATGTTAGCGAAAGAAGGTGACCCTGTAAGCGTGGGAACACCTGTTTTTTGCGCGAAAGAAGACGAAAGGATTATCTTCGTGTCGCCGGTAAGCGGGGTGGTGAAACAAGTGGTACGGGGTGAAAAACGAAAAATAGAACACGTGAGCATAACCTCTGACGAACAATTTAAAACCGTGCCCTTGGAGTTGCCCGCCGAGATAACCCCCGACCTCATAAAAAAATGTTTATTACAATACGGGCTATGGAATTTGCTACGCGAACGTCCTTTTAATAGGATAGCCAACCCTGACCAATTACCCAAAGCCATTTTTGTCAGCGGGTTCGACACAGCACCCCTTGCCCCAACACCCGCGCAACTCGTGCAAAAGGAATGGGAAACCCTGCAAAAAGGAATTGACATACTCAAAATATTAACAGGAAAACCCTTATACCTCTCTTTATATCACGAGGACAATAACGAGCATTTTGAAAAACTGACATCGGTAGAAGTCCGTTATTTCACGGGGAAACATCCCGCGGGCAATATAGGGACACAAATACACCATATCGCGCCCATCAATAAAGGAGGAACCGTTTGGCATATCACACCGGAGGCATTAGTAATTATCGGTCGCTTATTTTCTCGACAAATACTTGACTTCTCTCGCGAAGTAGCCCTAACCGGTAGCGCGTTGCTACGTACCGGCTATATAAATACATGTCCGGGGGCAAGAATTACGTCTTTACTTGACAATAATATAAATACCCCTCGCGCACGGGTAATCACGGGCAACGTGCTGTCGGGAAAATCTATAGGAATAGACGGCTTTTTAGGGTACTACGACCGGCAAATCACGGTCATTCCCGAAGGAGGCGACCGTTTCTTGCTGGGTTGGCTTAACCCCGGTTTTAACCGTTGGAGTTTTTGGCATACTTATTTGTCGTGGCTATTTCCCAGTAAAAAGTTCGAGTTCACCACCGCCCTACATGGAGGCGAACGTGCCATGATGCTACACAGCGACTACGACAAAGTCTTTCCCTTCGATATCTTACCTGCCGAACTGCTCAAAGCCTGCATTGCCGAAGATATAGACCGTATGGAAGCCTTAGGAATTTACGAAGTAATAGAAGAGGATTTTGCCCTTTGCGAAGTCATTTGTCCCTCAAAAATAGAATGGCAAAAGTTGTTTTATAAAGGTTTAACATTATTAAGATAAGAAAGATGAGTTGGTTAGAAAATGCAAGTAACAAAATGAATCAATGGTTTGAGAAAGGGAAGCCGTTTCATGCTTTTCAGGCATTGTTTGACGCGATAGATACTTTCTTACTTACCCCAAACACGATTACCCATGAAGGGAGTCATATTCGCGATGCCGTGGACATGAAACGCGTGATGATGACCGTGATTGTCGCCTTAATGCCTCCCCTGCTTTTCGGGTTGTGGAACGTGGGCTATCAGCATTACCTCTCCTTGGGGGCGACCGTTTCCTTTTGGCAACAATTTTGGTATGGCTTTGTCAAGTGGTTGCCGTTGGTACTCACGGTTTACATATCAGGACTTGCCGTAGAAATCATCTTCGCGCAAAAAAGAGGTCATCAAGTTGCCGAAGGTTTTTTTGTTACCGGGATGCTTATCCCTATGATCATGCCCCCCGATATTCCACTATGGATAGTGGCAGTCGCGACTATCTTTGCCGTGATTTTCGGTAAAGAAGTTTTTGGCGGTAATGGTTACAATTTTCTAAATCCCGCGTTGTTAGCGCGAGTATTTGTCTTTTTTGCCTACCCTTCGGTCATCTCTGGCGACAAAGTATGGATTGCCGAAAAAGCAGACGCTTACTCAGGGGCAACTCCTCTTGCCAATGCTTCGGCAGGACTAACCGACCAATTGCCTTCATTGTTTGACTTGTTCGCGGGCACTATCCCCGGCTGCATTGGAGAAACCTCAAAAATAGCCATATTGTTGGGTGCCGCGTTACTCATCTTTACCGGCACGGCAAGTTGGCGCATCATGCTGTCAATGACTGTCGGTGCGTTTGTTACTGCATTATTATTCAATATTTTTGGACATAGTGCCTACATGCAGGTACCCGCTCACGAGCAACTGCTCATGGGAGGTCTCTTGTTCGCGACAGTGTACATGGCTACAGACCCCGTTACTGCCCCACACACCCGAAAAGGACACGTGATTTTTGGACTACTCGCCGGTGGTCTTACCATACTAATTCGACAAATAAACCCCGGCTACGTGGAAGGTGCCATGCTTGCCGTGATACTGATGAATATCTTCGCCCCTCTCATCGATTGGTGCGTGATACAACAAAATATCAGAAAAAGACAAAAGAGAATTTCGGCACGATGAAAAATGTATTGCCTTTTTGCAAAAATATAGTCAAAAAAATGGTCTTATTGGCTATGATACTACCCGTGTTCTTAGACATGTACGCGCAATCCATCCCTCCTGACCGTCCCCCCGAAGAATGGAAAGGAATAACCGCCGATTTTATAACTGCCGATAAATTGAACCATATTTATCTTGTCAAAGGCAGTACCGTATACAAGTTCCCGTTTGTAGCCCATCAAGCCCCCCACGACCTCTCGCGTTCCTTATCGTATACCTATTTTTCCGCGGGAAATATCACGAGCATTGATGTTAGCAATCCAATGAAAATCATGCTTTTTTATCAAGAAAGTGGGGTCATTGTTTTTTTAGACGACCATTTGTCGCCCGTGAGTTCGCCTCTCGTTTTAACCGAGCAGCAAATGCCCTCGATTTCATTAGCCACTTATACCTCCGATAGCAAAATATGGCTTTACGATTTCGTGAACAACGATATGATACAATTAGACCACTATTTGAAACCCACACAACGGGTACATTACCGATTTGAATCTTTTAACCCCATACAATTCAAAGAGATATATGGTAGACAACTGATGTTGCAGGATACCGGAAGGGGACTTTATCTTTTCGACACTTTTGGAACTTATAACAAAACCTTACCGGTAATAAGCCGGTTTCCCGTGCTCGCGGCAGGACACTCTTTTTATTATTTAAAAGAAAATGAATTGTATGTTTATAATGACCTTACCTTAAAAGAAGAACATTTTTCTTTACCCGTGCCCGGCGTGATACAATGTCTTAACATACAAAACTCGTGGGTATTCTTGACAGAAAAAGGCAGTATCTTTGTTTGGTAACGTTCTTTCATTCAGAATTTTGCTCTTACCTGCAAATTTCCCGTGTGTATGACTTTGTTTCCTCGCGAATAGCGTCCGTTGTAGGCGAGTTCTATTTGCAAATAGTCGGTGATATTGGCTTGATAGCCCAATGCCCACAAAGCATTATGCCCGGGGAGTAAGCCGTCTAACATCTCGTAGCAAATGGCAGTATTTATTTCTTCATTATATTGAATATAAATAAATTGTAAAGACAAATTGAGATTACCGCGTTTTATCATGCGCGAATTGCCCTCCATGAACACTTGATGCTGAAAAGCCCGCTCCATACCTTGCAGGTTTTCTTTTCGAGAAAAAATATAACTTGCTGTCAGGAAAAAAATATTTTTCCAATCTAATTGCAAGCGTTCTTCTATGGCATGTCGCTCTATGGTATAATTTTTGCTCTGCATATAGTCGGATATATTTCTTCGATTAAGGTTAGTATATATGGTTTTGAGCGAGAGAGTAGGGTGTGGGGTAAGCCGCAACAATATTTCATTTAGCGTTTGGTTCTGCTGTTCGAAGCCATAATATAACAAACTTTTTACTCTTCCGGTTCGAGTCATGAAATCCATACCCCAATATTTTGATAATTGATTAAAAGACAATGTATTGGTAAAATTCAGGTTGCTGCTCACTATCGAGGTATCTTCTTTATTTGAGGGGAAAGGATTCAAGAGGGCGAAGCGGTTGTACATTTGACTTTTTTGCTCCGATTGTAACGTTGTCGTGTTTGACAGCCGCGCTACAAAACCCTTCAACCCTTTTTTGCCTGCCCACACGTTGGCAGGGCGTAACGAGAGACTTTGTGTCAGTTTGTTGTTACACGTCATGATATATTCTGTGGTAGTGAGCCATATTTTAACATAAGAAGCTTCGTCTTGAAATTTAGCGGGTTCAAACTCTTCCAATTCTTCTATCCCGTTTGCATTGTAGTCGTTCCACGCGTGTGTACCTTGTCCAGCAGCCACTTTCAGGTATGAGAAACTCTTTTTTTGCTCTTGCCCGCTACCTACTTCATAATAAGTATTCACGAGGATAGCATTCTTAAAAAAACGTCCGCTATACTCCGCGTTCCCGATAAAAAAATGCTCATCATGACCTTTTCCTAAGGAATCTTTGGTGTGCATATTACGATAGGTAACATTCCCGCGCAGACGATGCCGCGTCCATCGGTTCCATTCAAACCACATTTTTCCCTCATGATGCATCGTTTGTAGTCGCAACGCGATACTGTCTAACGCGTAATAATCAATCCTGTTCATGTAAGAAACATGAAACCTGTAGCGCGAGGAATCGTTATTCTGCACAAAAAAACGTGCTTCATTAAAGGCGTAACTTTCCGGTCTAATTTGTTTTTCTATACTGTTTTTAAATAAGTTATATTCTCCAATATGGTTTATTCCTATTTCCATACTTTTGATTGACTGTGAAAGGAGTAGATTATTTTTTAAGAATTGGCTATTTCGTGAAGAGTCGGACGAGAGCAAAAAAGAGGTTTGGCTCTCGCAGTTGACCCCGTGCCCGTGCAAATGAGTCGTGAGTTCGTTGCGCGTAGCCGTGATCTCGTCTTCGCGATGAAAAAAATTAAGTAGATAATCAATGCTTCCCGTTTTTTCATGACTAATTCCGGTCTGAAAATGAAGCATTTGTTCGGCATTTTTTCGTTCTGTGAGTGAATTTAGATTATAGTCTCTGGCAAATTCCACGTTTCTGAAACTCTCGGTAGTATAAAAATCGCGATGTAACCATTCGTATTGCAATTGATGCGCGAGCGTCCAAGGAGAGGATACCTGTTTTTTTGATTTGAGAGCATACCGGGTGTTAAAACCCATTTTGAGCGCATAGCCAAGGTTGTCGTTTTTATCTTTTTGGGAGAAAGTATTGAGGTCGTGATTGGAGAATGCCCCTTCTATTTGTAGCAGGCTATGCTTTTTAAAGCGATATTCGGCAGCCACGACACCCAAGTCCGTCATTTGTGGGGCAGTAAGTAACAACACGGGGTCGTAATTACCTTGTTTGATACCATTGACCGGAGCGACCCACCGAAAGACTCTGCCATTGGCGGTACTTCTATCCAACACGTAATTTCCTTGTCCTTCTCCCGTGAGCGTGAACCCGGGACGATACAACTGCACATCCGCCCGGGTGCTATGCCGATAAATATGATACGTTTCCCCGTTAACTACCGTGTCTATAGCAACATATAAAACTTCATTACTATTAAAAGTCGCGGTATCCACCACGGGATAATATGCCCCCGTCAATTGGTCACCCAAAGAGGACAAAAATTGCTTGCGCGGGTTGTCTAATTCCGGCTGTATAGAACGATTACGGTCATCTTGCTCGTGCAAAAAATGAACATTGATTTTTAGTCTGTCGTTTTTTTCGTGTAAAAATTGATTATAGGTAAAAAGAGAGAAACGGTTAAAGTGCTCATTTTTGTATTCAAATTCTACGACAACACGTTTTTCGGCAGTAATAAGCGTGCGCGGAGTAAAGGTAATTTCTCCGGTATTGTAATTCATCACGTAGTCGTTTTCCTCTCCACGTGTAAGTAATTGTCCATCAATATATACTCTTTCACTACCGGAAACGATGATGACCGTGGCTTCTTGATACGTGCCGGTAAGACGGTAAGGACCTTGCACCCCGTTGGCAACCGACAAGGTTTGTCGTGCAAAGATACCTTTGTTAATACCTCCTCCAACCTGATTTTGCAACGTGTTGACATTTTTTATTTTCTGAATCGAAGATAGGGACATTCCTAAAACCCGTTTGTTCACGACCATGAAATAAGACGATGGAGAAACAATATCAATATCACCGGCATGTAGCAAAAGTTGATTTTTATAATTAAGATGAATAAAAATGCGGTCAAAATCTTGTATCATTCTACTGTTTCCTTCGGGTTGCATGGGAATATTCCGGTCGGTAATATGAGCACTAACCGTTAGCCCATCTGCCAACGTACCTGATAATTGCAAATTCATATTTGATGATAACACGGGGTCTTGATTGTTTCCCATGCTAAAGCCTCGCGCGATGCTACCCGCGATTTCGAGTTGACTCTCATCGGCGTTGACCCACGCGGGCAAAGTCTGTATAACCTGAAATGACGAATGATAGCCCTCGGCTTTGGGTAAGAGTATTTGGGTAGACCGATGCTGATAATGCCGGGTGAAATTGAAAGGAAAAACCCGATAACTAAACGAGATGGTTTTTCCTAAAACCGAGTCTCCCGTGATATGTAAAGTCGCCGTAACCGAATTTAAATGATAATCACTGCTATCTAATCCTTTTAAGACAAACGAGGCAGGCAGAATGGGTAACGAATCTAAATGCAGAACAAGGGTGTCAATAGTACGCGTACCTGTCCTGAAAGTACTACCTGCACGAAAAGGAGAAATCTCTTTTTGCCCGTAACCCACCATGATACAAAAACACGAGGCAAACATTATTCCCAATATAATAAAGACTTTGGGGGGATACACGGCGTGAAGTTATTCGTTTTTTTTACAATATCAATAGCGTCTCTATCCTGTACAAGAAATTACGCGAATTGTCTTAAAATATTTTCTATTTCATTGATTTTTAATGTTAACAATTCCTGAGTACGGGCTTCTACAAGGAGTCGTAAATAAGGTTCGGTATTAGAGGGACGAATGTTGAACCACCATGATTCAAACTCTATCCTATAGCCATCAAAATCCATAATTTTCAATGCTTTTTCTTGTTCGAGAAAATGTTTTTTCACGGTTTCTATGGCACCTTCTTTGTTCGCTATTTTAAAATTGAGTTCACCTGAATTAGCATACACGGCTATACGCGAAATAAGCGCGGATACAGAGATTCCTTTGGTTTTCATTTGACTGAAAACATGTAAAATAAGGAGTGCCGCGAGCATGGCAGAATCAGAATAGAAAAAATATTTAGAATAATAATGACCTGCAAATTCTCCGCCAAAAGATCCGTTGATTTCACGCAATTTCAGGGCAGCGTATGCCCTTCCAACCCGCCAAATATAGGGTTCGCATCCCATTTTCTCGATATATTCGGATACCGACTTCGAGGTACGGATATCCATGATTACTTGCCCTTCTTCGTGTTTTTCTAAAATATAATAATGAGCCAAAACCGCGATCAATAAGTCGGGGGGTATAAATTTTCCATGCTCATCCACGAACATGACCCTGTCTGCATCGCCATCAAAAATAACCCCTATATCGGAAAACGTGCCTGTAACTTTTTGAGACAAATCTTTTACATTTTTCATTTCCAAAGGGTTGGCTTCATGATTTGGAAAATGTCCATCGAGGATGTCGTACAAATAGATAGGTTTTTGTCCAAAAATATCTTTAACCAAAAGTGAAGCCATGCCGTTAGAGCAATCTATGACCATATTGAGATTCGATATATCATATTGATAGCGAGACAAAAAAGAAAGGTATTCTGCTTTCACGGGATAGTTGATGATTTTTCCCTGCTTTAAGACGGGTTTAGGGGTAGTTCGGGTTAGCCATTTTTCCAAGGTAGCGAGTCCGGTGTCATAGCCTACCGGTAAAGCGTTAGCACGAGATATTTTTAGACCGTTGTATTCTTTCGGGTTATGAGATGCCGTAATCATGACCGAAGCCTCGAAATGATGTTTTGCCGTGAAATAATACACCATAGGAGTAGTGCAAAGTCCCATGTCATACACGTCTGCCCCAGCCTCAACAATTCCGCGCGCTAAGGCTTCAAACATACCGGGGGACGACAAGCGGGCATCCCTGCCTACCAATATCTTCCGCGTGTTTAATAATTCAGGTAAAAAATACCCTATTTTATACACATCTTCTAACGTGAAATCTTCTTCAAATTTGCCTCGAAAATCGTATGCTTTAAACGCGTTCATCTGTCTTTATTTTTTTATGATACTATATCAAAAGTCATTTGTTTTTTTAACATGTCTACCTCTACCACTTTCACCCTGATTTTATCACCAAAGCGAATCATGCGTCCGTGGTGTAATCCCACGAGCGTATAGTTTTCTTCATCAATATAATAAAAGTCATCGTCGAATTTGCGAATAGGGATAAGACCTTCACATTTGTTGTCTTGCAGTTCGGCAAAGACCCCCCAACGCGTAATTCCATTCACGGTTGCCTCAAAAACCTGTCCTATTTTATCGGTCAAAAATTCGGCTTGTTTGTAACGTATGGATGCCCGTTCTGCTTCATTTGCTCGCTGTTCCATTTGAGAAGCATATTTGCAACGCGTTTCCAAGTCATCCGCGTTGGCACTCGCCCCCCCATGCAAATAATGGTCTAACAAACGATGTACCATTAAGTCGGGATAACGGCGAATAGGAGAAGTAAAATGCGTGTAATAAGAAAAGCCCAGCCCGTAGTGCCCGATATTTTGAGTAGAATATACAGCCTTCGACATGAGCCGTATCGAAAGTTTGGTAAGCATATCGTGTTCGGGGCGAGATTTCATCGTGCTAAATAATTGATTGAAAGATTTCGCGAGTACTTTGCGCGAGCCTGTTTTTAAATCAAAACCTAACTTTTGCACGAATTTACGAAACGTATCTACCTTGTCGCTCACCGGTTCGTCGTGTACACGATACAAAAACGTGCGCGGTTGCGGGTTACGGGCACTCTTTTTCCCTATTTTTTCGGCTACTTTTCGATTGGCAAGGAGCATGAACTCTTCGATGAGAAAATTGGATTCTTTCTCTACCTTCACGTAAACACCGGTAGGATGTCCGTTCTCGTCCAAGTGAAATTTTACCTCTTCGGTTTCAAAATTGATGGCTTGTTTTTCCAAACGTTCGGCACGCATGATTTGGGCAAGCCGATGCAAAGTCAAAATAGATTCGCACATATCCCCTTTTCCGGTTTCGATAACCTCTTGTGCTTCTTCGTAAGAAAAACGACGATTGGAATGAATCACGGTACGTCCGAACCATTCGCGGTGCACTTTCCCATGCTCATCAAGGTCGAATACCGCGCTATAACACAATTTATCTTCGTGTGGTTTGAGCGAACAAAGGTTGTTGGACAAAATTTCGGGTAACATGGGAATGGTGCGGTCTACCAAATAGACCGATGTTCCTCTGCGAGAGGCTTCCTCATCAACCGGGGTTCCGGGGCGGACATAATAAGACACGTCCGCGATGTGTACTCCCACGCGAATATACCCGTTTTCAATCACCTCGCACGACAGCGCATCGTCAAAGTCTTTGGCATCCGCGGGATCTATCGTGAATGTGGGTACCCCTCGAAAGTCTTTCCTGCATGAAATTTCCTGTTTTGAAATAGGAATATCCGATTTTGCAGCAGCGGCTTCTGCCTCAGGGGGAAACGAAAGCGGGAAGTCATACTCGGCAAGTATTGCATTCATCTCTACGTTATTATCCCCCGGTTTTCCCAAACGATGAAGCACTTCCCCTAAGGGGCTACGCGTACCCGCTTTCCAATCCGTGATCACGATAACAACCTTCTCGCCATCTCGCGCCCCCCCCAGCAGCCGACCTGGAATCAGAATTTCTCTACGAAAAGCAGGATTGTCGGGTAAGAAATAGGCAACACTTTTCTTAATCTTAATATTCCCTACCAATTGTTTTTTACTGCGTTCAACTACCTCTACGATTTCACCTTCCAATCCTTTGCGTCTCGCGATAGGAAATACTCGCGCTTTAACTCTATCATTGTGTAGCGCGTTACTCAAATTCCCGTCCGCGATAAAAATGTCATCGGTTTCACCTTCTTCGGGGAGCACGAATGCCGCCCCGGACATAGTAACATGCAATTTTCCAATAACATAATTATGAGAAGTGTGTTCCCTGTTCAAGTATTTGCTGTTTATGCGATATTTTCCTCGCCCCGCGTGTAGCAAAATCTTCTTATCTATAAAATCCTGTATAACCTCTTGCACCTGCGCACGCCCTTCTTTATCAAAAATCCCGACTTTTGCCGCTAATTGTTTGTAGTTGTACAAAGCGTGAGCACTCTCGGAAAAAGTGTCTATCAACTTTTTGGCTATTAGTGTATTGTCCTGCTTCAGCATAAATATATTTGTATTTTGGTTAAGTTGTGTTTTACAAATTAAAGTTTATTGAATTAAAAGTGCAAATATACATGAAAAAAACAATAGTTTGACAAAAAAAAAATTCAACAGTTTAAAAACACGTGGTTGTACCTAAAAAAAATCATGTATTTTTGCAAAAAAATTTCTGAAAAAAAAAGAGGAGATTTTTAGATTATTTTTGACAGACTAAAAAACATGAGTAATAATATGTTACATAAAATAGGTATCACACATGGCGATATCAATGGCATCGGGTACGAGGTAATCATGAAAGCCCTTTACGACCCGAAAATCCTTGATATATGTACCCCTGTTATTTATGGATTAGCCAAAGTCGCCACGTATCATAAAAAACCCTTAGAATTAAATGATCTTATATTTCAATTTATTAAAGACGTAGAACAGTCTACTACCAAAAAAGTCAATTTAGTCAACCTCACGGATAATGAGGTAAAGATAGAGTTGGGCGTATCCACGAAAACAAGTACCGACATGTCGGTACTTTCTATTAAAAGTGCTTGTAATGATTTAAAAAACAATAAGATAGAAGCACTGATTACCGCCCCTGTTTGCACGAGTAATCTTTATTCAGAGGCATTTCCTTATCATGGACATACCGAATTTATTCGTCATTTTTTTAACGTGAAAACCTATTTACCCATGCTATTGCACGAGCGAGTAAAAATAGGATTAGCCACTCATCACCTCCCGTTGAGTCAGGTAAGTCGTACCCTAAACGAAACCATGCTCTTTGAAAAACTACAAATATTAAATTATAGTTTAAAACATGATTTTTGTCTTACCAATCCTTCGATAGCCGTTCTCGCGTTAAACCCGAATGACGATGAGGGCGGTACCTCTTGCACCGAAGAACGGGAGATACTTAACCCTGTTATTAGCAAAGCCTTTGACCAAGGGATTAACGTGTTTGGACCGTTCGCCTCCACTCGTTTTTTCGCGACAAGACAATACCGTCAGTTTGATGCCGTACTTGCCATGCATCACGAACAAGGAACGTTACCTTTTCAACTTATCAGTGAAGGAGAAGGGGTGATATACACGGCAGGGTTGCCCATTATACGAACAGCCCCCGCGCACGGGACGGCATACGACATCGCGGGAAAAAATAAAGCATCAGGGCAAGCCACGCGCAACGCTATATATTATGCATTAGATATATTAAGAAATAGAAAAGGAGAATAAAAAAAGAAAATAAAGATAGGGTATATGTGAATTTTTTTTTGTAATTTTACCGCCCGAAATTTGAGTAGGGAGAGATGGCCGAGTGGTCGAAGGCGCACGCCTGGAAAGTGTGTAAACGCCGAAAGCGTTTCAAGGGTTCGAATCCCTTTCTCTCCGCGAATAAAAAATATTGATAATCAAATTAGTAAAATCATTTTTAACCGAATCAATTAATTAATTCAAAGATGAAAAAACGGATAGCATTATTGACCGTAGTAGGTTTTTTAACCTTCGGTATGCCCCAAGGGGTTCACGCGCAAAAAGAGCAAAAAACAGACAAAGTAGCCGCGACGGAACAAGTTGTAGCCACAGAAACGCCAGCCCCGGCGGCTCAAGTACAATTAGAAACCGATAACGACGAGGTAGCAGAACAAAGTCTCCATTACGTGTTGAAAAATAAATTTATCGAGGGCGGCGCGCTCTGGATGGCTCCTATTTTGCTGTGCTTAATCATGGGGCTTGCATTGGTAATAGAACGTATCTTTTATCTCAACCTTTCTTCTGTAAACACAGGTAAATTATTGGATAAAGTAGAAGATGCACTCAAAAGCGGTGGCGTGAGCAAAGCAAAAAAACTATGCGCCGACACCAAAGGACCCTTAGCGTCAGTCTTTTATCAAGGATTAGACCGGTATGATGAAGGTTTAGAATCCGTAGAGAAAGCCGTGGAGTCTTATGGTGGTGTACAAATGGGAAAACTCGAAGCCAATTTAGGATGGATTTCTCTATTTCTCGCGTTAGGACCCATGTTAGGGTTCTTAGGTACAGTTGTAGGTATGGTGCAAGCATTTGATGACATCGAAAGGGCAGGAGATATTAGCCCGACTATCGTTGCCGGCGGTATGAAAGTAGCCTTGCTTACCACAGTATTCGGCTTAATCACGGCTATTATTTTGCAAATATTCTATAACTATATCTTGTCAAAAATCGACAGTTTGGTTAACGACATGGAAGATGCCACTATCGGGTTCATGGATATCCTTATCCGGAACAAATAAGTAGCATTTATCTATTTTTATAATCCATTAATACACTGAAAAATGAATAAGAAAATCATCAATATCATCATTTTCACGGTGGCTGCTATCGGGTGTTTGCTCGCGCTGTGGTTTGCTATCAGATTTGACGATGCCAAAAAAGAAAATTACGATACGGTATCCGAAATCAATAAGGTAAACCCGCGACTGATTGCCGACTTTAAAGCCACTTCGTTAGAACAACTACCCCAATTTGTCGAAAAAAATCAGGCAGAATTAACCGAGTTGAATAAGGAATTAAAAAATGCTCAATTACAACGCGACATCTTTTATACCTATATTCACGAATTAAAGTCTATTGACGAGACTACTTTTGCCGACTATAAGGCGAATTTTCCCGCGCACGCTTTG
The DNA here is from genome assembly GCA_031272025.1 of Bacteroidales bacterium. Classification (GTDB taxonomy): domain Bacteria; phylum Bacteroidota; class Bacteroidia; order Bacteroidales; family WCHB1-69; genus JAGVVH01. The sequence continues at coordinate 21,889 of JAISUP010000041.1, forward strand.
GCATTGTTTGCCAAAGCCGATAAGCCCGAAAAATACATACAAGGATTCAACGCGCTTAAAGGCTATGACGATTTGTTACCCTATATCTATGATTTGGATAGCGAATACGCGGGAGTAAAACAAGCCTACCTTGAAAAAAAGGAATATGCCAAATCATTAGGGGGATTTTTAGCGGGAGCAGATAAAATTATATCTACGACCTCTGCCTCAAAGAAAGCCACAGAATATAGCGCGTTACAATCTGATGTGAAATCGTTCCTTAGTGAAGGAAGGCTGATCAATTGTGCGGTAGTTTTCTTGTACGTGATATTTGCTATCGCCATCCTGCTTATTGTAGCATTCTCGCTCTATTATTTGATAGTCAATATCAAGAGTTCATATAAAGCCTTGTTAGGCATTGCTTTAATCGCGGTTTTGGTATTGTTAGGCTATGTGTTGTCTTCGGGCGAGTTGAGCAAATCGGCGATAGCCAACGGCTTAACTTCTCAAACAGTGAAATGGATTGGCGCGGGTTGTATTACTACCTATATCGCGTTATTTGCCGCGATTTTGTCCATTTTGGTTGCATGGTTTATTGGTAAATTTATTAAAAAAGTATAATTATGGCAAGGAAAACACCGGGGATCAACACGGGGTCCATGGCAGATATTTCTTTTTTGCTATTGACATTTTTCCTGCTCACATCTTCCATTAACACTGAGCAGGGGATTCCGCGCAGGTTGCCCCCCCCGAAAGAAAATACGGAAGAAATTAAAATAGACATCAACCAACGAAATGTTTTGGATGTGAGGGTTAATTTTCGCGATGAGTTAGTGGTCAATGACGAGATTGTACCCTTGTCACAATTAACCTTAAAGGCAAAAGAGTTTCTTGAAAACGTGGAAAACTCACCCAATCTTCCCGAAAAAGAATCTAAGTATATCGACAATATAGGGGAATTTTATGTTTCTAAGGGTGTAATATCGCTCACTAACGACCAAAGCACGAGTTATAGTGGATACGTGATGGTGCAAAATGAATTGCAACGAGCCGTCAACGAACTACGCGACAAAATTTCTACCCAATATTTCGGTAAAAGATACGACAATTTAGATACCGCCCAACAAGCGGCAATACGTAAGGCTGTGCCCATGAATATATCCGAAGCACCGCCCGTGGATTATAACCAACAACCAGCACAGTAAAATTATGGCACGTTTCAAGAAAGAACAAAAGAAAGAACTTCCGGCAATTAATACCGGTTCCATGTCAGATATTATTTTCATGTTTTTATTTTTCTTCATGGTTATCACTAACATGAGAGAAGCCGCTCTTAAAGTGAAATTGAAAGTTCCCAATGCTTCGGAAGTGCAAAAATTGGAGAAAAAATCATTGGTAGCAACAATTTATATAGGAGAGCCTCTCTCGGCAACCGAAAACACGTTGCCCCCCGGTAAAGTATCTGTGCAACTCAACGACCAAACGGTAAAACAGGAAGATTTAGTCAATGACGTGCGCGACTTTATCGGTACCGAAAAAGAAGCCCGTAGTGAAGAGGATAAAAATAAACTAACTTTCTCCCTAAAAGTGGATAAAGGAGTGCAAATGCGTTATGTAAACACGATTAAACAAGAATTGCGCAAAAATAACGCGCTTAAAATCAATTATGCCACGGGGAAAAAAAGTGAGATGCAAAAGTAATTTGTTTTTTTATATTTTGTGTTAATATTTTTTGTTTTCATTGTTGATAGAAAAGGGTGCCGTGTGTGCCCTTTTCTCTTGGAAAAAAAGAGATAGATTATGATATTATCAATGACCGGGTTCGGTAAAGAAATGTTGCATTGTGAAGGAATGCAAATCGCTATTGAAATAAAAACACTCAATAGCAAACAATTAGATCTTTTATTAAAGATACCTTCGCTTTTTAAAGAGCGCGAAAGCGATTTGCGCTCTTTGGTGGGCAAATCCTTGGAGCGAGGAAAAATAGAAGTGAGTATCGTGTTAGAAAAAGTAGACATCCCCACAACAACGATAGACCACGACTTATTTAAGCATTATTATCACGATCTGCTTACCTTGTCGGAAGAGCTCCAGACCCCTACCCTACCGGATATTTTCGCGCAGGTATTGAAAATTCCGGATGTGGTAATTAGTGCTAAAACAGAAATATCAGAAACCCTTTGGACGGCACTGTCGAATGCCGTGCTTGCCGCTTGTAAAAAAGTTACAGACTTTCGGGAATCGGAAGGCAAAGCCCTCGCGCACGACCTCGCGACCCGAACACGTCTCATAGACCAAATGATTGCCGAAATTACCCCTCACGAAAAACAACGAATAGAAAATTTGCGACTTAAATTTATTCAACACTTAGAAAATCTAAACATTGAAGTTGGCTATGACAAAAACCGTATGGAGGAAGAACTGATGTTCTATATAGAACGATTAGATATCACGGAAGAAAAAATACGACTGCATAAACATTGCGAGTATTTTTTAGAAACCATGCGCGAAGAACGTGCCAACGGGAAAAAATTAGGCTTCATTGCTCAAGAATTTGGTCGCGAAGTCAATACCTTAGGCTCAAAGGCAAACGACTTTAACATACAACAAGTGGTAGTGCGCATGAAAGATGAAGTGGAAAAAATAAAAGAACAATTGGCAAATATCCTATGAACACGATATCCTATTTGTATTCTCTATATCGCGAGTACTCGTCTATTTCCACGGACACGAGGAATATAAAAGAAAATTCGCTTTTCTTTTGCCTTAAAGGTGAACATTTTGACGGCAACTATTTTGTGAACAATGCTTTAGAAAAAGGTGCCGCGATGGTGGTAACAGAAAACACGAGTTTTAGTAATCACCCAAAAGCAGTCATTGTCCCTGACGCGTTACAAACTTTACAACAATTGGCAAAGATGCATCGCGAACATTTGGGCATTAGGGTCTTGGGCATTACCGGTACGAATGGCAAAACCACAACCAAAGAGTTGATTTCAGCAGTGCTCGCGCAAAAATACCAAACCCGTGCCACCCGCGGCAATTTGAATAATCACATAGGCGTACCCCTTACACTGTTAGAAATGAATAATACTGACGAATTTGCCGTGATAGAAATGGGGGCAAATCACCCGGGCGAGATTGCAGACCTTTGTACCATTGCCGACCCTGACTGCGCGGTGATTACCAATATAGGAACAGCACATATCGAAGGTTTTGTATCGCGGGATGCCATCTTTAAAACAAAAATCGCACTTTATCAACACGTGGCTCAAAAACATGGCACCCTTTTCGTGAACACGAAAGACATCCCCCTAACCGACAAAGCAAACCAAATTGCCCGTGAAAAAAAATGCCATATCGTATCTTGTTTCACGGAAAACAAAGACCTCAAAGTGATTGACATGAATCCTTTCCTGCATGTAGAACTCTTTGGAGAAAAAATAAAAACACACTTTACCGGACTTTATAACGTGAGTAATCTACTTTGTGCCGCGACCGTAGGACATTTTTACGGGGTAAGTAAAGAAAATATCTGCCAAGCCATTGCCGACTATGTCCCTTCTAATCATCGATCGCAAGTCCTTGTTAAAGGAAAATTAACCCTTATTGCCGACTATTATAATGCCAATCCTTCGAGCATGAAAACGGCAATTGATAGCCTTGTCGCCACAGGAATAAAGCCTCGACAAGCCATATTGGGAGAGATGTTAGAGTTGGGAACAAGTACCAAAACCGAGCATGAAAAAGTGGTACAATATTGTAAAGACCATGACATACAGGCTCTTTTTATTGGTGAAAATTTTGCACAAGTTGCCCCACAAGACCAATATTTTGCTACTACCGAAGACTTTAACCATGCCGTATTGCCCTATTTTTTTCGCGAAGGGATATTGTTAGTCAAAGGATCGCGAGGCGTACACCTTGAAAATTTAAATATTTGGAACAATCCCGAAAAATAAAAAAAATGATACGAAAACTGCTCCATTTTTTTAAGACTTGTTACGCGCAAATGTTGATTTATCTCGCGGTTTTCTTATTGCTGTTTATCGGGGGACTGCGTTTTCATCTCTTGGCATCTTGTGTGGTTTCGTTGATAGATACCCTTTTCATTATTCTCTTGGGTTTATTTTTGCAATGGTGCTTAAACAAACACACGAACCGGTTGTATCGTGCTCGGGTAGTGCCTATTTTGTTCATTATTCTATCTATCTTCTTGTTTTCAAATATTTTGTGTATTATTGAATTAGAAGCATGGAAACAATTGTTACCGCCGCCAACAGAAAAGGAATGGAAAATGAACCCTATATATGTTACTGTTCTTAAAGATTTTATGTTGGTATCGGGAACTACGGTTGCTTCACTATTCATTCATGCGGACAAACAACGACAAAATGTTCGCGGGATGCAATTAGAAAAACAAGACCTGGAGTTACGTCTCCTAAAATCCCGCATCAATCCCCATTTTGTCTTTAACGTGCTCAACAATATCTATTCATTAGCGTATACCAAAAGTGAAAAAACCGCCGAAATGATACTAAAACTATCCGATTTATTGCGTTTTACTATTGACGAAATGCAAATGGAAACCATCCCGATAGAAAAAGAACTGCAATATATTCGTAATTTTATTGATTTACAATTATTTAAAATTGAAAATTCGAAAAACATGACCCTTGTTGTAGACATCGACGACGAGCACGTGAAAATCCCGCCTCTATTATTGCAGCCTATTATTGAAAATTGCTTTAAATACAGCGATATAGGGACTAATAAAGAGGCAAGGATTGATTTAAATTTAACCATAAAAAATAAGCAATTTTCTTTTTCGGCATATAATACAAAAAAAAGAGGTACCTTCTCCGCGATAAGTAGACCCACGGGAATGGGGATAGACAATTTAAAACAGCGTTTACAACTTTACTACCCCGGTCATTATAATTTAAATATCCGCGATGAAGAGCATGAATATCATTTGGATTTATATATTAACTTATTGAAAATTATAATAAATAATCCATGAAACAATATCGTGTTTTGATTATTGATGACGAGTTATTGGCACGAACGTTGCTTACCGAGTACATTTACCGTATTCCCGATTTGGTGCTCGCGGGGTCGTATTCTAATGCCGTGGATGCCATGCAATTATTACAAAATAATGAAGTGGACATCGTGCTTACAGACATCGAGATGCCCGATATGAACGGGATGGATTTTGCCAAGATAATTCAGCGCAAAGTCGCGGTAATTTTTACCACGGCATATTCGCGCTACGCGGTAGAAGGTTTCTCGCTCGATGCTATTGATTATTTGCTTAAACCTATCGCGTTTCCCAGGTTCGTACAAGCAATACAAAAAGCCATCGCGTGGGTAGATAACCTCTCGAATACAAAAAATTATACCGAGAAATCACCCATAGATGCCGATTTCATCCATGTTAAGGCAGACCATAAAGTATATAGAATTAACCTTAACGAACTCTATCGTGTGGAAGGCATGAGCGAATACGTGAAATTTTATACCGCCCGTGGCAATATCACGGCATTGTATGCCCTCAAAAAATTAGAAGAACAACTACCCGCCTCGCGTTTCATGAGAGTACATAAATCTCATATCATTTCTTTGCAACACGTAGAGTATATTGGAAATAACAGTTTGCGTGTTGCCGGGCAAAACATTCCCATAGGGCTTACCTATCACGAAAAAATAGAAGCCTTTTTCTTTTCTTAAAATTACTCAACTCTCATTTTTTTGCCTGTCGCGTGTGCAATTTAAAAAAATTTCATGTACCTTTGCATTTTTATTTTAGCGTGAGCAAAACAAACACGTTGGCATTTCGGGTAACCCGCTTGCTCGTATTCTTCTGGGCGATGACAGGATATTTGTTGCAGGCACAAAGTAGTGATGAAAAGAAAACAGGTACGGTAGATTCCGTCATGGCTTTCTCTCCTTTTTACATGCCTGTGAGTTATGCTTTCATACAACCCTGCTATTTTGAACCTTTATCTTTCGTGCAGGTAGATACTTCCATGTCGGGAACCGCTCATTATCACGAATGGCTGAAAATGGATAAATTGTATCAAAATTTGGGAATTTATGGTCAGGCACATCAAAGCATGGGATTCATTTTTTATCAAAATCCCGGTTTTCAATACCTTACTTTACCTTTTCCTCTTACCTTTACCCGTCAACAAGACGTGCCTTTTTATGACTTACAAACGTACTATACACGCGTTGCCTACACTTTTGGTATAAGCACGGGCAATCAAGCCGAAAATCATTTTGATGCTACTCATGCTCAAAAAGTCAAAGGAATCACGATAGGAGTTAATTTGCACGCGTATCTTAACCAGGGCGACTTTGTAAATCAAAAGAGTGGTAGGTTTTCGGGAGATGCCATGCTTCATTACGAATTACCGTCAAAAATATATGGGTTGAAAATTTCGTATATCTATAATAGACTCACTTTTCAAGAAAACGGGGGACTTGCCGATTATAAAAACGACACGCTTACCCCCGCGGGCGTGTACGACTATCACGCGTTCTTGAAAAATGTGTCGCCTCAAATGCAAGGTTACGCCGTCAACACCCCTACGGCAACCAGTAAAATTACCGGCAATGACATCTTATTGCAACAATACGTGAACCTGCATTTTAAAGACGATAAAATCAATTTGGGTACCCTAACTCATTCTTTTCAATATAAGGATTTTAAAGTCTTGTATACCGATCCATCTGTAGATACTGTCCTATACGCGAACTATCACGCCTCTGACAGCACACGCGATTCTCTAAATTTCTATTACCTGACAAACACGTTACAGTGGTCTAATTTTTCGCCCTTTGAAAAAATTAGCGACAAGAAATATTTTATACGCGTTGCTGCCGGTATCACGCACGAGTACTTACACGACAACGTGGCGCGAGAGCCTTTTTCTCAAAGGATACATCGTCTCAACAAGGATTCTTTGTTTCGTTTTACCAATCATACGGCAATTCTTTTTGCCCGAACTTTTATCCGGCTCTTTGGCTGCATGGATGTTCGAGGTGGGATAAGTTACTCTATCGCGGGTTATACAAACGCTAACGTGCAAGCCGAAGCCGCTCTGCAATGGACAATCAACCGACAACACAAACACTTTTTTGGAATAGAAGGACACTATTACCGCTTATCTCCGGATTATATTTATAACTATTACCAAAGCAATCTTTTCCGGTGGGATACTGCATTCCCCACACGAGACATCATGCAATTGGGAGCATATTGGAGTATTATGGATATAAAAGTGGCATTTAATTATTTCGCGTTACACCGTTTCTCGCGATTCAATGCCGATTTACAGCCATTTGTATTTGACAAAACGGCGCATTTATTACAACTGCATTTTTATACCCCGTTTAAGTACAAAAGTTTTGGGTTTAATACCAATTTTTATCTGCAATACTCGACTTCCGACCAACTTTCGTTACCCTTGTTCGCGGGGAAAGCAACCGTTTATCAGGCGTTTCATTTTTTTAAGCGAAAATTGCATCTGCAAATTGGAGTAGATGCCATGTACAACACATCTTATTTTGCCGATGGGTATAGCCCTGTTTTGCACCAATTTTATGCCCAAAACACGATCAAAACGGGCAATTATTTTTATTTAGATGCCCATTTGTGTTTGCGAGTATCTCGGCTCACTTTCTTTTTCCGCGCCAGCAATTTGTTGGCAGGTTTACCAAACAACAATCATTATTTCACCACTTTGTACTATCCTATGGAAAACAGGCATTTTCAAATAGGCATCAATTGGCGTTTTTACGACTAATGCTGTATTATTTTGTTTGTCCGGTTACACGATATTGTTCGCCTGCTTTGACATTGAAGGTTATACATGTATTATCTATTTGTTTCACAGGTATTTTTTTCCCGCGATGGAAGACATTTACCGGGGTTTTGGTTCGCAGGTGGCACGTTTGATCGCGGTGTGCGGTAAGCGTGGCGGCATATAATTGTCCGTTTTGCCACGCGAGGTCAATGTCGTAGCCTCCGCGAGCACGCAACCCGCTAATAGCACCATTTGCCCATGCCGCGGGTAAAGCCGGCAATAGTGATATCTCGTGGGAATGACTTTGCATGAGCATCTCTGTCATGCCTGCCGTTACCCCTTGTATAGCCTGATTCCCTTCAAAAGAAGGGGTAATTTTGCTGTCTTCGGGAGAAGGATGCAGACTAATTTCGGTGAGCATTTTGCTCAAAATAGCGTATGCTTCTTCGGGTTCTTCCAAACGGGCATGCAAATTGATTTTCCAAGCACCGGACCAACCGCGATTATTGTCGCCTCTGCGTAACAAAACCGTTTTCACGGCTTTCGCCAGTTCCGGCGTACCGCGAAGGGTAATGTCATCGTCAGGATAAAACGCGAAAAGATGAGACATGTGCCGGTGAGTAACCTCGTTTTCTTTAAAATCGTGAAACCATTCCTGTAATTGTCCAAAACTTCCAATTTTGTAAGGAGGCAGTAGTGTAAGGATTTCCTCTGATTGTGTTCGCATGGACGCGTCCACGTTTAACACACGGGCACTTTCCACGTAGTTACTCAACAAATCGCGTATCGCGGCTATGTCGTTAGTAGCACCGTATGATACCGCGACGGCATGACCCTTATCGTCCAAAAAACTGTTTTCGGGCGATGTGGAAGGGCAGGTTACCCAATACCCGCTTTCCGGGTCTTTGACTAAAAAGTCGAGGCAAAACAAGGCAGCCCCTTTCAAGAGAGGGTATATTCGTTTTAGATAAACGGTATCAAGGCTATATTGGTAATGGTCGTACAACTGTTGCATAAGCCACAAGCCACTCATGGGCCATGTCGCGTACACCGGAGCCCCGTCTGTAGGTGCCGTGTTGAACCACACGTCTGTCCCGTGATGCGAGCACCACCCCCGACAGCCATACAACTCTTTTGCCGTGCGTTCACCTGCCGCCGCGAGGTTCTCTACAAACCATAATAGCGATTCGTTAATCTTGGGCAAATGAGTATTCTCTACACACCAATAACATTCTTGAATATTGATATTGAGTGTCCAACGCCCGCGCCATCTGCCTTCCATGTCATCAAGCCATAAGTTGTGATTGTTGAAGGCAAGCGTGTTTTCGCGTGCTGCCGCTAATAGCAGATATCTGCCATATTGAAAATAACGTGCTTCGTACGCGGGGTCGAAATGTCCTGCACGAAGACTATCCATCACACGAGTAGTTGTGAAAGCAGGATACGGCGAATTACCCAAATCTATCTTACAAGACGAAAATAACGGACAATAATCATCTAAATGCCTTTTCACGAGTGTATGATAATCCATTTGTGTTGCCTTGTTGATATATTGAGCACATTGTTCTTTTTCATTGGCAGAAATGTCGTTCCATGCTTTCCAATTGGTTGCCCCCGCGAGTATGAGCGTTACGGCATCTGCCCCTGATATAGAAAGTACACTGTCTGAAAACGTTACAGTTCCTCCTTCGGTGAGCACTTTCAGCCTTGCCTGCCATCGCATTTGTGGGGGTAAAATAGTCTCCCCCGATTTTTCGCTAATGGTGGCACCTTCCATGATGATTTCGTTATTGCCCCCGCGTAGCCTCGCGGTAGGTTGCAAACTGCTTAACCAAGTTCGAAAATTGAGCGCGCGACTTTGATTCGCGGTGAGTCGAACAACAATAACTTGTTCAGGATAACTGGCAAAATATTGGCGATCATAGCGAATGCCTTTTTGCTCGTAATTCACGAGAACGAGAGCACTATCCATGCTCAATGCCCGCGAATAGTTGCTCACGGGAGAAAGGGTATCTAACATTTGAATATGGATACGTCCCATGGGTTGGTAATACTGTACCGATTGAGGAATGCTCGACAGTCCCCACGCGGCATCATTTGCCCCTTGCCAGTCGCGGGCAAAGGCTTTCTCCCTGATTTTGGCAAGCGTTTTTGTCCCTTCGGGGTTATTCGGGTTATAAGGACCTCCCGTCCAAAGGGTTTCATCATTAAACGCGATCACTTCATTCAGCGGTTGTCCGGGAATCATTGCCCCAAAACGTCCCGTACCAATGGGTAAGCCTTCCCAAAATTTGGTTCCTGCCGCATCATACCACCAACGCATCGGAACTTGTTTTACTTCAATGTCTTCTTTGGAATGACAAGCGCAGCCTACCCATAAGTAGACTATCATCATAATAGATATATACTTTTTCATAATCTAATATCAAAATAAATAATGATATAATCTTTTATTTTTCTTCAGCAATGGTAATACGTACCCATTCGGAGCGCGAACCTATACGGAATGGAGGTCCCCATAAGCCCAATCCTGATGAAACGACAATGTCGCTCTGTCCCATCTTAGCGTACCCGTAAGCAAACTTCCATATTTTGCCAATGATGGCGGTGAGTGGAAAAAGTTGCCCCGCGTGAGTATGCCCACATAGCACAAGATCTGCCCCAGCCTTAATGTCTGCCTCTATATCCGTGGGTTGATGATCTACAAGAATCATGAACGAAGAATCGGTTGGCGAGAACCATCGCGATAAAGGAGCACGGGTAGGTTGTGAAGCATCTTCGCGTCCGGCAATGATTAGTCCGGGTAAATAGCAACTGCTATCTCTTAAAAGCGTGAATCCGGACTCTTTAATAAAAGCCACACTCGCGGATTTTTCCATGTAATACTCATGATTTCCCATGACGGCAAAAGCACCGCGGGCTGGTATCAAAGGTTTCAAGATGCCTGCAAAATCACGAGCAATCCATGCTTCTTTATCGCCATCAAGCAAGTCGCCCCCCACGATGAGTATGTCGTAAGGCTCACGCGTAAGTCGTTGCACGTACGCCTGCAAACGAGTTTTTGACATCATCGCGTTGAGATGTAAATCGCTAAAAAACAAAATATTAATTTGATGACCATCCCAATGGTGTAAAGATTTACGCGTGGTAAGCATCACGCGCGTTTCTCGAGGATGAAGATAGCGAATATATCCGGAAATCATCACGATAGCAATACTTAAAGTCATTGCTAAAAAGGCAATTCTTTTCCATAAAACGAGATGTTCGTGAGAAAAAGTTGGAAAAAATGGCTTAATATAATGGATAACCCGGAATATATCTACCAATAAGAAACAAAGAGTACTGTAAAGGATATAGACCATCCAAATGCTACCGATAAGACGTAACGTGGAAATGAACTCGAAAGAAAGAGACATTTTCGAGTTCATTCCTAAGAACATGCTTATCGGCAAACATATTGACAATAATATACATACAACTACATACCCGATTTTGAATACCCCTGTTGGAGCGAGTGCCTGCCAAATTCGGACACAAGCATACCCGTGTAGCAATAGCCAAAACAACAGGATAGAAACAATAAACAAGAGGCGGGAATTAGATAACACGGGTTTAGAAAATAGGGGGTTATCTTCTAAAACTTCTACGGTTTTCGTGCCCGCCACTTTTGCGTCTGTCGCCACCTCTGTCGCCTCTGTCTCTATCACCTCTATCACCTCTATCACCTCTGTCGTTTTCGCGGCGAGGGGGGCGGTCGGTTTTTTCGGTTTCCACGTACCCTTCGGGTTTGGGCATTAAGACTTTATGAGATAATTTCAACTTACCGGTTTTCTCGTCAATGGCAATCAATTTCACGGAAATAGTATCGCCCACGGCAAGGATTCCATCTAAGGTGGCATGTCGTTGATAATCTACTTCTGAAATATGCATAAGACCTTCCGTGCCGGGGATAATTTCAATAAATGCCCCGAAGGAGACTACGCTCTTGACTTTACCTTCATAAATTTCCCCGATTTCAGGCACCGCGGTAATGGCTTTAATCCGGTTCATGGCTTCTTCTATGTCCGAGATATTTGCCGCGGCGATATCAATAACACCGTAATTGCCGACTTCTTCAATATTGATAACCGTGTTGGTTTCTCGTTGTATTTCTTGAATAACTTTACCGCCCGTGCCAATGACCGCACCAATTTTGTCGCGGTCTATCAACATTTGTATAATACGCGGGACAAAAGGTTTGTAATCTTCGCGTGGTTTTGGGCAAGCCTCCACGATTTTATCAAGAATAAACAAGCGACCTTTGCGGGCTTGTTCCAATGCCTCTGCCAGCAACTCGGCGGTTAAGCCATTGACTTTAATATCCATTTGACAAGCCGTGATCCCATCTGCCGTACCACATACTTTAAAATCCATGTCTCCGAGGTGGTCTTCATCGCCAAGAATGTCTGACAAAATAGCATATTTACCGCTTTTTTCATCAGAAATTAGCCCCATGGCAATTCCCGAAACCGGTTTACTGATTTTAACCCCACAGTCCATCAGAGCCAACGTGCCCGCGCACACGGTTGCCATAGAAGAACTGCCATTGGATTCGAGAATATCGGAAACGATACGCACGGTATAAGGGAATGTAGAATCTTCAAACGGGATAACGGATTGTAATGCCCTGTGAGCGAGGTTTCCATGTCCTATTTCCCGCCTACCCGCGCTACCAACACGTCTTACTTCGCCAACAGAATAAGGGGGAAAATTGTAATGTAAGATAAAACGACTGGATTTTTCTATAATCGCGCCATCAATGGTTTGCTCGTCTAATTTTGTTCCTAAGGTACAGGTAGTTAGAGATTGGGTTTCCCCGCGGGTAAAAATCGCGGAACCGTGGGCTGAAGGCAAATAGTCGGTCTCTATCCATATCGGTCGAATATCTTCGGTTGCACGTCCATCAAGACGTACTCGTTCGTCAAGAATCATCGCGCGCATGGCATCGTACTGAACATCATGATAGTACCTTTTGACAAGCGGTGCTTTGTCTTCCCGTTCTTCTTCGGGGATAGTTTCAAGAAACTCTTCCACGATAGCATCAAACCGCTCGTTGCGTTCTTGTTTGCTCGCGAATGATTTTGCTATGGCGTATACTTTATCATAAAGTGCGGCATGAACTTTTTCGCGCAAATCGTCATCATTATTCTCGTGGCAATATACCCGTTTGTTTTGGGATTTGGGTACCATGGCGGCAAGATCTAATTGAGCCTGACATTGTATTTTAATTGCCTCATGCGCGAAGTGAATGGCTTCTACCATATCGGCTTCCGAAATTTCTTTCATCTCACCTTCTACCATCATAATATTATCCATCGAAGCGGCAACAATCATGTCTATATCCGATTCTGCCATTTGTTCAACGGTTGGATTGATAACCATTTGTCCGTTAACCCTTCCTACCCGCACTTCCGATATAGGTCCATTGAAAGGGATGTCGGAAACGGCGAGTGCCGAAGAGGCGGCAAGACAGGCTAACGCGTCAGGCAAATTGTTCTTGTCGCCCGACACGAGCGTGAGAATTACTTGTGTCTCCGCGTGATAGTCGTCAGGAAAAAGCGGGCGCAAAGCACGATCTACCAACCGGTCTATCAAAATCTCGTATTCCGAAGGACGTGCCTCCCGCTTAAAAAAACCACCGGGGAAACGTCCTACCGACGCGTATTTCTCTTGATATTCTACTTGTAACGGCATGAAATCAACATTTTCGGCGGCTTCTTTTTTGCTGCAAACCGCGGCAAGCAACATGGTATTTCCCATTTTTACCAATACCGAACCATCTGCTTGTTTCGCCAATTTCCCGGTCTCTATCATAATTTCACGACCGTCTCCTATATCGAAAATTTTTCTTATTCCTATCATTTTTTTATTTATTTAATTGTGATTCTGATAATTAATTCTATAACAAACTTCCTGTTTTTCAAAAATACAAAAAAAGGCAATTTTAACAAAATTGCCTTTTTAGAGCATTATCGCTACGCGACTACTTTCTTAATCCTAACGTTTTCACGATAGAACGATAACGTTCAATGTCTTGTTTCTTTAAGAAGTCAAGAAGTTTTCTTCTTTTCCCTACCAAAGAAATCAGTGAACGTTTGGTTACCAAATCTTTTTTATTGCTTTTTAAGTGCTCTGTCAAATGCTTAATTCTATACGTGAACAAGGCAACCTGACTTTCGGGAGAACCGGTATCTGCTACCGACTGCCCGTACTCTTTGAAGATGTTTTGTTTTACTTCAGGTGTTAAGTACATAATTTTCTTTAATTTACTCCTTAAATTGTAACTAATGATAACTTTTTAAATTTCGGCTGCAAAGTTACAATTTTTTTTGGAATAAGAAAATGTCTTTTTAAGAAAAAAAGTATTATTTTTGTATCGCTATTTTTTTAAAAATAAAAATTGTCATCATGATAAAGCATATTGTAACCATTTTACAGGAGAAAGAGCAGGTTTTTGTCAATCACTTGGGGCTTTTCAGGTGCGAGAAAATGCCGGCTAAAGTAGTAAATAAAAAATTGCTGCCTCCATCGGTAACCATTGTTTTCGACCCGCTTGCCGAAGGTAATGGTTTTGATTTTATATTGCGCTACGCGAATGACGAACACTTATCTTTGACTGCCGCCGATGATGCCATAAGTTATTGGAGAAACAAATTAAAGTCGGACATAGAAGATAAAGGCAAAGTCGTTTTCCGAGATTTCGGGACTTTTTTTCACGATGAACAAGGAAATTTGCAATTTAAAGCGGGTAAATTAAAGTGGTTAAACGTGGAATACGAAGGCATGGAACCCCTTGACACGAATAGCACTTTGGCTTCAGGAGAACCTGCGGACAAGTTGCCCCATGACAATGTGCAAAATACAGAAACAACCCCCAAAACGCGAAAAACACGTCCGCCCCGTACTCGCCCTGAAATAGAAAAACAGCCTGTTCCTGACCCCGAAGAAGATCGTGCTCAAATAGACCTGTTTGGGGAAACCCATGCCGCTAACACAACAATATCAAATGTAGAAACCTCTGAAAACGAAATCATTTCGGATAAAATAAAAATAGTGCCCGAACAAGAAAATATTGAAGATATTGAAGATATTGAAGATATTGAAGATATTAAACCTGCGAAGGAAGACTTACCGATAGTCGCGGATGTCCCTGTTTCTACAACGCCATCTGATACACCCTCTGAAAAGGAAGAGATGCCCACGCGAAAAACTACCCCTGTTCAGGAGGTTGTTCTTGTAACGGGAACAGACGAGAAAACTCATTCAAAACCGGGACACACCTTGGCATGGATACTCTTCGCTTTGCTTTTCGTGATATTGCTTTACGCGGGTTATACCTACCGAGAGCATTGTGTATCCTTGTTAAAATCGGGCTACAAAACTTTACAATCTTACATCACCCCAACGGTAGATTCTTCTACCCTGCAAATCAATATCGTTGACAGCACGAGCAAAATATTGCCGGATACAACTAACACTGCCCGTATGGATTCCTTAACTTCTTCGAGTAGAGATACCTTATCATCTAAAGAAATGCAAAAAAATG
Source organism: Bacteroidales bacterium (assembly GCA_031272025.1). Lineage (GTDB taxonomy): Bacteria > Bacteroidota > Bacteroidia > Bacteroidales > WCHB1-69 > JAGVVH01. Next base: position 37,267 of record JAISUP010000041.1, read on the forward strand.
ACACTTTGCCCAAAAAAGAAACTGAAAAATTTTCGAAAATATCCCAAGAAGAACGCCGCATCAACGCGTATGTCAGTTCGATGAAATTCCAAAAAGGAAAATTTTATGTTATATCAGGCAGTTTTGCCAATGAACAAACCGCGGTAAAACACATCAAACATGCCAATTTAACAAAATACAAACCTTATCTTGTTCATCAAGACGGGGTAGAAAATGTTCGAATTTGCTTAGGTATTTTTAACAGCGAAGAAGAAGCCAACGATTTTATAAAAACTTTACCCTACAATTGTTGGATACTCAAATAACCGGAGCATGAAAAAGGGGAGTTACCTGTTTTTTTTCCCAAACATGAGCATTTCGCGGCGGTAGATTTTGGCAGAAAGCCAAACACAAAAGAAGAAAAATAAGACAAGCAAAGTTCCCGATAACCACAACTCCCACGAAGGTACCCCGAGAGGCAGTCGCGCGAGCATGGCTACGGGTGAAGTGAAGGGGATAATAGATAACCACCATAGTATCAGACTATATTGTCCATCTTTTATAAGAAAAAGAAAAACGAGCGTTAAAAGCAGTGGAAATGTAACCGGTAAAACAAACGAAATCGTATCGGTTTCATGATCCGCGGCGGCTCCTATTGCCGCGAACAATGCCGCGTATATCAAATATCCAAAAAGAAAATAAAAGACAAAAGATAAAAGAATGTCAGAAAAAGAGATACCCAAGATTGCATGATAAAATTCTTGTAATACTTCTCTATGGGTATCCATGTCTGTCGCGTGCCATAAACCCGGCAGTAGCGTGTTCATTCCTTGCACGATAGAAAATGTCAACAATGCCCATAACCCAAATTGTGTTAGCCCTATCAACGCGATTCCCACAATTTTCCCCATCATCAATTCCAATGGCTTAACAGTAGATAGCAAAACTTCGGCGACCCGTCCATTTTTTTCTTCCAACACGCCGCGCAATACTTGCGAAGAAAACATGACAATAATCAGGTAAATAATAAAACCTAAAAATAGCCCTATATAACGCGACAGTTGACTAAATCGTGAAAGCACGTTGCCGCTTTTGTCGGTGAGCAAAGAAACTAAATGAGAACGCGACTGATTTTTAATGGTCTCGAATTTGTCGGGGTTGATTTGAAATGTGTCTTGTAAAATTCTATCAAACAGTATTTTATCCAATTGACTTTCGATTTCCGGCACTAATAACATGGGAATTTCCTTCGCGGAGTAAAGATTAGCATAAATTTGTTGATTGTTAGACGGGATAGTCAAGACAGCATCGCAAGTTTCCCCGCGTATTGCTTCTTTTTGCAACCGCACGAGGTCGTCGCCGGTATGATATGAAAAATGAACATGCGCGTTGTCCGTAAATTTATTGATAAAAAAATAGTCATCGTAAAGAACTAATACCTCAACTTGTTTTTGAGAATTCGTTGCCCACCAAACCGGCAAAAGACACAAAAACGCGAAAAAAAATGGGGCAATAACGGTGAGCAACAAAAAACTTCTTTTCCTTACACGCGTAATATATTCACGAGAAATAATCAATCCAATCTTATTCATTCTCTTGTTGTTTTTCCTGATTTTTTTTTTTTGATTCGCGAAAATACACGATTTTTTTCTAATAACCGGTTCTTCTCGAACCTTCGTGTAATTATTTTTAGTAACACGAAGAACCGCGAAGCGGTTCAGAGAATAAGGTTTTGTTTTTCACGCGGAGAACGCCAAGAAGACGCGAAGCACGCGGACACCTACCCCCCGCGAAAGCGGGAATCCCCCTGCAACAGTCCCGTCATCGCGAAGGCGAAGCCTGAAGGTCGTCCCGTCATCGCGAAGGCGAAGCCTGAAGGTCGTCCCGTCATCGCGAAGGCAAAGCCTGAAGGTCGTCCCGTCATCGCGAAGGCGAAGCCTGAAGGTCGTCCCGTCATCGCGAAGGCGAAGCCTGAAGGTCGTGCCGTCATCGCGAAGGCGAAGCCTGAAGCGATCCATTTTACGGCTTCCCTGAT
>JAISUP010000022.1 GCA_031272025.1 Bacteroidales bacterium
AAATTTCATCAACCGAGTCTCAATTTTATCGGATTTTTGACCTTCGGTCGAAAAAAAACATCGTCTCCGTATGTAGGAAAAAACAATTTGGGGGATAGTATGAATAATGCAGGTTAAATTTTTGTTATAAAATTTTTGTTCTTCTTCATTTTTTAATGACCTTGACCTTGTACGCGAAAAATTTTTAATGTACCTTCGCGCACAAATTTTATTCAACATGGAAGTATTATTGCTGTTCGCGACCGATTTTATTCAATTTAGACTTACAGATGTCATTGATATTCTTTTAGTTGCTTTTATATTATTTGAGTTATACGCTGTATTGAAGGGTACTACCGCCATGAAAATTTTCTGGGGTATTGTTTTGTTGTTTGTTTTGTACAAACTGGCTTCGTTTTTTCATTTAAGTCTCATGTCGGCGTTCATGGGGCAAGTGATTAGCGTGGGGGTGCTCGCGCTTATCGTGCTTTTTCAGTCCGAGATACGCTCGTTTTTGCTCTATATTGGCAATCGCGGTTTTCTTAAAAAGATAAGTTCGCGTTTACAGCAGCGCGACTCGAAAGGCGAGTACGAAAGCGACATAGAAGCGGTTACGCGGGCATGCATGCGCATGTCTCTATCCAAAACCGGCGCGTTGATTGTTATGGTGAGAGATGCCCCTCTGAACGAGATATTGCAAACCGGAGAAAAAATAGACAGCCGAGTATCCAGAGAGTTAATAGAAAATATCTTCTTTAAAAACAGTCCTTTACACGATGGGGCAGTCGTGATAAAAGAGCATCGTATTGCCGCCGCCCGCTGTATATTGCCGGTATCAAAAACCGATGGACTCCCATCTGACTTGGGACTAAGACACCGTTCCGCGATAGGAGTAACTACTATGACTGACGCGCTTGCTATCGTGGTATCGGAACAAACCGGTCAAATATCGCTCTGTAAAGAAGGTACGCTCACCAGAGACATATCCCCTATCGTCTTAAAACAACAATTGCAAGCCGAATTGCTCAATGCTAACGAGGAAAAAAAAGTTAAACAGTTAGAAGTTAGAATTTAGAATTTAGAATTTAGAAAAATGAAAGCGAGATATTGTTTTTTGTTCCTGTTTTTTGCTGTTTTTTTTATCCGGAAGATTGATGCACAAGAGGACATTACCCGGCATGTTTGCACGCTTACGTGGCTTTCCCCGGTAAAGTTCGTGCCTGACGAGAATTATTCGACAGAAATGCTCTTTTTTCAGGGGGCAATTGCCGACAACACCTATCCTGTGTTACCACAGTTTCACGAACAGGTGAAGGTAAGTAAATACTATACCGGATACGAGATCACGTTAAATAATTTAATTACAAAGCCATTGACTTCTGACGAGATCAAACTTTTGCCGGACGGGTTTCGCCCGACCTCGTTAGAAGTGCAGGCACGCACTTTGCTTGATAGGGGGCAAAACGTGTCGGTATTTTCTTTCGTGCCTCTTTTTTTAGAAAAAGGGCAATGGGTAAAAGTACTTTCGGTAGAGGTAGTTCTTCGCGGGGTAGCAGATGTTTCTTTTCAAAAAAAGGCAGGGGACGGTTATACCTCCCGGTCGGTGTTAGCCTCGGGGCAATGGTATCAGGTTAAAGTTAGTCGGGGGGGGATACATAAAGTTACCTATGCCGATTTGCAGGCAATGGGGGCACCCGTTCAGGGGTTGCGCTCGGCAAATATCGCGCTCTTTGGTAACGGGGGAGGTATGTTGCCCGAAAAAAATAACGTGTCTCGGTCTGATGACCTTACCGAAAATGCTATCAAAATCTATGACGGGGGGGACGGCTCTTTTGACGAAGGCGACTATTTTATCTTTTACGCGCAATCGCCTCACACGTGGTCATATCAGTCCTCCACACGCTCTTTTTCTCATCATATCCACATTTATAGCGATTATGCTTATTACTTTATCAATCTTGACGCGGGGATAGGCTCTAAAACGCGAGTGCTTGTTTCCGATAGCAGTCATTTACTCACCCCCAATCGAGAAGTTAGTACTTATACTTATTACGATTTTCGCGAAGAGGACAAACTCAACATGGGCTCTTCCGGAAACATTTGGTTTTATGAGACACCTTTCGACATTAGCACGAGCCTTACGCTGCCATTTTCTATGCCCGGGGTCATTGCCGACAGTACGGTGCGCGTAAGTGTAAGGGCGGCGGCAACGTCTCCCCGTGTTTCTACCTTTACCGTTAGCGCGAACAACACCCCCGTGGGGCAACTCCAAATCCCCGCGAGTACGGCAACTTTCATGAAAACCGGCAATTTTTATTATCATGCCTCGTCGCCCGACCAAAATGTCGTGCTCAATTACGACAAACCTTCGAGCAGCTCTAAGGGGTGGTTAGATTGGATAGAGATAGAGGCAGCCTGTCATTTGCAAATGCACTCGGCGCAAGTCCCTTTCTGCCAACCGTGGAGCGTGAGCAATGGGGCGATTAGTCGTTTTAGAATTGGCAACAGTACTACTAACACGATAGTATGGGATATTACTACCCCCACCCGTCCATTTCAATGCGCGGGTACCTTAACATCGGGCACATTCACTTTCGTGGCTACAACTTCAACACTCCGCTATTTCGTGGCATTTAACGGGACAGAATATTATAGCGTTACTCCTGTTGGCAAGGTGTCGCCCCAAAATCTACATGCCGACACGGAGGTGGATATGGTCATCGTGGCGGCTCCGGAATTTACTTCCGAAGCCGAGCGATTGGCAAAATTCAGGCAAGAACAAGATGCGCTTCGCGTGAAGGTGGTTAGCCCGAATCAAATTTACAACGAGTTTTCTTCGGGCGCGCAAGACCCTACTGCCATTAGAGATTATGTACGAATGATTTATAAAAAATCGAATGGCAATAACCCGCGCTATTTGCTTCTCTTTGGAAGACCTTCTTTCGACTACCGGCAAAGGGTGCAAGGAACTCAATTATTTGTGCCTAATTATCAATTAGATATAGATAAACAGACCATTAAAGAAGACAATTATCGTGCCAACGATGATTATTTTGGTCTCCTTGATGACAATGAAGGCAGTTTGTTAGAGAGCGGGTTGTTAGACATTGGCATTGGGCGTTTTCCTGTTACCACGGTAGCGCAGGCAAAAATTGCCGTAGATAAGACTATTTCTTATTCTACTACCTACAACCTGCTACCCGAAGCCAAGTCGGGAGAGATATCTAATTTTGGAGACTGGCGCAACGTGATTACTTTTGTTGCCGATGACGAGGATAACAATTTTCACCTGAATACCGCCGAAGCCTCCGCGGACACGGTTTTTACTTTCGACCCGAACATAAACATAGAGAAGATATATTGTGATGCCTATCAGCAAATGTCTAACGCGGGAGGGCAGCGTTATCCTGAGGTAACTACGGCAATCAATAACCGTATGCAGCGCGGTTCTTTGGTCATGGCATATCTTGGACATGGCGGTGGCGAGGGCTGGGCTCATGAACGAATTCTCTCCCTGTCGGACATCAACAACTGGAGCAATCGCTATAATCTCGCTCTTTTAGTTACCCTTACTTGCGAGTTCTCGTGGTACGACCGTATCGCGATCTCCCCGGGAGAATTGTCTTTTCTTAATCCTAACGGGGGGGCTGCCGGGCTAATCACGACCTCGCGTGTGGCTTTTAACATGACCAACGACAATTATTCCAAATCATTATATACATATTTGCTTACCAAAGACCAAAACGGGAAATACCCTACTTTGGGCGAACTAAATCGTGTAACGAAAAACAGGTATAACGGCAATCAAAGTTTGCACATGATTATCGTGCTGGGCGACCCCGCTATGCCCGTGGCATTCCCGCGCTACAAAGTGATTACCGACTCTATTAACGGTATAGATGTTTCTCATTTTTCCGATACGCTCAAAGCCTTAGAAAAAGTTACCGTGAAAGGGCACATCGCGGACAATAACCTGCAAACCCTAACCCAATTTAACGGGAATTTATTTCCTTCTATTTTTGATAAATTTGTAACACAGAAAACCCTGCAAAACGACCCCGAAAGCCCCGCGACCCAATTTAAACTGCAAAAAAACGTGCTTTTTAAGGGAAATGTTTCGGTAAAAAACGGGCATTTTGCTTTTACTTTCATCGTGCCAAAAGATATTAACTATCAATATGGTACTGGAAAATTTAGTTATTATGCTCGCATGCAAAACGCCGATGCCGCGGGTAGTCGCACCGACATACTCATGGGCGGTATTAGCGACCACCCGGTCAAAGATTCTATCGGTCCGGATATAGAAGTCTATCTTAATGACGAAACTTTTGTAGACGGCAGTATCACCAACCCTAACCCCACGTTGCTTGTCTATCTTAACGATGACATGGGCATCAATACTACCGGCAACGGCATCGGGCACGACATCACGGCAACGATTGATAATGGTACCCCGCTCGTGCTCAACGACTATTACGAGGCAAAACAAGATAGTTATAACAGTGGTACGGTACGCTACCCCCTTAAAGACCTTAGCATAGGGCAGCATGTATTAGAAATAAAAGCATGGGATATTGCCAACAACCCTTCAAGCAAAACGTTGCGCTTTGAAGTAGTCTCGGACGAGAAATTGACTTTGGCTCACGTGCTTAATTACCCCAATCCCTTCACTACAAACACGGCTTTCTATTTTGAACAAAACCATCCCGGAGAAAATTTCGATATTCTCATTCAAGTATTTACCATATCAGGGAGAATCGTGAGAACCTTAACCGACCGGCAGCAAATAGATGGAAACAGAAGTAAGCCTGTTTTTTGGGACGGGCGCGATGACTTTGGAGACCGCCTTGCCAAGGGGGTATACCTGTATCGACTCAAAGTACGGGATTCTCAAAATCAAATCGCCGAAAAAGTAGAAAAATTAGTTATCTTGTAAAATGAAGATTAAATGAAAAAAAAATCTTACCTTTGCAAGTTTAATTGATAGAAATTTTATAACAATAGTTCAAAGATGCAAAACAGTTCTTATTTTTTAGCCTTTGATTTGGGTGCCACGAGCGGGCGTGCCATGCTTGCTTCTTTTGATGGCAACAAAGTGGAATGTCGCGAGATTTCGCGCTTCCCTAATCAGATTTTACGAGTGGGAAACAAGTATTATTGGAATATTTTCAATTTGTTCGCGGAGTTAAAGAAGGCTTTACGGCTCGTTGCTTCCGAGCATATTCAACTCACTTCCATTGGTATAGATACGTGGGGAGTAGATTTTGTCTATGTAGGTGATGACGGCAGTTTGTTGGGTTTGCCGCGTGCCTATCGCGACCCTTATACACGCGGTATCCCCGAAGAGTTTTTCATGCATTTGTCTCAAGAAAAAGTCTATGAAAAAACAGGTATTCAAGTCATGGATTTTAATTCGTTATTTCAGTTGTATGCCGCGAGGCGGGAAAAGAGTTCTGCCTTCGCGGCGGCACGCGAGATTTTATTCATGCCGGACGCGTTAGCCTACTTGCTCACGGGAAATAAAGTATGCGAGTATTCTATTGCTTCTACATCGCAAATGCTTGACCCGTATACGCGCACGTGGGTGCCGGAGTTATTAGATAGGGTAGGGGTGTCCGCTTCCATGTTTGCCCCATTAGTATTGCCGGGCACTCAGGTTGGAGTATTGTCGCGGGCAATTCAAGACGAGTGTGCGATAAACCCGGTACCGGTTGTCGCGGTCGCGGGGCATGACACGGCATCCGCCGTTGCTGCCGTGCCCGCCGCCGACAAACACTTTGCCTATTTGAGTTCCGGCACGTGGTCGCTCATGGGAATAGAACTCGATACCCCTATCATTAACGAACAAAGCGCGCAACTTAACTTCACTAATGAAGGCGGCGTAGAAGGAACAATACGCTACCTTAAAAATATTACCGGACTTTGGCTACTCGAAAAATGTATGGATGATTGGAAATCGCGGGGACACGCTTATACCTACGCCCAAATCGTGGAAATGGCACGTACCGCGCGAGGGGGACAATTTATCGTAGACCCCGATGCCCCCGACTTTGCCCACCCCGACCACATGACGACTGCCATCGCGGATTATTGCAAAAATCGGCAAGGACAGGCTCCCGATACTCATGCCGAGTTCGTGCGCTGTATTTTCGACAGCCTATCTGCAAAATACAAGCAAGTATTAGAACTCTTGCAGCAAGTCTCCCCCTTCGCGATAAATCAATTGCATATTATTGGAGGGGGTGCTCAAAACGACTTACTCAATCAGTTCACGGCAAATGCCATTCAAAAGCCCGTGATTGCCGGTCCGGCAGAAGCCACCGCGTTGGGAAATATCATGGTGCAAGCCAAATGTATGGGAAAAGTAACTTCGCTTGCCCAAACGCGTGACGTGATTCGTGCCTCGGTTGCACTCAAAACTTTCGTTCCCGAAAAAGATAACGAATAGAGAATATGAATAGCCTTCCTGTTTTATACGAAGATAATCATCTCGTTATCGTGAATAAATCGGCAGGAGAAATTGTGCAGGGCGACAGCACGGGAGATGTGCCCCTATTGGAAAAAGTACGTCAATATTTGAAAGAAAAATACCATAAGCAGGGGGCTGTTTTTTGTGGGTTAGTACATAGGTTAGACCGCCCCGTGAGTGGTGCCGTAATTTTTGCCAAAACCTCAAAAGCGTTGTCTCGCATGAACGACCTGATTCGGGAGCATGGTATGACCAAAATATATCACGCTATCGTGGAAAACGATTTGCCGCAAGAAAAAGGAACGCTCGTTGATTACATGAAAAAAAATGAAAATCAAAATAAAAGTTATCTTTCTCCCGTGCCTAAAGAAGGTTACAAACGGGCAGAGTTATATTATGAAACGGCAGGTCATTCGCGCAACTACACGCTCGTGGAAATTAGGTTAGTAACGGGGCGACATCATCAAATCCGGGCACAATTGTCTCACGCGGGTGCCCCGATCAAAGGAGACTTAAAATATGGTGCTCGTCGCTCTAATCCTGACGGGAGCATCGCTTTACATGCCTGCAAAATCGTGTTTGAACACCCCGTGTCGCACCAACAGGTCTTGATAGAGCACGTGCCCGCCCCCGAAGCATTTGAAAAAATATGGAAGGAATCGATCTCGTAAAATATAAAATATTAAAAATAAAAAAGGTATGAAAGTAAAAAATCTTTGTTTGTTGTTATTTTTCGCGTGGGGAGTATCTGTCTTCGCGCAAAATAGCCTTACCGTGAATCATCTTCGTTGTGAATACATGACCGAGCCGTTAGGGATAGATATCCCGCACCCGCGCATGAGTTGGGAACTCGTATCTAACGAATCCAACAAAAAACAAAAGGCATACCAAATTTTGGTTAGCACCGATGAGCAGGAACTTGCCCGCGATAGGGCAAACATGTGGGATAGCAAACGGGTCGCAGGAGAACACACGAACCAAATTGCATATCAAGGAAAACCCTTAAAAGCCAATACCCTTTATTATTGGAAGGTGCGGGTTTGGGATGAGAAAGGAAAACCTACGGCATGGAGTTCGGCAAGTCGTTTTTTCACGGGACCCGGGCAGCAATGGAATGCCTCGTGGATAGGGGAAAAAATGGAACCTATTTTTCCCGAAGACCGTTATTACCCTATTACGGGATACCGCTCCTCGCCCGCCCATAGCCCTGATGAAAAAAAATGGGTACTGATAGACTTGGGCGTCCCAAAGACTTTTGACGCGATAAAGATACACCCCATAGACGAGCGAACGTGGGTATTTCCTTCGCGGTTTACCATAGAAATTGCCCTTCATGCCGATTTTTCGGATGCACGTATGCTCGTGAAAGAAACCGAAAAAGACCTGAAATATGGTTACGACGAATTTTATTACAAGAAATTTTCCCCCGCGCCTACCGCGAGGTATATCCGGTTGAACGTGGAAAAATTGCCGGAAAGCGAACGCGAATGGAAAGATAAGAGCAAAATTACGTGGGAGTTCGGTCTCTCGGAAATAGAACTTTTGCACAACATGGAGAACGTGGCTTTACAAGCAAAAGTAATCGTGTCGGATACCGTGGAAAAATTAGACCATCAATACGAGGCTCGCTGCCTTACCGATGGCTATTTGAAACCCACGGACAAGAAAAACTACGTGGACAACATACCACCATCCCCGCTATTGCGTGGCGAAATTCTCGTTTCCAAAAAAGTAAAACATGCTTTTTTATCCGCGAGCGCGATGGGGTTATACGAAGCCTATATCAATGGAAAAAGGGTAGGCAGTCAGCAACTCGCTCCTGAATTTACCGACTATGACCAACATTTGCAATACCAAACCTTTGAGGTTACGGGTTTGCTTGTCGCGGGCAAAAACGCGGTAGGAGTAATGTTAGCCGATGGCTGGTACCTCGGACATCGTTGGTCGTATCCTAACCGAGGCGGCTACGGGATGTTTCGAGAATTTATAGGACAACTAACGGTTTTTTACGAAGATGGCTCTTCCGAAATTTTTGGTACCGACTCTTCGTGGAAAATGGAACCCCAAGGTCCCGTGCGCGAAGCCTCTTACTTTATTGGAGAAGTGTATGATGCCTCTTACGAACAACCCGGTTGGAACATGCCCGACTTTGATGCCTCGCGCTGGCGTGAAGTGTCGGCATATCCCGCCTCTATTGCCCCGCTTTGTGCACAAATGAACGAACCGGTTGCCATTATTAAAGAAATAAAAGCCAAATCGGTACATAAAACCGGTAAAAATAAGTATGTCTTCGACCTCGGACAAAATATCCCCGGTTGGGTATCTATCTCGTTGCCCTACAACCCCGGTCATCCTATTCGGTTGCGGCATGGCGAAGAACTCTATGAAGACGGTACGCTATATACTGCTAATTTGCGCGCAGCCAAACAAATAGATATTTACAAACCCGCTGCAAAGGCTACCCGCGTAACTTACGAACCCCGTTTTACCTATCACGGCTTCCGCTACGTGGAAGTAGAAGGTCTTACCCAAGAACCGTCTCCCGACTGTATCACGGGAAAAGTGGTAGCCTCGTCTTCGCCCGTGGTAAGTCATTTCGAGTGCTCTAATAAAGACATCAATCAATTATGGTCAAATATCCGCTGGACTTTGTGGGGAAATCTTATCTCTATTCCTACCGACTGCCCGCAGCGGGACGAGCGGGAAGGCTGGATGGCGGATGCCCAAATTTTTTCACAAACCGCTATTTATAATCTCGACATGGCAGCGTTTTATTCCAAATGGGAAAGAGACATTCGGGATTCGCAATTAGAAGACGGACGTTTCCCGGATATTGCCCCGCACGACGGTACCCAAAGATGGAGTTTTAATGGACCCGGTTGGGCTGACGCGGGTGTCATTATCCCCTGGCAACTCTATCGTAACTATAACGACACGACTGTATTGTCGAAAAGTTTCGAGGCAATGAAAAAATTCGTGGACTTTAACTATAAATCCAATCCCGACCTCTTATGGAAGAAAAATAAAGGTTGGTATGGCGATTGGCTCAATGGTAATAATATCATTGCCGAAGATTATCCTAATCGCGGAGGCGAAGTGCCGGACGTTATTTTTTCTACTGCCTATTTTGCTTATTCTACGGAACTCACTGCCCGCGCGGCGCGAATCTTGGGTAAAAAAGCAGAAGATAAATATTATAGCGAATTGGCAACGCGTATTAGAGATACGTTTGTCAAAAAATTTGTCTCCCCCGAAGCCATTATTGAAGGCAACACGCAAGCCGGTTACGCTATTGCCCTGCAATTCGACCTGCTTCCTGTCGCTTTGCGCGAAAAGGCGGCACAACACATGGTAGAGGCAATCAAACATTACGACAACCGTATCTCTACCGGAATCCATTGTACTATTTTTCTCATGAACCAGTTAGTGAAATACGGCTATGCCGACATCGCCTATCAATTGCTCACGAGCCACCGCTTCCCATCGTGGCTCTATTCTATTGACCAAGGGGCGACTACCATTTGGGAACGATGGGACGGCTATGTCGCCGGACGAGGCTTTCAAGGCAGATGGATGAATTCGATGAATCACGTGGCGATTGGGGCAGTAGGAGAATGGCTTTATAGACACGTGCTCGGTATTCAATTAGACCAAAACAAAAATGCCTTTGAAAATTTCGTGATCGCTCCCAAAATAAATAAAGACATCGCGTGGGCAAAAGGAAACTATCATAGCATCAACGGCAATATTGCCGTTGCATGGAAAACCCATGACGGCATTTTCGAGTTAGACATTACCGTGCCCGCCAATACCGAAGCCACCGTAGTATTGCCCGTCAGTGGAAAAAAACTGAAAACAGGCTCAGGTATTTATCATTACGAAGAAAAATTGCCCGTACAATAGGAGAATAGAATGAAGGTCTCCCTTTTTTGCAGATTTTTTTTTTTCGTGTTGCTTTCTTTTGCAGGATTTTCTTTCCAACGATTATGGGCACAAGAAGATACGCTCGCGAAGAGGTTAGAGGAAGTAATGGTGGCGGCACCGCGCGAAACGGTGGAACCGGCACCTACCGCTATCACTCACGCGCAAACGCGAATCATGCCGCTCGTGCAAGCCTCGGATGCCTTAAAGTTTTTTTCCGGTATATTGGTTAAAGACTATGGCGGCGCGGGCGGCTTAAAGACCGTTGCCGTACATGGCTTCGGAAGTCAACATACGGGGGTCATGCTCGACAACTTGTGCCTCGCCGATTTTCAAACCGGACAAATAGATTTTGGAAAATATACCTTAGATAACCTGTCGGAATTGTCGGTGCAAAATAACGGCTTAACAGACCTTTTTCAGCCTGCCCGCGCTTACGCCTGCGCTAACCTCGTGAATATGCAAACCCTGTCTCCCCATTTTAGCCATATACAACAAGTAAAAGCAAATGTGGGATTGCAAGCCGGCTCTTTCGGCGCTTTTAAAACAAAACTTTTGCTGCAAAATAAAATCTATACCTCACGAAAAAATCCTCATCAAACGCTCTATACTTCTTTATATGCCGACTACCAAAATAGTAAAGGAAACTATCCCTTCAAGGTTTATTATGGAGAAAATGACGACAGCACTTCTAACGAAAAAAGACAAAACGCAGATTTGCAATCCATCAATGTAGATTTCAATATTTATGCTTGTTTTAAAGATACTTCAAAACTGCACGCGAAGTTTTATTATTACTATTCTCAACGCGGGCTACCCGGTGCCGTGATATGGTATAACCCCGCGGGAAAAGAGCGACTATGGGACGAGCATGTTTTCGCGCAAGGACACTACACGAAATATTTTAATAAATCGTGGGCTTATAAAGCCGCTGCCAAATACAACAGGGCTTTTCAACGCTACCTTGACCCGCTATATTTGAATGCCGAGCACGAGTTGAACCACCGCTACGTGCAGCAAGAAGGTTATATCACACAAACCGCACGTTATCAGTCTCCAAAACACCCTTTTGAATGCTCGGTAGCCCACGACCTTGTCTATCAAAATATGCACGCGAACCTGATTGATTTTGTTCCCCCTGAGCGGTGGACAGTCTATACTGACTTCGCGGCAAGTTATAAAATACGGTGGCTGAAATTTTCGGGTAATTTGTTGTATACATACGTGCAAGAAGCACGACCCGCGATAGAAGAAAAAAGAAATAGACACAAACTCTCGCCCGCCCTGTCGCTTTTATTGAAGCCCGCCGCTCATTTAAACCTGAAACTATGGCTATCGTATAAAAATATTTTTCGACTTCCTACATTTAATGATTTGTATTATAGAGAAATAGGAAACACTAACCTGAAACCCGAAGATACTCATCAACTCCATGTTGGTATGGAATACGGGCACAAGGTCGCCTCGCCAAGCATGACTTTGAAGGCGAGTGCCAACGCTTTCTATAATAAAGTAGAAAATAAAATTGTAGCGATACCGGGCAAAAACCTGTTTTTGTGGAGCATGATGAATTTTGGAAAAGTGGAAATTTGGGGTGCCGACCTGACCTTTGCCGGACAATATCGTATAACCCGGCAAATCATTCTCGACATGTTGGCGACCTACACTTTTTCGAGAGCCATGGACATCGCCGACAAGCAAAGTAAAACCTACCGGCATCAGGTACCCTATATCCCTTTTCACGCGGCATCGGGCTTTGTTTTGTTGCAAACCCCTTGGATAGAATATTCTTATACCTTAATTTTGAGTGGGAAACGTTATGCTTTACCCCAAAATAATAACGAAAACCTTTTAGCCCCATATATAGATCATGGCATGGCAGTGGGACATACTTTTCGTTTCAAACGTTGCGCGTTGGGAATAAAAGGAGAAGTACTCAATCTCGCGAACAAGCACTACGAAGTTGCGCGAAACTACCCCATGCCGGGCAGAAACTACCGCGTAACCATAAACGTGGAGTTTGATTAGTGGCTATCATTAGCAAGATAACCAAAAAAGTATTACCTTCGCGACATAAATTCATTGCCAAAACATCATGAACACGATAAGAAAAATGCCGGTAGGCATACAGGATTTTGAAAAACTTCGGTTAGGAAATAATATATATGTTGATAAGACAATGTATATTAACATGTTATTGCAAAGCGACGCGCCATACTTTCTCGGTCGTCCGCGCCGGTTTGGCAAAAGTCTGTTCCTGTCCACGCTCAAAGCCTATTTTG
>JAISUP010000050.1 GCA_031272025.1 Bacteroidales bacterium
ATTTGGTTATTTATGAACAACGCCTTATTATCCGAACCTCTTCATGGTTCTTCACGGTTCTTCGTGTCTTCTTCGTGAGACTTCGTGTTATTAAAAATAGTTACACGAAGGTTCACGAAGAACCACGAAGTTATACGAAGTTACACGAAAAATCACGGATTTCATTCTCCATTCTCCATTTCTAAACTCTAAATTCTAAAATCGCGATGACGGGTAAAAAAAACAGCGAAAATTTAATTTCCGCTGTCTGCATTTATTTTTGGAAAAATGATAAACACATAAGATTGAAAAACTCAACCTCTGATAATAATCGTGGGAGCTTAGGGATTCGAACCCCAGACCCTCTGCTTGTAAGGCAGATGCTCTAAACCAGCTGAGCTAAGCTCCCTTCTTTTTTCCTTTGGTTTTGCGATTGCAAAGATACAACTTTTTTTTAAATACGCGAACAACTTTTTTCTTTTTTTTTCTTTTTTTATAAAGCCTTAATAATCAGTTTGAAAAAAATAAGAAGAACTGTTTTTTTTGATATTATTTTTTGTTTTGTTATCAAAAATACCGCTTGAAAATAGTAAGTATCGCGAAAAAAACGCGATATTTACTCAAAATCGGGTTAATTCTTTTTTTGAGGTACTATTCACTTTTTGAATTTTATTGTCCCGCAGGGACAACACTTGCATGCAACGACAAGTGTCGTCCCTGCGGGACCAATGAGAGAGGTGTCCCGTTGTCCCGTAGATTAAAATCTACGGTTAATAAAGTGTTTTCCCTGCGGGAAAAATAGCACCTCAAAAAAAGAATTAACCGAAAAATTCATGTATCTTTGCAACCTTAAATTCTATGATTAAATGACGAATCGGATGCATTGTTTATTGGATACCTCTTTGGAATTTTTGAAGGGCGTGGGTACGAAACGGGCAGAATTGTTCAAGAGAGAATTTAATCTCTTCACGTATCGCGACCTGCTTTATTATTTTCCCTATCGTCATATTGACCGGTCGCGTATCAATCGTGTGTCAGAGTTAGAGACCGAAGGAGCCTTTATGCAATTTAAGGGTAAGGTAATAGATTATACTAACGCGGGGCATGCACGTACAAAACGGTTAGTGGCACGTTTTAGCGATGGCACGGGTACCATTGATTTGGTTTGGTTCAATAGTACGCGCTGGGTGGAGGACCTGCTATCGCGACAACGCGAATTTATTATTTTTGGAAAACCTACTTTATTTAATGGACATTGGAATATGAGTCACCCTGAAATGCTGGATCCTAAATCACAGCAGAACGAGAACCAGGGACTCAATCATTTTCAGCCCTTGTACAACACGTCTGATAGAGCCAAGAAAAGTGGGTTGGATTCCAAAGCCGTATCTAAAATTATGGCAGAATTGCTCACCCAAGTTAAAGGTCATATCGAGGAAACGTTGTCGGCGGATATTTTGCAGCAACATCATCTTTTGTCTCTTGGCGATGCCCTCGCGCAAATGCACTATCCTGTTTCGCTCGCCTCGCTGCAACAGGCTACCAATCGAATGAAGTTTGAAGAACTCTTTTTTACACAACTTAAATTATTAAAACTCAAATTATTAAATACAAAAAAAATCAAGGGGCATCGTTTTGTAGTCGTGGGCGATTATTTTCATGCTTTTTATCGCGATCATCTTCCGTTTGAACTTACCGGGGCACAAAAACGAGTCATTAAAGAAATACGTGCCGACTTGGGAAGTGGTCATCAAATGAATAGATTATTGCAGGGAGATGTGGGAAGCGGGAAAACTATCACAGCCCTTTTGGTCATGCTTATCGCGAAGGATAACGGTTGCCAATCGTGTCTCATGGCTCCGACAGAAATACTTGCTAATCAGCATTTTGACAGTATATCCAAACAATTGGGAGATATGGATGTGAAGGTAGCATTCCTGTCAGGTTCAACCAAAATTGCCCTAAGACGCGAATTACAAGAACAATTGTTGAGTGGAGAAATAGATATTTTGGTGGGTACCCATGCTATTATAGAAGATAAGGTTACTTTTAAGAATTTAGGTTTGGTGGTGATTGACGAGCAGCATCGATTTGGGGTAGAGCAACGGGCGAAGATGTGGAAAAAAAACACGATACCGCCACATGTGCTCGTGATGACCGCGACTCCTATCCCGCGCACGCTTGCCATGACTTTATACGGGGATTTGGACCTCTCTGTTATAAATGAATTACCCAAAGGAAGAAAACCCGTGCAAACCGTGCATTGGTTCGAGAGTCAACGGTTGCGGCTTTTTGGGGTTATGAAACGGGAAATAGAATTGGGGCGACAAATATTTGTGGTTTACCCGTTGATTGAAGAGTCGGAAAATGTAGATATGTTAGCGTTGATGGCGGGTTATGATAATATGAGTAACGAGTTTCCCTTGCCCCGATACGCGATTAGCATGGTGCATGGCAAGATGAAATCTGAGGATAAGGAGTTCGAGATGCAGCGTTTCGTGAAAGGAGAAACAAACATTTTGCTTTCTACCACGGTGATAGAAGTAGGCATTGACGTACCCAACGCGACCGTGATGGTGATAGAGAACGCGGAACGTTTCGGGCTGTCGCAGTTGCATCAGTTGCGAGGCAGGGTAGGACGCGGGGGCGAACAATCGTATTGTATTCTCATGACAGGAAACAAACTCTCGCAGGAGGGTAGGGCACGCATGAACGCGATGGTGGGGACAAACGATGGTTTCGAAATTGCCAATGTCGATTTGAAACTGCGCGGACCGGGCGACATACAAGGTACTCGACAAAGCGGTATGCTCGATTTTAAAGTCGCCGACCTCGTAAAGGACGAAGCATTGGTCGTATATACCCGAACATTAGCCCAAAAAGTATTGGAAGAAGACCCCGATTTGCAAATGGAAAAAAACAGATGCCTCGCCATGCAATTACAAAAACTCATGTCAAAAGGCGGTTTCTGGAGTATG
Organism: Bacteroidales bacterium; assembly: GCA_031272025.1. Taxonomy (GTDB): domain Bacteria; phylum Bacteroidota; class Bacteroidia; order Bacteroidales; family WCHB1-69; genus JAGVVH01. The sequence goes on from JAISUP010000050.1 coordinate 2,958, forward strand.
ATAAGTTAATTTTTTATAGTTATGCCGATATATATATAAAAAAAATAGTTGAAAAAACATAAATTTAATGTATCTTTGCACTCCAATAAATTTTTTATAAAAATATTTAATATTAAAAAAAATGAAGAAGATACTTTTAGGCTTAAGTTGCTGTTTAGCAGCAGGAATGTTTGCCTCATGTGGCAACAAACAGGCAGAGATGCCCAAAGAGGCAGAACTACCGAAAGTGCCGGAATATATCGTGGTGGAAAAACCTCAGGTATCGCTTGAGGATTTTGCCAAAGATAAAGACGGTTATTATGTTATTTTCGATGGCACTTCAACCCAAGGCTGGCGCGGTTATGGTAAAGATGCCTTACCGGGCAAATGGGTGGTTGAAGATAACTGTTTAAAATTTAGTGGTACCGGTACCGGTGAGGCTCAAGAACAAGATGGAGGGGACATTATCTTCGCGCACAAGTTCAAAAATTTCGAGATGTCTATTGATTGGAAAATATCAGAAGGTGGCAATTCGGGAATTTTTTATCTTGCTCAAGAAGTACAAACCGCGAAAGAAGACGGGACTGTCCAATTCGAGCCGATATATATATCAGCCCCGGAAGCACAAATTCTGGATAACGAGAAACACCCTGATGCTAAATTGGGCGAGAAAGGCAACCGTCAGTCAACGTCTCTGTACGACATGATTCCCGCGGTTCCGCAAAATGCCAAACCCGCGGGCGAGTGGAACAATACCACGATCATGGTGTACCAAGGAACTGTGGTTCATTACCAAAACGGGGAAAAAGTGCTCGAATATCATTTGTGGACTCCCCAATGGACGGAAATGTTGCAAAAGAGTAAATTCAGTGAAACCGCGTGGCCCTTGGCATTCGAGTTGCTGAACAATTGCGGTGGAGAAAATCATGAAGGTTATATTGGATTGCAAGACCACGGGAATGATGTGTGGTTTCGCGATATTCGTGTGAAATTGTTGGACTAATCAAAAAGAATGTTAAAAGTAGGGTTAGTAGGATTCGGACGCATGGGTAGGCTTTATGCCGCCGAGTTTGAAAAACATCCCTTGTGGGAGTTATCTTATATATGCGACACCAGAGATAGTGCTATAGAAATGGCTCAAAGCATGTATCCGAATACTCAAATAGTGAGAGATGAAGATAAAATATTTGACGATCCGGACGTGAAGGTTGTGGCATTATGTGCACTCGCCGATTCGCGTCCGGCGCAAATTTACAAGGCATTGGCGACCGGAAAACATATCATGGCAGAAAAACCCGTTGCCGAACATATAGATACCGAATGGCAATTGTTGTCAGACATCGAGAGTTCCAATCTCATGGTAGCCGTCAATATTTTTAATCGCAACGCGTGGTATCATCATGACATCGTGAATTTTATCCGGTCAGGCGAGATAGGGGAGTTAGCCATCGTGCGCGTGGCACACCAAACCCCCGGGCATTTGCCTCAGGAAGGGCATAACCCCGAAGGTCCCGCGTTTCACGATTGCGGGATGCACTACGTGGATGTGGCAAGATGGTACGCCAATAGCGAGTATGATACTTATCACGCGCAAGGGATTCGTATGTGGAGTTATCCTGATCCATGGTGGATTCAAGTGCATGGTACCTTCAAAAATGGAGTAGTCTTTGAAATTACCCAAGGTTTCGTGTACGGGCACATGGCTAAAGACCAAACCCATAATTGTTACGTGGATGTGATAGGTACCAAAGGAATTGCACGCATGAATCACGACTTCAAAAATGCTACCGTAGAACTGCATGGGGTTACCCGCACCGAACGTAAAACTCTTGACTTTGGCGACAAGAAAACCGATGTCATGGTAGATGTTTTGGGTAAGTCTATTCTTGCCGGTAAAAATTTGGGTTTCCCGGTCGTGAGAGACAGCGTGATTGCCTCAGACATGGCGTGGAAAATGTTTCAAGATGCCGTGAAAAACGGGGCACCCTGCATTGGTACTCCCGCCGAACTCGAAGAAATCTATGACCGGAGAAAAAATATGACCGAAGGTTACGGGTTACCTGTAAATTTATAGAAAATATCTTAATAATAAATAAAAATAAAAAAATTAAAATAAGATGAAAAAACTGTTTTTAGCAGGTTTTGCCGTACTGCTTTTCGCGGCTTGTAGTTCAAAATGTGGAGAAAAAAACAGGGAATTACCCGGGAAAGACATCTCGTTGCAATTGTATTCGCTACGAGATGACATAAGTAAAAATTTCGATTCGACTATTAATCTTGCTGCTGCCGCGGGGTATACTTCTATTGAAGCAGCGAGTTATGGTAATGGTAAATTTTACGGTAAAACCCCCGAAGAATTTAAGAAAGCGATTGAAGATGCAGGCATGCAAGTATTGTCATCGCACGTGTGTAGAGGTTTGGATTCGGTTGAGGTCGCGCACCACGATTTCACGGCAGCCCTCGCGTGGTGGGATACTACAATCATGGCGCACGAAGCCGCCGGTATGAAGTACATCGTGAGTCCTTGCTTTGGTATCGCGCACGCGACCGCTAACAACATGAAGGTGTGGTGCGACTACTTGAACGAAGTAGGAAAAAAATGCGCGGAACATGGAATCCAATATGGCTATCATAATCATGCCGGCGAATTTACCCTGATGAAAGACAGCAATATGAAAATTTATGATTACATGCTCGAAAACACGAACCCTGATTTGGTCTTCTTCCAAATGGATATTTATTGGGCAATTATCGGGGATTGCAGTCCTGTGGAATATTTTAATAAATATCCCGGTCGTTTTAAAATGTTGCATGTTAAAGATTATAAAGAGTTGGGACAAAGTGGTATGGTAGGCTTTGATGCGATTTTCAAAAATACAGATGTAGCAGGGGTACAACAATTGGTAGTGGAAGTAGAGCAATACAATTACAGCCCGGGGGAAAGCGTGAAAATGAGCCTCGACTACCTGAGAGAATGTCCTTGGGTAAAAGAAAAATACGAAAAATAAAATTTCATTCTCTGCAATTGATGTTGTTTTGTTTAATCCAAATGAGATGAAAATGAGGTTTTTGGGGGAATCCTTTGTCCCGTTAGGGACATTATGTTGGTAGAAATGTGTTTCTTTTACCCTTCTTGCCGTCCCTATCGGGACGGAATGTGTATTTGTTGTTCACATTTTGTCCCTATCGGGACATTTCACCCCCAAAGCACAAGTCCATCGCCCGACTCTTTGACCAAAATTTTTGGGCTAAATCCGCGGGGGGGGGCGTGTTGACGAAGTCATAAAATATGAAACATAAAATATGAAATGCAAAGATAGTGTTTTTTGGTTAAAAATTTTATTTCAAATTTAATTTTTTTCTTCGCGAGTTTTCGTGTGTCCTTCGTGTAATTAAAAGTTCTTACACGAAGTTCACGAAGAAGACACGAAGAACCGCGAAGAGGTTTTGGACAATAAGGGTTTGTTTTTCACGCGGAGAGCGCCAAGAAGACGCGAAGCATGCGGACACCTGCCCCTCGCGAGGGCAGGAATCCCCCTGCAATAGTGCCGTCATTCCCGCGAAAGCAGGAATCCCCCGCTTTATCAGGAGATCGCAGGTCGAGCCCGCGATGACGGTTCCTTATCCCGTCATCGCGAAGACGAAGCCTGAAGCAATCCAGTTTACTGCTTTCCATAATCTTTATTCCCAATTTTCTAAATTCTAAATTCTAAATT
>JAISUP010000061.1 GCA_031272025.1 Bacteroidales bacterium
GTAGGGAATTCACAAATTGATTCGTTTATTTATGAACAACGCCTTAGCCCAAAAATTTTGGTCAAAGAGTTGGATGATGGACTTGAGCTTTGGGGTAAGAAGCATTGTTTTGAAAAGCGCTTCCCTGCTTTCACGCGGTTTGACTTTTACAGTTGTTACCGTTTTGGCAATGTTCATCGCCTTGTCAACACTCGGATTGATGCCTTTTTTTATTCTTTTGAATTTAAGATTAAAAAATATGCCAAAGCCCAGTCTTGGTCATTAGCGAATGGGTCGTAGCATCGGGCATCGGTATCATTGACTTTTGTCGGGTACACGTAAGCGCAGGAAGCACGCCCATCTTCCGAAAACAGACAAAGATTATTCCTGACGATATTTTTTGCACGTTCGCGATATTCTTCGTTTCCCGTGCAACGGGCATATATATCGAAGGCTACCGCTGTTAAGGTGCTCCAATAGTGAGGCATTACATCTCCCCACAATTCACGTTTGCCAAACCAATAGCCGTCCCAATGCCGTATCGCGATGTCGTGGAGATGATAACTTGGTTGTTGTCCCCCAAAGGTTTCCAATAAGGGCATTTGTAGCGTTGCACCTTCCAAATATTCGCGATTGCCTGTGAGTAAATACAATTGACAAAGTGTTATCACGGAGGGGGCAACAATACTTTGTTCGTAATTGACTTCATGTTTTGGATAATATATTCCATTTTTAAGATAAATATTTCCTTTTTTACAATAATCGGAAAGTAGAGTATCGGCTTCGGCTAAAAGACCGTTTTTTCTCAATAATTGCTGCGATAGCATGATAGAGCCGTCGATAGCATAAAATCCGTATCCAAATTGACGAAACATGGAACGTAGGGTGCGATACGCGTCATGCAGGAACTGCTTGTTGCCACTTACTTCAAACATACGCAGATAAAATTCCGCGACCCAAGGATAGTTATATGTTCTGTTGCGCTCTTGATGGTCTACAGTCGAAAATACTCGAAACGTACTGTCTTGCAATTTGTTTTTCACAAAATCGGCATAACGGAGTAGCGATGTCTTCACTTTTTCATCCCTCGTTTTCAGGTAATAGAGGGCAAGAAAAACGCCCATACCTAATCGCTCTCCCCCCTCGTCTCGGTCGGCAAAACTTACTGTGGGACGGTCATTTAAAAAGATACGGTTATCTTCGTTATCATATACCATATAGGCACCGTGGCGCGGGTCGGTTTGCTCGTTCATTTGCTGATGCCGGATAATAAAATCGGCTCTTGCTTTGATGAGATTGGAATAGTTCGAGATCCCCAAGATATCCACATGGGTATGTTTTCCCTTTCCATACCGGATTTCAACACGGTTTTTTCCCATTTTCTTAACAGGAACACGTAAAGAATCTTTGTGTCGTTGTGTTGCAAAAACGATTGTTGCCGTGTCGCCTACTTTATACACGTATCGGGGGCATTCAACCACGATACCTCCGGCACGTAGCATTTTTGTTTTAAAATCCGACCACCCGTTATGAGCAAAAATCCGCCACGCGATAGTGTACGATTGTTGTGGTTTTAAGGTTATATTTTCAGGATTAAGCACGATAACACCGCGTGTATTTGACCCTCCCTTGTTGATGCCGCGTTCGCGAATCTCGTAACTCTTAATGACACCGCGAGTAAGTACTAAACCAAGATGAGGAGGCTGACCACTTTGGTGCATAACATTGATGTATGCCCCATGCTCGCCGTCCCAAACATGGGCATGCCCGCGAGAACGCATACAAGTTATCCCATCGGGATAATTGTCGTTAAATGGCGCGTTGATTCCAATATCAATAAGTTGAATCTGTCTTTTGCCCGTGTTCTTAAACGTGTACTCTTCTATCAATTCATTGTTGTGCAACTTCCGCTTTATCGAAATTAAAATATCTTTAATTTTGTAAATCAAGTTGTTTGTATCGAATATGGTTTGCTGATTCCAAAAATACCGGACACTATCCATGCTAAAGAATCCCAAGCCCCATCCATATTCTTGCCCTATCCACGGGTATTGTGTCCCATCGGTTTCGAGCAACCAATTCATCGCCCGGTAATCGTTATCAATAGACATGTAATTGATAGCACCCGTGGAAGGGTTCGTGTGGTAAAAAACGCTTTGAGAACGTGCCGGGATTCCCCAACCCCCGAAAATAAAAACAAAAACAAAAAATTTAACATGGCTCGACATAGCCTATCCTATTTTTTTAAGTATCATTTTTTTTATAAGAAAAGAGCATTCGCCATTTACTAAAAACAGGAATGCTCTTATTAAAATAAACTCAAAGTATATGTCAGAATCTAACCATCACTTTCGCGGTATAGACCTGTTGATTTTGTGTTATTTTCAAGATGTAGATTCCCTCTTTCAGCGAGGCTACGTTGATGGCAATATTTTGTTCGGTGCTAAGGTCGCGGTAAACTTCTTGTCCCAATAGATTAAAGAGTTGTACGGTAGCATTACCCGTGTTTCCAGCCATATCCACGAAGAAAGTTTCAGAAGCAGGGTTAGGGTAAACAGTCATATTTTTTTGTTGAAGTTCGGTTACAGAGTACCACGCGTAGGTATGTTCACAATCGAGGCAAGTAATGGTAACTCCTATCCAAGGACGCGGGTATAATGACTCACGGCTATCACCCTCGTTTGTCAACTCGCCTTTATAGCAAAAATATAAGGGAGCAAAGCATCTGTACCACCCGTTGTCTTGCCACCCTTCATCCGCGTAGAAAATACTGTCATTTCGGGTCTCAAATGAGGTATACATGCTGGTATTCATGTCTTCCCGCAGGCGGTCGCTCCCCCCTTTGGTTGTAGGAAATACTCGATAATCGGGACGCTGATCTATTTGTAACATGGCTTGTAACAAATTGATATTTTCACCGCCTTTCAACGAATCTATCCCGGTGAGGTCATTGCCGGGAATAAAAGAATAAGCAATGGCTAAAACTTTGTCGGTGAGAGAAAGGCTATGCAATTCTTCGGGCACGGGAAACTGAAAGGTGTAAAAATAATCTCCGGTATAATAATCCGAAGTTATCGGAATTTTTTGTTGAAAAACTAATCGTTTTGAAGTTGCTGCACGCTCGAAGCCTTCAAGCCTTGCCAAGCGATTTTCTTCTGCCGAATCGGCAAAAGTGTAATAAACGTCATCCGTACGTGGAACATAAAGATACATTGCCGTTAAAGAATCCTGATAGATAAAACGATAGATGCCGTCATGATCCATGTTCACGGCGTAGGAAACCAATATGGTATCCACCGTGTTCGCGGGCACGTTAGTCCCCTGTTTGTACATGAACGAAAACAATACAGAATCTATAGTATAATGGATAGTTGAATCAGACATTAAAAATACATCGGGGTGCGTGGAAAGTAAATTGTTGTTCCAAAAATCGGTATGGGTAGTCTGTCCAAAATCAAACACTTGGGCTACCGTGGCAAAAAACCATTTCTGCCAAGCCCCATCCCAATTGTAATATCCATTGCCGGATGCCAGCAAAGACGTTTGGTCCGGGGTGATAATATAACTTGATGTACCCTCGTATTCCATCATTTCCGAAGCGTAATTAAAAGTGTAGGTAGCGGGACTTTTTGATTGTTTTCGGGTGTCCACCCCCCACGGTTTCGCGTGAGACATGGGTTGTAAATCCATAATAGGATATTCAACCACATTTACCGCGATGGGCTTTTTTACCGGCTTTACCGGGATTGCTTGCCCCATACACAAAGTCATGCTAAAACACATCAGCATGCTAAACAAGAAAAATTTATTCATAATTTTTTTATTTTGGTGATGAATTAATAAAATTTTTTTTCGACTGCAAATGTACAAAAAAAAATTCAAACATTAAACATGTAACCTGAAAATTATTGTACCTTCGCGTTCAAAATAACGATTATGTTGTTTCAAACAAGAAAAATAAAACGTAAACACGGGCTTATTCTTTTGCTCTTGTTGTTGTTCGCGGCATGTTGCCGATCGGATTTTTCCACGGGGAAGATGATTTTTCGCTACAACGAGAGTAGTGGCATTGCCACGTTAGATCCCGCGTATGCCTCCGGACAATCCACGATTTGGGCTTGCAATCAACTCTATCAAGGGCTTCTTGATTTTGACGATTCCCTGCATCTTATCCCCTGTATCGCTAAGGAATGGCTCGTGAGTGAGGACGGGAAAATATACACGTTTTTTTTGCGTACAGATGTCCTTTTTCATCAAACCGACTATTTTTCATTTGAAAAGCCCCGTTATGTTCGGGCGGAAGATTTTGTCTATAGTTTTAACCGGATTTTAGAAACTGCTACCGCGTCTCCCGGAGCATGGGTATTTAATCATGTCGCCCGCGACAGCACGGGACATGCCGCTTTCGTTGCCCTAAACGATAGCGTGTTGCAAATCACGCTATCGAACCCTTTCCCTCCCTTCGCGGGAATCTTAGCCATGAAATATTGCTCGGTACTCCCCAAAGAAGCCATCGACTTTTTTGGAAAAGACTTCCGCACACACCCCATAGGCACAGGTCCTTTTTTGTTGAAATCGTGGTCAGAAGGCGTGAAAATGGTATTGCATAAAAACGAACACTATTTTGAAAAAGATACACAAGGTACTCCCCTGCCCTACCTTGATGCCGTAGCCATTACCTTTATTTCCGAGAAACAATCTGTTTTTATGGAGTTTATGAAAGGCTCTATTGATTTTATGTCAGGAGTAGAAGCCGCGTACAAAGATGCGCTACTTACTCAGGAAGGTACGTTGCGTCCCGAACACGCGAAACAAATACAAATGCTCACCGCCCCCTATCTCAACACAGAGTACCTCGGCTTTAACCTTTCTCCTGAAAATAAAAATAACCCATTGTTAATTAAAGAAATACGACAAGCCATCAATTACAGTTTCGACCGGCGAAAGATGTTGCGTTATCTGCGTGGAAATATTGGGATGCCGGGGATTCACGGGTTCGTGCCTCCCGGTATTCCCTGCTACGATGCCTCGCGGTTGAAAGGCTACGACTATAATCCCGAAAAAGCCGAACTACTGCTGCAAAAAGCCGGATTCCCACATGGCAAAGGATTGCCCCCCATTCACCTGTCCGTGTCGGCATCATATTTAGACTTGTGCCAATACATACAACACGAACTCGCGCAAACCGGCTTTGACATCCGGCTCGACCTGCAACAAGCCGCCCAACAACGACAAATGATGCGTGAATATCGTCTTCCCTTTTTCCGCGCCTCGTGGATTGCCGACTACCCCGATGCCGAAAATTACCTCTCCCTTTTTTATTCACGAAACCTGCAACCACGCGGATCTAACTACACACACTACGTTAACTCCACTTATGACCAATATTTTGAGCAAGCCATGACCACCCTAAACGACACGCTGCGCGGACAAAACTACGCCCGCATGGATTCCATAGTCATGGCAGAAGCCCCCGTGGTAGTACTTTACTACGACCAAGTAACCCGTTTCACAAGAAAAACCGTGAAAAATTTGGGTATCAATCCCGTGAACATGCTACAACTCAAAAAAGTAAAAATAAAGGAGGAAAACGGGGAGCCCTGATACGGAATTTTAAGTCATTTGTATCTCAAATATTTTCACTATTTTTGCAAAAAAATCATCCATTTGTAAATTATTTCCCGTAGTTATGTATCCCTTGTTGCTTTTTTCTGTTCCCACGTTGCCCATCGAGGATCCTGTGTATAAGTTTTTAATACTCTTAATAGTTATCCTTTTTATTCCCTTGCTATTTAATAAACTCAAATTACCACATATCTTGGGCATGATCATCGCGGGGGCGGTTATTGGTCCGAATGGCTTTAACTTGTTGCTTCGCGACAGTGGTATCCTGCTTTCCGGTACCGCGGGGCTACTTTATATCATGTTTCTCGCGGGTTTGGAAATTGACCTTGCCGAATTTAAGAAAAACGCGCTCAAAAGTGTTACCTTCGGGCTATATTCCTTCCTGATACCTATTGGTATTGGCACCTTGGTTTCTTTTTATATATTTGATTTTCAATTATTAAGTTCTATTTTATGTGCCAGCATGATTGCCTCGCACACCTTGCTTGCCTATCCCATGTTGAGCAAAATGGGGGTGGCAAAAAATCGTGTAGTAACCGTTACGGTCGGGGGCACGATGATTACCGATACTTTGGCATTGCTTACCCTCACCGTTATCGTGAAATTGCACGGGGGCACTCTCGAACCCCGCTTTTGGATACAACTGGCAATTTCATTACTTATATTTGCCTTAATCGTAACGCTCTTGTTTCCACCACTCACCCGCTGGTTTTTCAAACGGTTTCACGATAATATATCCCAGTATATTTTTGTGTTAGTCTTACTATTCACGGGGGCAGTACTCGCACATTTGGCAGGCGTTGAACCTATTATCGGGGCTTTCTTGACAGGCATGGCGCTCAATCGTCTTATTCCTTCTACCTCCCCTTTGATGAATCGTATTGATTTTGTGGGAAATGCAATTTTTATTCCTTTTTTCTTGATTGGGGTAGGCATGATGGTGGACTATCGTGTATTTTTCAGGGGTTGGGAAACTATTTTGGTGGCGTTGGTGTTGGCATTGTCGTCTTTCACGGCAAAAATGTTTGCCGCGTGGCTCACACAAAAGACTTTTCGTTTCACGGCAGATGAACGCAGGGTCATTTTTGGGTTGAGCGGCTCTCAGGCAGCCGCTACCTTAGCCATTGTTACCGTGGGTTACAACGCGGGACTACTTGATGATACCGTACTCAATGGCAGTATTATCATGATACTGATTACCTGCTCTATTGCCTCGTTGTTCGCGCAGAAAGGGGGCAGGGAGTTGTCTATAGCCCGTTCGGAACAGCACGATGAAACAGGAACCTCCCCTGCGGACAAAATCTTAATCGCTCTAAATAAAAACGAGAACGCGGACGAGTTAATCAATTGGAGTCATATCATCAAAAGCAAAGACAACAAGCATGGAATTTATGCCGTGAACGTGATTCCCGCGGCAGAGCACGACACGGGGGCAAACAAACGCTCTGCCGATTTGCTACACAAAGCCGCCGTGCACGCTGCCGCCGCCGATGTGTATCTCAATACCTTCACCCGCTATGACGTGAGTATTGCCAATGGCATCATTGGGGTTATTAAAGAAAATAATATCAGCGATCTCGTGCTGGGATTGCACGAAACCCGCGAGAAAGAAAACTCTTTCATGGGAACCATGACCGAAAAAATCCTTGCACGCTGCGAAGATACCACGCTTTTTATTTACAAACCGGTGCAACCGGTAGCCACTATTAAGCGACACGTCTTGGTATTACCCGCGCGCTGCGAACAAGAAATAGGATTCCCGTTCTGGCTGTCGCGCATCTGGAATATTGCCCGTAATTCAGGCGTGTATTTGCTCTTTTATGGCAACCAAAGTACGCTCAAAATTATCAAAGAAATGAACAAAAAATATCCTATTGAAGCAGAATTTCGTCTCTTTGATGATTGGCACGACTTTCTTATTATCTCTCGCGACTTACATAAAGACGATAACCTCATTATCGTGCTTAGTCGCCCCGGACAAATTTCATATCAACAAAATATGACTAAATTGCCACATTATTTGAATAAATATTTTCAAGCGAACAGTTTCACGCTCATTTACCCCATGCAAAACCACCTGTCGAACAACCCCTCTTATGACCCTAATGATGCCTCAATGCTCACCCCCGTGAGAACATTAGAGCAAATGAGAAAATCATTGAGAAAATTATTCGGAAATTAAACCCCGACGCTCTGCTGTTGATATCGCGGGGCATTTCACGCGACCTGTCGAGTTCGGGGGTAAGCGTCCCGAAACGACCTTCATAAATTTTTTCAGCGTTTTTGTCGAGAATACAGCAAAAAAAAAAAACAAAACTGTGTACTTCGAGTACGGTAAGCGACCGGGCTGCGGACTTGTTTTTTATTTACACGCTTGAAATCCCGAAAATTTTATGTAATTTTGTCGCTGAAATCAAACGTTTGACAGAGGGCGAAAAATAGAAAAATTATACGATGAAAATTAAAAACCTTTTTCAGCAGCAAATTTCCAAAGGATGGATTTCTGCATTTTCGGCGAATATTCTGGGCGTGATTATCGGTATCGCGCTCACATTCGGCGTATCCGAACTCGTACAACAGTGCAGCGACCAAAAGCAGGTAAAGGAGATGCTCGTATTAGTCGAAGATGAAATTTTCTCGAACCGCGTATGGCTCGAAGCGCGCGTCCGTTTCTATCAAAAAGACAGGGAGGCGTG
>JAISUP010000024.1 GCA_031272025.1 Bacteroidales bacterium
GAATTGCTTGAGCGCAAACTCAATGAGCGCCTGTCTATCGCGGGAATTGAGGTTATGGAGGCTCGCGTCAACTATCTCGCTTATGCTCCGGAGATTGCAGCCGTGATGCTTCGCCGCCAACAAGCCGACGCTATCATCAGCGCACGCGAAAAGATTGTGGACGGTGCAGTAGGAATGGTGCAGCACGCCCTCAAGAAATTGTCGGAAGAACAGATTATCGAACTCGATGACGAAAAAAAAGCGGCGATGGTATCTAACCTGCTCGTAGTACTCTGCGGTGACGAAAGGGCTACGCCGATTGTTAATGCAGGAACACTCTATTAGTTCATTTGTGTGGTTTCATTTGGTTTTTTGATGGTTATTTTTGTTTTTTTAGTTTAAAATAACCGTCAAAAACAAGAGAAACAAGTAAAAACAAAGAAAAACAAATAAAAAACAAAAGAAAGTAATTTATGGAAGAATTGTGTTTTTATGAGCGGCAAAGGTTGTCGCCATGGTTTATTATCATATCATTATTATTACTTATAGGCGCAACAATCGTATCTCTACAAGGAAATGTAATTGCATTGCTTATAATTCTTGTAATTGTTGTTACCACTATCCTGTTGTATTTTATATTCAAGATGCATACGTTTATAGACGAAAATGGATTGACAATCAAGATGTTTCCCGTAATATGGAAGCGCGAACATTTCGCGTGGGACGAAATCGCCGGTGCATACGTCCGTCAGTATAAACCGATAATGGAGTACGGGGGCTGGGGATACCGTACAAATATTATAAAAGTTAAAGGAGTAAAATTTAGTCTTTCACGTACACCATTTCATAAGGAAGTTGCATATAACATGCAGGGTAACATAGGCTTGCAACTAATTCTGAAAGATGGCAGGAAAGTACTGATAGGTACTCAAAAGCCGGAAGAAATAGAAGAATTGCTCGACAAACTGTCCCTTAAAGGTATTGTCAAGAAGTATGTTAAAGACTGATTATGGCAGATAAATCTCCCGATAAAGAAAAGACTGTTAAGCCATTCGTGCTGAGAATGGACGCCAAGACTATGTCAGCGCTCGAAAAGTGGGCGGCAGACGAATTTCGTTCGCTCAACGGGCAAATTCTCTATCTCCTGCATAATGCCCTAAAAGACAGCAAACGTCTTTAGTTAGCAGATATTGAATCTTATAATTAACACAACGTTGGTAGAGATGATGATAGAACTCTCATGCATGTCGGCGATGTGCTGTATCTGACCGGAGATGCCGCAGGCAATATTATAGTATGGAAAGACAACGGACAAATATCAAGTTTCAGTTTTTTTGAGCACCTCAAAAAAAAATTTACCCTTTTTTGGTTTATTTATTGTTTTTTTGTACCTTTGCAACTTGTTTTCAAACTATTCAAGTGTCAAAGACACGGCATATTTATTATATTATTATTGTCGTATGAGAGAAAATTTATTACATGTTTCTGGTTCGCCTCACGTGCATAGCCAAGATTCGGTGAAAAAAATCATGTGGTCTGTCGTCATCGCGCTCGTCCCCGCGTTTGTTGTATCTGTCCTCGTTTTCGGGTTACCTGTGTTATGGGTTACGGCGACTTCTATAGGCACTTGCCTCGCGGTAGAATACCTTATACAGCGTTTTCTTCTTAAAGGAAAAAGTACGCTATGGGACGGTTCTGCCGTGATTACAGGGCTACTCTTGGCGTTCAATTTGCCGGCAAATTTGCCGCTGTGGTTGGTCGTCATTGGTGGTATTGTCTCTATTGGCATCGCGAAGATGGCTTTCGGGGGTTTGGGCAACAACCCCTTTAATCCCGCGCTCGTGGGACGTGTTTTCCTGCTTATCTCATTTCCCGTGCAAATGACTACATGGCCCAAAGCCATAGCCACGTGGGGGGGCGGGGACATTATCACGGGACCTACCCCGCTTGCTTTACTCAAAGAAGGGGTAAAAAATGGCGACACGGTAAGTTCTTTGCTACCCGAAATGCCAAGTTACCTGCAAATGCTCACGGGACAAATGGGGGGCAGTTTTGGAGAAATATCAGCGATAGCCCTGCTCGCGGGTGCCCTATTCCTGCTCATCCGTAAAGTAATCACGTGGCATATCCCCGTGGCATTCCTGCTCTCAGCCTTCCTGTTTTCAGGAATCTTTTGGTTGGTCAACCCGGAGGTTTATGCTAACCCCTGCTTTCACCTGCTTACCGGAGGCATGATGTTGGGTGCCTTGTTCATGGCTACCGATATGGTAACCTCACCAATTACCCCTTTGGGTATGATTATCTTTGGTTGCGGATGTGGCATACTCACGATACTGATACGTCTTTTTGGAGCATACCCCGAAGGTTGCTCATTCGCCATTCTTATCATGAATGCCGTGGTGCCCCTGCTTAACCGGTGGTTCAAACCCAAATCATTTGCCTGATTTCTTTTGTCTGAGAAAAATATTATATTCATTATTAGCGTTTTATAAAATTTTATAAAAAAAATGATGAAAGGTACCCAAGATTTTAATCACGAAAAACGTTTGTAAAAATAGATGTTAGTAAATTTTTCAAAAAAAGGTGTAATTTTTTTGTTTAATAAAAGAAAAAAAATGACTATTTTTGCGAACTCAAAAATTAGTATAGGAATATGCAAAGGAGATTATTAATTATGTTTATCTCGTTTCTCCTGCTGGTGGCGGGGAAGGAGTTGAAGGCACAGGATCCACATTTTTCGCAATTTTACGCGAATCCGATCTATTTGAATCCTGCTTTCGCGGGGACAAATATCTGTCCGCGCTTTACCCTTGGGTTTCGCGACCAATGGCCCTCTATACCGGGTTCTTTTATCACGTATTCGGCGGCATACGACCAACATTTTGATGCCATTGCCGGTGGTATCGGGGCCTTATTCTTTGGAGACCGTCAAGGACAAGGCTACATTAACACTTACTCCGCGCATGTCATGTACTCTTTTCGCCTCAAAGTATGTCGCGAATTTCAAATGCGCTTTGCTCTACAGGCAGGATACCAAACCCGTAGTATAGATTGGAATAAACTCACCTTTGGAGACATGATAGACCCGCGTTTCGGGTTCGTGTACCCAACCGCGGAAACTCCTCCAGACCACCTGCAAACACACGCTTTTGACTTGGCAGCAGGTTTTATCGGCTATACCGAATATCTCTATTTCGGTATGGCTGCCCACCACCTGACCATGCCCTACGAAGGATTTAAATCAGACATCTCGCGACTGCCTATCCGTTGGACTGGGCACGTGGGTGCCTATATAGACCTGAAACGAAAAAGTAAAAAAGAACGCTCTTTTGGAGATATTTCAATTAGCCCTAATGTTATTTACCAACAGCAAAGCACATTACACTATCTCAATACCGGATTTTATCTCAATTTTTACCCCTTCACCGTGGGCGTGTGGATGCGCAACAGTTTCGTGAAAGAAGACCCGATAGATGCGGTAGTATTCATGTGTGGGGTACAATTCGAGATGATTAGGGTAGGCTATTCTTACGACATCACCGTGGGCAAAAATGCAAGTACTACAGGAGGAGCACACGAGGTTACCGTGCAAATATTGCTGCCCTGTCCCGAAAAAGTGAGAAAAATTAAAGACCTGAATTGTCCTGATTTTTAGATTTTAAATTTTAAATAAAATAAGAAAAAACAAGTAATAATCATTCGCAATAAATAAAGATTATGAGCAAGTTCACAAATTTCACGAGTTTACTGACCCTTATCGCGATATCTTTATGTATCGTATCGTGTAAAAAGGAGGCATCGAACACCACCGGCTGGAATTACAACGACCCCGCGAACGGGGGGTTTGAAGTTTATCCTTTCGTAGAGCAGGAAACAGGACCCGGATTAGTGTTTATCGAGGGCGGTCGTTTCACGATGGGGCAAACCGAATTTGACGTGATGAAAGACTGGCGAGCAGAACCGCGGACGGTTACCGTGAACTCTTTCTACATGGACGAGTGCGAAATTAGCAACCTAAACTACAGGGAATATCTCTTCTGGTTAGAAAAGGTTTTCGTGGCAAATGATTTAAAAACCGTTTATGACAACGCCGTTCCCGATGAAAACGTGTGGAGAAACAAATTGGGCATGATGGAAAACGAAGTCGAATACTATTTTCGTTATCCCGCCTATAACGACTATCCCGTAGTGGGCGTAAGTTGGCTACAAGCCGTCAATTATGCCGCGTGGCGTACCGATAGGGTAAACGAGAAAATATTGGTAGATAAGGGTTTCGTGAATTGGAATACCGAACCTTCTCCCGAAGGCTATTTCAATACAGACGCTTACCTTACTTACGAAACTTATGAAGCAGAAAGCGATAAACGATTGCAATATATCACGACCGGTGAATTTAGAAACGTGAAAATGGAAGACGGCATTTTATTGCCCAAATATCGTCTCCCTACCGAAGCCGAATGGGAATACGCCGCTTATGGTTTAATAGGAAATACCCAAAACGAACGGGTTTTGGAACGTAAGGTATATCCTTGGAACGGTCAATATGCACGTACTGATGAGAAAAAATATTACGGGGATTTCGTGGGTAGCGTGCGCCGCGGACGCGGCGACTATGCCGGTGTCGCGGGACATCTTAACGATGCCGCGATTACTACCGCTCCCGTGAAATCATACTGGCCCAACGACTATGGTTTGTACAACATGGCAGGAAACGTGGCAGAATGGGTTATGGACGTGTACCGTCAAATGTCTCACGATGACGTGAGCGAACTCAACCCATTCCGCGGAAACTTTTATGAAGAAAAACAAAAATTGGAAGACGGTAGTATTGCCGAACGCGACAGTATAGGACGGGTTCCCATGGTGCCGGTATCTGCTTTCAAAAATGACCGCCGTAGAAATTATAGACAAGCCGATAACCGCAATTACTTAGATGGCGATTGGGCTTCGCTGTATGACCAAGAAAAATGGAGCACCAATGACAGTACCCGTATTTCTACCGACGAAATGTATCGCAAAGATATGACTAACAATGGTACCTATTCTCTTGTAGGAGACCACGCTCGCGTGTATAAAGGCGGCTCGTGGAAAGATATATATTATTGGGCAGCACCCGCCTCCAGACGTTATCTTGACGAGGACGAGGCAACCGACTATATCGGGTTCCGTTGCGCGATGGCTCGTCTGGGATCCCCTACCAAAAAATAAAAAAAAATTCCCCCTGATGAAAAAAGTATCATTTCATCGGACTTTATGGATAGTACTACTATGCATCTGCTTTTGTCCCATAAATAGTATGGCACAAGAAGCAGATGCTTTGCTTGAAAATGTCCCAACAACTATCCAAAATAGAGGTTTCGACAACTATTATTGCTCCGGGGCAACAACTTGTTGTATGCATCGAAGACAATACTATCGTTTTTTGAAAGAACATTGTACCCCGGCATTCAAACAATATCAGGCAGGGATTGCCATGCAAGTCGTGGGCAGTATCGTGCTTTCTAGTAGCGTATCAACCCTCTTTTTTGGAAGTCTAATCTTACATTCCTCCCGTACGGCAGTATTTCCCCCTATCGGGTACTACGATGCAGGTTTTCTCCGTTACGATGTATACAGGGATATCTATTATAACAGTTATTTGCCCGGGGTATTCCTGATTACCGCGGGTGCACTCATGCTCTCAGGTGGTATCGCGATGATTGTCTTTGGTACGGAATTTAAACAAATCAAATCCGCGGAAACCTACAATAACCGTTGCGGTGCCCCCCCAGTATCTTTCCAACTGAAAATAGCCCCCGCTGCCTTGGGTTTTCATTTGCATTTTTAAAATCAAAAATATAATGAAAATCAAAAATATAATACATAAAAAAGAAATATACATGATGGGGTTGTGCATCATGGGATTAACCATGTTCTCGTGTTTGAAACCTCCTCCGGATCTGACCCCCGAATTAGAGGGTTATTGGCGATGCTCCAACGCGGGTTTTGTCCTCTATTTTAAAGAACACTCCGCGAAAATATATCGAGCATTTTCTCCTTATTACCCCAACCCGTGGCATGATTTAATGGTAGAAAAAAAATTAAACGAAGGAGATGTCTTCATACAAGACATCGAGCAAACCAACACTTATAATTACACGATTCAATGTTTGTGGTATCGCTATGCTCCCGATGGAACAAGCACTTTTGAATGGCACCCCGGCACGATAAGTATGACCGAAGACATGATATATATATGGTTAGTTTCTCATGATGGACTTGGAAATGAACAAAGTTTGCGTTTTCACAGGGTATTAGATGCAAAAGGATATATGATAAATGTAAATGAATAAGGATGAAAAATATACGATTAAAAATATGGAAATGGATACGCCCATTTTTGAAGGGATTTAGCCTCACGTCTGTTGCTTTTGTTTTTCAGGCATGTTACGGTGCCCCCGAATCTTATTATCAATTAGAAACCGTGGAAATATCAGGAACCGTTACCTCAAAAAACACGGGGCAACCAATACCGGGAATAAAAGTAGAACCTGCTTATTGGGCAAGTTTTCTTACTGACGAAAATGGTGATTTCCATTATTATTCAACACAAGATGACCAAGAGACTTTGCGTTTTTCGGATATTGACAGCACGAAAAATGGCTCGTACTTGCCGTTAGACACTACCTTTAATACCATGAATATGACCAAAGTAAGGCTTAATATATCCTTACAAGAAACCTCTCCCCGTTGACCGGTATTCAAAGCAAAAAAGAATGCGACTTCCTGATTTTATTGCCAAGTTTTTGTACGGTCGTTTTCAAAAATATGAAACCGAGTTGCACGAGTTGTCATATCTTTTTTGGGAATGTACTCAACGGTGTAATTTGCATTGTCGGCATTGTGGGTCAGATTGTTCTGCCCATACCCAGCAGCCCGACATGCCTTTTGAAGATTTTCTTAAAGCCTTGTTGTCTATCAAAAGCCTTGTTCACCCAAAGAATGTTACAATTATTATGACCGGGGGCGAGCCTTTAACGCGTCCCGATTTGGCAAAATGCGGTGCTACTTTAAAGCAGCATGGCTTCGGGTGGGGTATAGTTACCAACGGGCTGTATTACGATAACAACACCCACGCCCAACTCTTATCCGCGGGAATGGGCTCGCTCTCTTTAAGCCTCGATGGATTAGAAAAAAATCATAACTATCTAAGAAACAACATAAAAAGTTTTGAAAACGCTGTCCATGCCTTAGCATTGATTGTCGCGTCCAAACAATTGAACTATGACATTGTTACTTGTGTTCATCATCGGAATATAAACGAATTACATGAATTAAAACAATTCTTGATTCAGCGGGGAGTGAAGAAATGGCGACTATTCACGATTGCTCCCATAGGGAGAGCGAAAAATAATCCTGAAATGCAGATTTCTCGCGAAGATTTACAATCTTTGATAGATTTTCTCATGGTTGCCCGTGAAGACAAAAGGATACACACGACTTTTAGTTGCGAGGCTTTTCTCGGCAATTACGACCGGAAGGTACGTGATACCCCCTTCTTTTGTCGGGCAGGCATCAACATTGCTTCCATACTCGTAGATGGTTCTATCTCGGCATGCCCCAATATCAACAGAGGTTTTGCCCAAGGAAATATCTATAAAGATACTTTGGTTGAGGTATGGAACAAGCGTTACCAAATGTTTAGAGACAAGACGTGGACAAAAACAGGGATTTGTGCCCGCTGTAAAGACTATCAATTTTGTAAGGGAGGAGCCATGCACCTTTGGGACGAATCCAAAAACGGTATCGCGAAATGCCTCTATCAAACGCTATTTCATCCATAAAAAAAAATTTTCCAAACAAACAAAAATATCGTAAAAATCGTTACCTTTGCAATTGGAAATATAATAAAAAATCATTAAATTATAATAATAATCAAAAAAACAAAAACAAATGAAAAGAATAGTGTATATTATCACGGTATCGTGTTTTTTGGTCAGTACTTCACTTTTCGCGCAAAAGTCGTTCACGGGCATTGTAAAGATGAAAATTGACGTTGAAGGTACTGACGATGGCAACATCAAAGCAATGTATCCCATGAATGTGGAGATGTCTGTACTGGGCAATAAAACCAAAACGTTCATGAATCATCAAGGATTGGGGGTTACGCAAATACAAGATGGCGACAAGAAAACCTCAACCACGGTATTAGACATGACCGCGATAGGTTACGGGATTTATTACCGCACGGATACCGTTAAAAAATCCGCGACCACGAAAGTTGAATGTACCCCCGACAAAAAAGACACGAAAAACATCGCGGGGTTTTTATGTTACAAACAAACTTGCGTAACTACCGACTTGGAAACCGATGAAACAACCACGATGGTATGTTACATGTCAGACGATTTCATGCCCAATTTTAAGTCGGCAGATGATAGTCCAATTACAGGATTTCCTCTTTATTCGTTGTTGCCTGTTAAAAACAAGCAACTTGACAAAACTTACACTACCGTCATGGAGGTTACAGAGGTTGTTCCCAGCAAAAAAGTTAAAGCCGTGGATTTCTTGTTACCCGAAAAAGCCGTTCCTTTTTCCGAGATGCCCGATGAGTTGAAAGCCATGATGGGTGCCGGTAACGAAGAAGACGAGTAATACAAAGATGCAAAAAAACACTCATATAGAGAGCGTTTAGTCCTTTTTAAGGGTTAAACGCTCTCGTTGTGTATTGAATAAAAAACATAGCCAAAACATCATGGGCATGATGCCTTTTACCGATACAAACGGGGATTCTACGTACATGAACGGCAAATAAATCGCGAGAAAAGCCATTAAAAGGTAATCTTTTCGATAGATGGCGTTAATAATAAGCACGAGTAAAAAAAGTACAAATACGGTGGCTCCTATTGCTCCAAATTGTACGGTTTCATCTAAAAAAGCATTGTGAAAATAAGAGAATTTATAACCTTTCTCTGTGCCATATTTTTCTGCAAATTCTTCGGATTGAATAAAATATGACATGGAAGAAAAACCATGTCCCGACACGGGACTTTCGCTAATGGCATTCTTCGCGATGGTGCGCATATTTTTTCTCGGAGAATCGTGAGTTAAAGAATAAGGCGAAAAGTAAGCGAAAAGGATGGCAAAAACAATAGTCAACAACATGACTCCCTTCGCGATCATAGAAAACTTTTTAATATAATACAATAGACTTAATAATAAAAGTAATATGCTTATCACTAAGCCTATTCTTGCCCCCGTGAGAAAAATAAAAACCAGTGTAAACGGCAAGGAAATCCACCAAAGTACAGGCGATATTTTCTTCTCGAAATACAAGTAGCACCCCAAGGGAATGATGAATGAAAGTGCAACCGCGAGAAATGAAGGATGCCAAAACATGGGAGGAATTAAAAAATCGTAAACGTATAATTTCGGGTTTTTGATAACCTCTATAAAAGAATGACCCCCTTGCCACAAAATTTCTTTAATAAAAAAGAAATAACCGAATAAAATATTGATTAACAACGCAAAAAATGCTAATATTAAGAATATATCCATGTGTTTTTTGGGTAGTTGGAATAGCGAGAACAGCAATGGAAATATCAACAAAGAGAGACAATGTTCAAAGTCGCGAAACGTGATACCGGCGGTAGGAAAAAACATGAAACTCGCGAAACGAGCAACGAACATGATGATAGGAAAAATAAAGGCAGGATGAAATCGAAATTTTCTGTTCACCGCCCCCGCGAAACATGCCGACAAAGCGATACCCCACAAGGCAAAGACCGTGAATTTATTTTGAAAAGAGAAACTAAGTACAAATACTAATAGCGTGAAAACCAAAAAGATATACGAAAACTTGGATAATTTTTCGGATTTAAAAATTGTCATAAAAAAATGCTTTATTTACTATTTGAAATATTAACGCGAAGATACGTTATTTTTTAAAAATTTCGCTTATCTTTGCAAAAAAATAATTATAACAAGATCATGAACGAGAGCACGACTTATTGTCGCGATGGAATTGTTCGCGAAATTCATCCCACTTATCTCGTGGTTGAAATACACAGACCTACGGCGTGTGAAGCGTGTCATGCCAAAACCGCTTGCATGTCATCGCCTGCAAAAAACAATAAAATCATTTGTCATTACAATTGTTCCGAACCTGTTCAACTTGGGGACAAGGTAACTGTTTTTTTATCGAAAAATTATGGAAAAAAAGCCCTGTTTTTAGGGTATGGACTACCCTTTCTTGTGCTTTTCATCTCGTTATTTATAGCCTATTTTCTTACTCGAAGCGAAGGCTGGGCTGCCCTCATCGCTTTCATTGGCATGGCATGTTATTATACCATACTCTATTTTCTAAATAGGGAAGGAAAAATTGACCGGCAATTTTCTTTAATGGCATATAAAACCAATGGATAACATTTTGTAGTGCAATTTATTGGGTTACAAGAAAGAAAATAACCGCGGATATTTACCCGCAGTTATTCTCCAACTGATTAATCTTAAAACTATTGTACGATAATTTTCTTGGTTATTTGTCCTTTGTTGGTTTGTACACGAAGGATATACAACCCTGAGGTGAGGTTATTGACGGCGATGTCGTGTTTGAGGGTACCGCCATTATGGGGCACGTTTTCCGAGAGCATTGTTTTTCCGGTGATGTCCATGAGCGTGAACGCGATATTGCCGGGCTCTGATGTGGTGAGTGAGGTGTGAAGCCGTTGGGATACGGGATTGGGGTAAATGCTCACGTTGGTGAGGTCCATCCATTCCGATACTTTAAAACCGGGGTCGTCGCGGTTGGTCGTGAACTCTAACTCGAAACCGGGACCCTCTTGCCAATTGTCGGTTACAAATTGAACTTTTACACGCCCGGGCAACTCATAAATCCCGTCAGGACGATGTTTGCTGTCGAAACGATACAACAATTCGGGTTTTTGGGTATTTCGGGTATCAAAGATGTCCAAAACGTCTCCCGTAGCCAAATCAAAATGAATGAAATAAAAATAATAGTTAGCAGAAGCATCAGTGCGTCTTAAATTCCATTGGCAGTCGGAGCGGGGAACGTAAGAATTGGTCAATAAATATTCGGGGGCATCGGCAATAGTCGTTAAGCCTCTGTCGGAAATACGCCCGCGCGGGTATTGTGATTCGGTATAGGTTTGAGACGATGACGTGCAATAGGGCGACACTTTTGGAGTTGCCGTGTAATTGATATTGAACCCGTAGTCGGTAATGGTGTCGTTGGAGGTAAAGACAATGAGCACGCTGTCGGCGCTAACGGTGATGCTACCGGGTAGCGGGTCTCCGGCAAATTCGGCTTTATGCCCCGTGGGGGTAGCCCCACTGTGAGAAGCGTAGCCCGAAAAAGAAGGATAGTCGCCACAAGCAGGCATGAGGTAGTTGCCCGACAGTTGTATGGCTATACCCGAAGCCGTAGTAGGTCCGTTATAGATGGTAATGACATCGTTGTCTTTCTCTGTTTTTATTTTTCTGAAATCGAAGGTATAGGAACGCGCGTTAGGGGCAGCCACCATCCATTCGCGGCGAGAGTTGTTCTTATATTCCATGTTTCCTGCCCCGTCGCAAATACTGCCGGAGTATGCCGTGTTGCGGGTTTTCGAAACCGCGGGCTTCGATATTAAAGAAGTATCCGTAGGCATCATACCCAACATGAGACCTTGACCTCTATTAAAGAAACCGCATTGATTCGTGTTGAATTTGTTGATTTGAAAGAACCCGTTATCAACGCCTCCCCAGCCCCAGTTGCAGTGGAAATAATAAGTAGAATCGGCTTCCATGATATAGCCGTCAACTACCCACGCGTGCCCACCGCAGTCAGGACCACCGGAAGAAGTGTCGACTTCGCCGGCTCCATCATAATACACCGGACGGCGAGCATCCAACTCTTTAACCAACATGTTAACCCAATATACCACATCATCATCCGTAGATACGGTATTCGTGTACATTTGATAGTTTGCATCGGATGAATATTGCCAAAATTGTTTCAGTGCTTCAGTCGCGGTATAGCCATTAGAGGATGAAGATGCCCCGTATTGTGTTTCGCAGGAGGTACCTATGTGATAAATCAACTTTGCCACTTCTCCTTCAAAATCGCTGGGGTGGTCGCTCATGGCATCGTAATTGTAGGTATTTTCATAAAAATGTTCTTCTATACGATAGCCAAAGTTACCCAATTTATAACTTATACCGCCCAATCCTTGGGCAGGGTAGCGGTAATAATAAAGCAGGTTTGACATGGCTAACGATACGCAACCCGTTGCCGAGCGGTATTTATTGCCCGCGTTGTTGGGATCGCTCTTGCCCCCTGTGTTACAGAAAGGGGTAAACATGTTATAATAGGGGCTTTGATTCCAAGTGTTGGTACACAAAGGTTCTATGCCTTTGATATAGGTATCGCTTTTGCTGTCTCCGCTTTTGCCGGCTTTTGCTTGTTGGGGAGTAGCAGAAAGGTGTGCCCACGCCGCTTTTGCCTGCCCCGCGCTTAGTTCAGGGTGGGCTTTCGCGAAACGAATGTCTTCTTTGTACTGCGTGCTAAAAAGAGAAGCACCACACATGTTGGCAAAATTACTCTCCATAGAAAATGCCAGCACGGGATGTATCAAATCAGTTGCCGATACCATGATAAACCCCTTGTTGCCTACTTGAAACCGGTAGTACAAAGCCTCCCCGTTTTCATCGGTTTCTGTATCTTCCAAGAGAAAATCAGTTGCCTGAAAACGACTTTGTCCAAATTTCTCAATCATGAAATTCTGTGCCACCTGTCGTGCCGTTTCGGGTGGAATAACCTCACCCGCGAACATATTCGCTATCAAAAATATGCTGAATAGCAATAATGTAACTTTTTTCATAATACGCTTTATTCTTTTTTATTTTAAAATATGATTAAAGATAAATTTCTACATGAAAAGCAGGCTGCAAAGATACACAAAAAAACGTTAAGTATGTTTTTTTTTTCGTGTGGTGTCGCGAAAAAATATTTTTTCGTATTTTTGTTTCTTTTTTTAAATATAAAAACAAGGTCATGACAAGGAAATTATTGTTGATTATTAGTCTATTATTGATTTTTCTGCCATTTAGCAGGGGCAACGAGGGCATGTGGGTACCCCTTTTGTTGAAATATAACGAGGCAGAGATGCAGCGATTGGGGTTTAAACTTAGCGCGGATGACATCTATAGCGTGAATCATCATAGCATGAAAGATGCCATCGTGCTTTTCGGGAGCGGCTGCACGGGGGAACTGATTTCTCCAAACGGGCTTTTGCTCACCAATCATCATTGCGGGTATTCGTATATACAGTCTCACAGTTCGCTCGAACATAATTATTTGCAAGATGGATTTTGGGCTAAGAATTACGCGGACGAGATACCTGTCCGCGGGCTTACGGTAACGTTTCTCGCGCGCATGGAAGACGTTACAAGTCGCGTACTACAAGGCGTGAGCGACTACCACGGGGAACAAGAACGCGAAAAAATCATACAGCGCAATATTGCCGGCATAGAACAGGAAGCCAAAGGCGAGAATTTCAAAGAAACAGGAATTACTGCCACAGTTAAGCCCTTCTTTTATGGGAATCAGTATTTTCTGTTTGTCAATAAAGTGTTTCGCGATGTTCGTATCGTAGGTACCCCCCCCGAAAGTATTGGAAAATTTGGGGGGGATACCGACAATTGGATGTGGCCCCGGCACACGGGAGACTTCTCTCTTTTCCGTATCTATACCGACAAAGACGGCAACCCCGCGGACTATTCCCCTGACAATATCCCGCTACAGTCGTCTCAATTTTTTAAGATTTCGCTCAAAGGGGTGCAAGAAAATGATTTCACGCTCGTGTTTGGGTATCCGGGCACTACCCACCGTTTTTGGCTTTCTGACGGGGTGGACCTCACGGTCAACGTGCGCAATCCTGTCGCCATAGGCGCACGCGGGACACGCCTCGACATCATGAAAAAATACATGAACGAAGACCCCGAAACCCGCCTCATGTACTCGGCAAAAGCCAATAGTATTTCCAATGGATGGAAAAAATGGATAGGCGAAAATAAGGGTATTCTCGAATGTCGTGTTATTGAACACAAAAAACAGAAAGAGATAGATTTCCAAAATTGGGTTATGGCTTCTCCTGATAGACAAAATCAATACGGGGAAATATTGCCTCAATTACATCAACTCTATAAAAAATATAACAATACAAACTTGTGTCAAGTCTATACCAACGAAACTTTTCCCGCCGTAGAATTGCCTTTTTTTATGACAAAAAATGTTTTCCCTTTCATTCAAAGCGTTAAAAAAAGAGACATTGCCAATGTAAAAGACGATACCCTTGCCGAAAGCGTTTGGCAAAAAGAAAAATCAAAACTGCTCGATCAAATTCACCGTTTTTATGGCTCTTATTATAAACCCATTGATAAAGAAATATTCGTGTCGTTGATGCATCATTATTTTAGTAGCCTGCCAAAATCCCTTTTGCCCGTCTCGTTACAGTCTTATTGTGCCTTAGATGAAACCGGTTGGCAAAAATTCGCGGATAAGATTTACGAGCAGTCCATATTTAAAGACGAGAAAACGTTGACTGATTTTGTGAAAAAATGTTCGAAAAAAAAGATATTAAAACTTGAAAATCAAGATATGTTTGCATTGATGGTCCCTGCGTTGTTGTTTCGGGATTCTATAAACAAGGCGGTTTCGCTGGCAGAAAAAGAAATAGACAGGCATTACCGCTTATACGTGAAGGCTTTGATGGAGAAAGACACGGGTGCGGTCTTTTTTCCCGATGCTAATCTTACTTTGCGTGTAACTTATGGACAGGTAAAGGGTTTTTCGCCGGCAGATGGGATAGATTACCGCTATTACACGACCTTAGATGGGGTATTGGCAAAAGAGAATCCTGACATTTATGACTATAAAGTAGACGAGCGGTTAAAAAGTCTTTGCCTTAACCGCGACTACGGGCGTTATGCCAATTCCGCGGGCGAGTTGCCTGTTGCCTTCATCGCCGCGAATCATACTACCGGAGGTAATTCGGGTAGCCCCGTCATTAACAACAACGGGGAATTGATAGGGGTAAACTTCGACAGGGTTTGGGAAGGTACGATGAGCGACCTCTATTTCGATGCCGGACGCTGTCGAAATATCAGTTTAGACATACGATATTTCCTGTTTGTCGTGGACAAGTTCGCTCACGCGAATAATATCTTAAACGAATTGAGCGTGGTAGAATAAATTTTCTTCGGCAAACGCGTAAACATTTGCATGAAACATTTGATGAAAAGTATCTGACAAGCAACGAAGGTAAATTTTTTTTCATTACCTTTGCATTTTTAATGGGAATATGTCCAAATTAAGTATTGTTATTGTCAACTACAATGTTTGTCATTTTATAGAGCAGTGCCTTGTCTCGGTTAGGAGAGCTACGCGAGATTTAGACACGGAAATTTTTGTTGTTGATAATGCCTCTACCGATGATTCTGTTACCATGTTGCGGGAGCGTTTTCCCGAAGTAAAATTGATAGTGAATCAAGAGAACGTGGGTTTTTCCAAAGCCAACAATCAAGCCATGACTATTTCTACCGGAGAGTTTGTTTTGCTACTCAATCCCGATACGGTCATAGGAGAAGACACGTTGTCGCTTTGCCTTCACTTTATGGAGTGCACTCCTGATGCCGGTGCGGTAGGTGTGAAAATGATCAATGGCAAAGGCGAGTTTCTCCGCGAATCCAAAAGGGGGCTACCCTTGCCGTCCGTGGCTTTCTATAAAATCTTCGGGTTAGCCTCCATATTTCCCCGATCTCACCGTTTTGGGTCCTACCATCTTTCATATCTTAATGAAAATGAAATAAATGAAATAGAAATATTGTCAGGAGCATTTATGTGTATGCGGAGAGAAGCCCTAAAAAAAAGTGGTCTCCTCGATGAAGACTATTTCATGTACGGGGAAGATATCGACCTCTCGTACCGTATTCTGAAAGCAGGGTATAAAAATTATTATTACCCTGCCACGAAAATAATTCATTATAAAGGAGAAAGCACTAAGAAGGGATCGCTCAATTACGTGTATGTCTTTTATCGCGCCATGCAAATTTTTGCCTGCAAACATTTCGCGGCAGGGCGTGTAAAAATGTTTAACTTATTGATAAATATAGCGATTTGGTTTCGTGCAGGATTGTCAATCTTAAAAAGAGCAGGTCAAATTCTCGCGTTTCCTCTTATTGACTTTATCGTGATTTATGGGGGGCTATTTGTTTGTAGCCGGTATTGGGAAACCGCGGTTTTGTCGTTAAGAAACAGCACTTTTCCCGCGACGCTCTACCAAATTGTGTTGCCTTTTTATATTTTGCTGTGGCTCGTATCTATCGGGATATTTAAGGGCTACCAACAGCCATTTCAATTTTCGCGTACCTGTAAAGGAATTTTGGGGGGGTGTATTTCTATATTATTGATTTATGCACTTTTACCGGAGTCTTTTCGCTTTTCAAGAGCCATTATTCTCATCGGTAGCGGGTGGACACTGATTTCACTGAACGTGATACGCTACCTGTATTGTCGAAGTCGCGGGCACGACTATTTTGCCAATCATAGCCGCAGGCATCGCATCGCGATTATTGGTTCGGATGAAGAATTTGCCCGCGTGCACGCTCTCGCGAAACAACTCTATCCACAAGTGAATTACGTGGCATGGGTTAGCACTGACAATGACATCGAAAAAAATGCCGTTGTCTCTTTTTCTCCCATAACTTTGCTGTCGGATTTGCAAAAAAGCCCTTCATTATTGAACCATATAGATATTCAAGAAGTCATTTTTTGTAGTAAAAATTTGAAAATGAAACAAATCATTGATTTCATGGAAACGTGGAAGGATTTGAAAATTAACTACAAAATTGCCCCGGAAAATAGTTCTTGTTTGATAGGGAGTAATTCGATTGCTTGCATGGATAGCGAATCTACGCTTTATCCTCACGCGTTGCATCGCCCCGAAATTTATCGCGAAAAACGAATTTTTGACCTTTGTTGTGTCGTTTTCTTATTTTTAATATCGCCTATTCACATACTCTTTGTTAAAAATAAAAAAAAATACCTGAAAAATCTTTGTCTAATTGGTCGCGGAGAAATGAGTTTCGTGTCATATTACGAGACAAAAGGTCTCGTCTCTCCCGCCATCGGCATATCAACACGAGAGGTGCCCGAACCCTTGAAAAAAAACTTACAGGAAATGTATCAAAATGATTATCACGTTATTTACGATTTAAAAATATTTTGGTTTTTTTTACGAGAAAGAATAAAATTTTAATAGTGTGGAAAAAAAAATAGAAACCATAGGAATTATTGGAGGTGGGCAATTAGGCATGATGATGACCGAGGCGGCTCATTGTTTAGGTTATAAAGTGATAGTCCTTGATCCATCTCCGGTTTGTTCTGCCGGACAAATTTCCGAGCACCTGATTGTTGCCCCGTATCATGATGAGGAAGCGATTGAAGCGTTGTGTCGCGGGGCAGATGTTGTAACTTACGAATTTGAAAATGTGCCATATACTTCGGTAAAACGGTGGAAACAAAAATATCACATTCCACAAGGAGAGATGCCCTTGTACTTGTCGCAACACAGGGTGCGTGAAAAAGATGCGGCACGTGCCGCGGGGGCGCGCACCGGTGCATATAAATACATCGTGGGAGAAAATAGAGAAAAGGCTTTGCGAGAGGCGATAGAGAAAATGAATTACCCCGCGGTACTTAAAACTTGCACAGGAGGTTACGATGGAAAAGGACAAGTGGTTTTGCACGGGGAACAACAATGGGAAAAAGCCCTGTCGTTAGTAAAGAGTGCCGAATGTATTCTCGAAAAATATATCCCTTTTGACATCGAGATTAGTGTAATCGTTACCCGTGGGCTTCATGGAGACATGACCACCTTCCCGGTAACCTTCAATATTCATAAAGACAATATTTTATTTATGAGCATAGCCCCGGCACCCCTTCCCTCGGATGTCTGTACGAAAGCCGAAAATATGGCACTCGCGCTGATGCAACATTTTGATTTCGTGGGAACATTAGCCATAGAGATGTTCGTGGTAGGAGATGAGGTATTGTTTAATGAGATGGCACCGCGTCCGCACAATTCGGGGCATTATACCATTGAAGGCTGTGAAACGAGTCAGTTCGCGCAACACGTGAGAGCCATCACGGGAATGCCACTCGGCAGTACACGACTTAAACAGCCCACCATCATGGTTAATTATCTTGGACAACACGTGAAAGGCGTGGCAACCCTCGCCAAAAAGCATTTGCCCGGAGTCTTTGTTCATGATTACCATAAAACAATGGCTATCCACAACCGGAAAATGGGACATGTTACTTTTGTCGATTATCCCATGGAAGAAGTGGAAAAAATAGTGAGAACTTATTGGTAGAAAAACAGTTATTTTATCAGGTTCATCAAGTATTGCCCGTAGCCACTTTTGAGCAATGGAGTTGCCACACGGGCAAGTTGTTCTTTATCAATAAATCCTTTGAGAAAAGCCACCTCCTCTATGCAGCCCACTTTCTGTCCCTGCCTGTCTTCTACTACTTGTACGAATTGATTTGCCTCTATCAACGACTTGAAAGTTCCGGTATCTAACCAAGCGGTACCACGGTCTATTTTACAGACTTTCAATTTTTTTCTTTCAAGGTAAAAGCGGTTAACATCTGTAATTTCGTATTCTCCGCGGGCACTGGGTTTGATATTTTTGGCGACATCTACCACGCTATTATCGTAGAAATACAGACCGGGGACGGCGTAATTTGATTTGGGACAAGTAGGTTTTTCTTCGATAGATATCGCGTTCATGTTTTCGTCAAACTCTACGACACCATACCTTTCGGGGTCAGAGACATGATACGCGAAGACGATGCCCCCGTCAGGGTTGTTGTTTAACGCGAGGTTCTTCTCGAAAGCCGTCCCATAAAAAATATTATCTCCCAATACCAACGACACCTTATCTTTGCCTATAAAAGAGGCACCTAACACGAATGCCTGAGCCAAACCATTGGGAACCTGCTGTTCCTCGTATGCAAAATGACAACCTATTTGACTACCGTCTCCCAACAGATGCTCAAAATGAGGTAAATCTTTTGGGGTAGAAATGATAAGTATTTCTCTAATACCCGCCTGCATCAAAGTCGAAAGCGGGTAATAAATCATCGGCTTGTCATAAATAGGCATCAATTGTTTGCTCATCGACAAGGTAATGGGGTGTAAACGGGTGCCGGACCCACCGGCAAGAATAATGCCTTTCATTTTTTATATGCCTTAATTTCGTAATAAATGACGATTGCAAAGATACGGAAAAAATAAGAATACGCCCTTGAAATTTCAGAAAATTTATGTACTTTTGCAATGTTTTTTAAAGAAGTAATGAAAAAATTTAGCAACAAGTATATTTTTGTTTATATCACGGTCTTAGTATCCGTGGTTGCTATTTTGCTGGCAATCGTTTCGGAGTTTCTGAAGCCTATGCAGCAAGCAAATCGCGAAAGGGAAAGGGTTATGCAAGTGCTTGCATCGGCAGGTTTTACCGAACCTGCAAACCATGCACTCGCTTTTTATAAGAAAGTCGCGGAAGATAAAATATTGTCAGATACTACTCGCGTGATCCAAATTACTCGATACGATGGTCAGGTAAGTTACGTGATTCGCTTAGATGGAAAAGGTCTTTGGGGACCGATTTGGGGATACGTTTGTATCGCGCAAGACGGCAATACCGTGGAAGGTGCTATCTTTGACCATAAAAGCGAAACCCCCGGGCTCGGGGCGGAAATCGCGAAAGATAATTTTTGCCAATCTTTTAAAGGTAAACTCTTATTTGATGAAAATGGAAATTTTGTATCCGTGAGGGTACTGAAAGGCGGTACCGCTAATCATAATATCAATCCTTTACATGGAGTAGATGCCATCACAGGGGGAACAATTACCAGCAAAGGGGTAGATAAAATGCTGCACGATGGTCTGCAAAAATATGTTCCCTTTCTTCAATCATTACATCATAGAAACAAATAATATGCTACTAAATATTAGTCATTGGAAAAATATCATTCCCGCGATTGGACTGAAATTAGGGAAGTTTTGTGTAGTCGGTGCCAGTGGGATGGTCGTAGATTTCGGGATCACGTTGCTCTGTAAAGAAATTTTGCATTTGAATAAATATCTTGCTAATTCATTGGGATTTATATTGGCTGCCACAAGCAATTATTTTCTCAACCGTTGGTGGACTTTCCAAAGTACCAGTCCTCAGGTAGTGAAAGAGTACAGCATCTTTTTTATTCTTTCTCTTATAGGTCTGGGAATAAATAATTTGGTAATTTTTATTTTACATGGAAAGTGGAAATTTAATTTTTATTTGTCCAAAATATTCGCTATCGGGATGGTTACTTTTTGGAATTTTTTCATGAATTATTTTTTCAACTTTCAATGATGTCGCGTTGCAGGCTATGTCTATGGAAAAAGATTTGTACACGGGCACGATAGTGCATGGACAACAACAAGGGAGACAATGGGGTTTCCCCACGGCAAACGTATGCTTGTTGCCTCCTCAAACATGGCACCACCCTACCGGTGTATACGCGGTACGGTTGCAATTAACCGGCAAAAAATATCATGGAAACTACACGGGCATGTTGTACGCGGGAACACGTCCAACCCTTCATTTGAAACAATTGTCCATAGAAATACATATTTTCAATTTCGTTGGAAATATTTACGAAGAAAAGATTCTGTTTATCCCCTGTCTAAAAATACGGGAAGAACATACATTTGACAGTGTAACACGATTGATTGACCAAATACGGGAAGATGAAAAAAAAATTCGCGAGTATTTTGATACTCAACTTATTATTGATAAATGGTAGTCCATTGGACGCGCAACCGCTATCGCGAGAAGCATTATCCGCATGCCCCATATTCACGTCAATTAAAGACATTGAACAAAACCCGGAACAAGTGTATCGTTTGCATCTTAAACGATTTCGGGGAGATTCTCTACCCGAACAAGTCCTTCGATGTTCTCATTTACAAGAATTGACCGTCAAACATGCCCGCTTGCAAGTGCTCAATCACGATATCGACCGGTTGTCTTTTTTGCAATATATTAATTTAGAGCACAACTACTTGGTACAATTACCCGTCTCCGTTTGTCATTTAAAATATCTTAAAACATTGATTATTAGTAGAAATATGCTATCTTCATTGCCCGATGACATAGGAGAGATGATTGCATTAGAAACAATCGAGGCGTGGGATAATCCCCTATATCAACTCCCGGATGCCATTTCTTTGCTCTCCACTTCTTTACAATTAATTGATTTGAGGCAAATTGGATTTAGAAAATCGGAAATAGAACGTATTGAGCAACAGTTACCGCACACCCAAATTCTTTATTCTAATATTTGTGAATGTAAAAACGGACGGGAATAAATAAAAATTTTGTATCTTTGCCCAAAATTTTTAATTTTATTTCACAATGAAAGAAAACCACGGTAAAGTCTTACAATTAGTAGCATGGAAATCAATCAACAGAATCTTGTTGCAGCCATGTTTGTGTACTTTTTTATTATTATTCTGCGCGAATATGCTTTTCGCGCAAGACATTCCTTTTCCCACGGCACGTTTTGCTACCGGAGACATCATGGGCTGGAAAGAAAAAAATTTTGATGACAGCGAATGGGGATACATTCACACTACTCGCCTTTGGGAAGACCAAGGATATGAAAACTACGATGGTTACGCGTGGTATCGTTTGCATTTTTATTTACCCGAAGAAATGTTGCAAAATTCTTTTTTAAAGAAAAAGTTGCACTTGTATCTTGGGAAAATAGACGATGCCGATGAGGTGTATCTTAACGGGGTATTAGTTGGCAAGACAGGTTCGTTTCCCGGCGAGAGCAAAGGTTTTAGCAGTGCCTACGAAACCGTGCGCGATTACGAGATTTCAACCAAACATCCCGCGTTGGAATGGGGCGGCGAAAACGTGCTCGCGATTCGTGTGTTCGACCAATGGGGCGGCGGCGGTCTCTACGGGAATATTACCCCGTATCTTACTCTTACTGACCTCATTGACGGGATATCTTTGGACGTGAAAAAAGACGAGCATAACGGAAATAAATACATCGTTACGCTTAAAAATAGCCTGAAACAAGTACAGAATGGAAAACTGCAAATTAAAGTGGAAAACACGGGAAAAGAAAATAGCAGCAAATCTATTTATAAAACCATAGAGTTAAAATCACGAGGAACATATATTGATAGTATTTTTTATCCTTCCGAATATCAAAGAATAAAATTTCATGTTGTATATATTGATGACAATACAGGAAAGACCAAACAATTAGATATTGTTCCTCCTTATATTCTCACCCCCGAGGAATCGCCACTCCCCCGTATCAACGGGGCAAAAGTGTTTGGGGTTAGACCCGGATCGCCTTTTTTATTTAAGATAGCCGCCTCCGGCGAGAAACCCATGACTTATACCGTAAAGAATTTGCCCAAAGGCTTATCTGTTAATCCTGACAATGGAGTCATCACGGGGGTATTAAACGAGGCTCAGACTTATACCATGACTTTTGTTGTATCGAACAGACTTGGACAAGACGAGCGTGATTTTGTGGTGAAAGTAGGCGACAATATAGCACTCACCCCGCCGATGGGTTGGAATAGTTGGAATAGTTGGGGCTGCCGAGTATCAGACGAACGCGTACGTGCCGCCGCGAGAGCCATGCGGGACAAAGGATTGATGGACTATGGATGGACATATATTAATATTGACGACTGCTGGCAAGATACCGCCCGCGACAACAATGGTACCCTGAATGGAAACGAGCGGTTTCCTGACATGAAGGCTTTGGGAAATTGGCTACATGGCATGGGACTAAAATTTGGCATATACTCTTCCCCCGGTAAACGGACTTGTGCCGGTTACCTCGGCTCCTATAAATACGAGGAAAAAGATGCCAAAACTTATGCCGATTGGGGTATTGATTACCTGAAATATGACTGGTGTACTTATTCGGAGATATATGATAGAGAAGGAGATAAAACAATGGCGGCTGACATAAAGCCCTATCTTACCATGCAAAAATATCTCAAAACTCAAAAACGAGATATCGTGTATAGTTTGTGTCAATATGGTAGAAAAGATGTATGGGATTGGGCACGGGCAGTAGACGGTAATTGCTGGCGCACTACCGGTGACTTGTTCGGGGGGTGGAAGTCTTTGAAAAATATCGGGTTTACTCAGGCAAAACTATATCCTTATGCCAGCCCCGGACACTGGAATGACCCTGACATGCTCATCGTGGGCTTAATCGGCTGGGGCGACAATCTCTATCCTACCGAACTGACCACAGACGAACAATACACGCATATCAGTTTGTGGTGCCTGCTTGCCTCACCCCTGCTTATTGGCTGTGATATGAATCGGCTGGATAATTTTACTTTAAAATTACTCACCAATAGCGAAGTACTTGCCATCAATCAAGACCCGTTGGGAAAACAGGCTCGCAAAATTTTAGAAGTAAAACAAGGTCCGCTCTCCTCCGATAATGACGAAAATAGCCTTGCTAATGTAGAAAGTGAAGGAATACAGGTGTGGGAAAAAGAATTAGAAGACGGGAGTAGAGCCATAGGATTCTTTAACCTCATGGACAATGATGTAACATATAAAATTGATACTCAAAAATTTTCAATTACTACAGCCCGCGACTTATGGCGACAAACTGATGTTCTTGTTAAAGAAAATATGCCATTGATGATTCCTTCACACGGGGTAGTTTTGTGGAAAGTGAAATAAACATATTTCGATGAAAAAACAAGATACGTCAGCAGAATTTGACATCATAGAACAACAATGTGCCGACCTGTTCGCGAACAAAAACAGAGACTACGGCTCTGCATGGCGTGTACTCCGACTCCCCTCACTTACCGACCAAATCTATATTAAGGCTCGACGTGTAAGAAGTATTCAAGAAACAGGTATAACTCGCGTAAACGAAGGTATTATCCCCGAATTTATAGGAATAGTCAATTATTCGGTTATGGCACTCGTGCAATTGGAGAAAGGAGTAGAAGAAGGTGAACCGGTTGCTCTATCGGCAGACGAGATCCTGAATATGTTTCATCATCACATGAAAACAACAAAAGAGTTGATGCTTAAAAAAAATCATGACTATGGGGAAGCATGGCGACAAATGCGCATTACCTCTCTTACCGATATTATCCTGATGAAATTACTGAGAATTAAAAGTATAGAAGATAATAAGGGAAAAACATTAGTGTCGGAAGGACTTGCCGCTAATTATCAAGATATTATCAATTATGCTATGTTCGCTCTTATTCGTTTAACATTGGAGAACGAACAAATGAGTTAATCACAAACAAAAATAATTGTTCATGCAAGTTTCGTACAGGAAAAAATTACATGCTATCACGACTTTCGTTTTTGATTTTGATGGGGTACTCTCCGATGGAAAGATATATACCTTACCTGATGGAGATATGATACGCGCAACTCATGTCAAAGACGGGCATGCCATTCATCAAGCCTTGAACAAGGGATATCGAATTGCCATTATCACAGGGGGATATTCGGAAACAATTCCCGCGAGGTTTCGTAATTTTGGACAAATAGATGTCTTTATGAAAGTTGTGGATAAAGCCCCTGTTTTTAATCAATACCTCGCACAATACAACATAGCCCCCGAAGAAGTCCTTTTTATGGGGGACGATATTCCCGATTTGCCCTTGATGCACTTGGCTGGCGTGGCTTGCTGCCCGGCGGATGCCGCCATAGAAATCAAAGCCGTGGCAGACTATATCTCTTTTAAAAATGGGGGAGACGGTTGCGTGAGGGACGTGATAGAACAAACCCTGCGCATCCACGAAAATTGGTGATTCTGTTTTCGAATACATCAATCTATAAAATATTCGCGGATTTAAGTATAACAACGCTATGACCCTCATCCAACTCTTCCAAAAAATCCTCCCCTACGTCAAGCCCTACAAATGGCTCGTCGTCCTCGCGCTGGGGCTGACTTTCATCGGAGCGCTCACGGCGCAGGTCAATGCTTATGTGCTGCAATATACCGTCAATTCGATTACCGAACTGCTTGAACAGCACAAGGCGCTGAAAGACGGATTGC
>JAISUP010000028.1 GCA_031272025.1 Bacteroidales bacterium
GAAGCAGTCCGCCCTGCGAAGACAAATCAGGTGCGGTGAAACTTACCTCTATTTTAGTGGTTGCAACCGGAGAAAGTGAAAATAATTCTCCTTGATGGGTTGTCGTGTCGTTTTTTTTAAAATTTTCGCGCATATGAAAATTTTTTTTAAATTTATTGCAAAGATAGTAATTATTTTGCTGATTTGCAACAAAAAGGAAAATTTTTTCCTTTTTGTTATGAATAATGCAGGTTAACTATTTTTGCAAAATGAAAAGTAAATTCTGATTATCCATTTTATTTTTGTCTAAATATTAAAGACTGCAAATTATGAAAAACAGGAAAAATACAAAGGCAAGGATTTTTTTTGTAGAAGACAGCAATCATCTTCGTTCTGTATTGCGTGATTATTTTGAAATATTGTCTTACGAGATCGTGGATTTTGAAGATGGCACATCGGCAAGCAAATCCTTTGCTCCCGGTCATTTTGATCTTTGCTTGTTAGACGTGATGATGCCTGATAAAGATGGTTTTACTTTAATGACAGAATTGCGTAAAATAGATCCCGAAATTCCCGTGATTTTTTTAACCGCCCGCACCGCGAAAGAAGACCGTATCAGGGCTTTCAAACTCGGAGCCGACGACTATATTACCAAACCCTTTTGTATGGAAGAGTTAGTTTTACGAATAGAAGCCGTTTTAAGACGCACCCGAAAAAACGAAAAAATAAAACAAAGCAATAAACCAGTATCCGGAAAAGAACAAATATACCGGTTCGGGGATTTCGTTTTTAACTATTCGGAAATGCAACTCATACACCCTACCATGAAAAGAACGCTCACCCGTAAAGAAAACGACCTGCTACAATTGTTGTGTAACCACCAAAATAGACTATTACCCAGAGACATTATATTAAAAGAAATATGGGGAGAAGATGACTACTCCTCCGGCAGAAGCATGGATGTGTTTCTTACACGCCTGCGCTCTTATATCAATCTGGGAAAGAACAATACAACCAAAAGAAGTAAAAACAACACAACCGCGAAAGTGGAAATATGTAACGTGCATGGAACAGGGTTTATTCTTAAAGTTAAAGAATAATTAATAAAATTATGATGATCATAGATACTCTTTTTGAGGCAGTAAAAGAAAAAGGACATGTTTGCGTGGGTTTAGATACCGACTTCGGTTATATTCCCCATCCCTTTGCATGTCATTATGATAGTGTAGCAGAAGCCGTGTTCGCGTTTAACCGGGAAATTATAGAAGCAACTATCGATGTAGCAGCATGTTATAAAGTGCAGATCGCCTATTACGAAGCATTGGGGATAGAAGGGTTACGTGCTTATAAGCAGACACTTGCCTTCTTGCGAGAACGGGGTGCCATAGTCATCGCGGACGTGAAACGCGGAGACATAGCCAAAACCGCGGAAATGTACGCGCAAGCCCAC
This sequence comes from Bacteroidales bacterium, assembly GCA_031272025.1. Lineage (GTDB taxonomy): Bacteria > Bacteroidota > Bacteroidia > Bacteroidales > WCHB1-69 > JAGVVH01. Next base: position 1,430 of record JAISUP010000028.1, read on the forward strand.
TTCACCGGCGACTTTGAATGTAACTTCATGACCATTAACCCTTACATGGGTTTGGATAGCCTCACCCCATATCTTCCTTACCTGAAAAACCATAACAAAGGATTGTTCGTGCTCGTGCGTACCTCCAACGAGGGGGCAAAAGATATTGAAAACCTGTTTATTGATACGGGAAACAGGGAACATGTCCCCGCGAAGGATGCAGGCATTTTACCCGCTCCCCGCGAAAAGGTATACCAACGGGTAGGACATCTTATTCAAAAAATGGGGGCACCCTTTACGGGGACGTGTGGCTACTCGTCCGTGGGCGGCGTGATGGGCTGTACTCATGCCGAAGAAGCCATTGAAACACGGGAACTCTTAAATAGCACGTTCTTTTTAATACCGGGATATGGCGCGCAAGGAGGTACCGCCCAAGACATCGCCCTATACCTGAAAAATGGTAATGGCGGCGTAGTCAATGCTTCACGTTCTATATTGTTGGCATACAAAAAAATAGAAAATGGAGAAATTCATTTTGCCGAGGCTGCCCGTGAAGAAACTACACGCATGAGAGACAACATCAGAAACGCTATCCGCGTTTCATCATTTTAATTTAATCATACAAAATGAAATATCGCGAAACATATATACACTCACAAGAACAATGGTTGGAAGATGTTTTTATGTTCACCGTCCCTGATGAAAATGGTGAGGCTGCTTTACCGGGGCAATTTTACATGCTCAAATGGACAGACGACCTGCCGTTGATGCGCCCGATTAGCATTTTTAAACAAGAAAAACAGTTGCTCTCGTTTGTATACCGCGTAGTAGGCGATGGCACTCGTCGTTTGTCACTATTAGAAAAAGGGGCACCCATTTCGCTGTTAGGACCGCTGGGGATAGGATTCCCTTGTGAAAACGTATCAGGACAAGTAGCCTTAGTAGGCGGTGGCGTGGGCATTCCTCCCTTGTACGAAACAGCAAAAGTTTTGAACAAAAAAAATATACAAACAGATATCTTCCTCGGATTTAAAGACCGCCCTTTCGGAGTAGAAGACTTCGCGGTGATAAACAAGCGTCTTTTTTTGGCATCAGAAGATAAGATAACAGGTTGTTACCACGGTAGGATTACCGACCTCGTGCAAGTAGAAAACTACAATGCCGTTTTTACTTGCGGACCGGAACCCATGATGTATACCCTGCTATGTCGTTGCCGCGAAAAAGGTATCCCCGTCTGGCTCTCCATGGAAAAACGCATGGGTTGCGGCATCGGGGCTTGCTTGGTCTGCAATTGCGAAACCCGTCATGGCATGATGAAAACCTGCACCGACGGTCCCGTCTTTTCAGGTGCTGACATTATTGTATCCTAAAATATACAATCATGACAAATATCAATAGGGAAAATATTTCTTTGATAGAAAAATGTGAACATGTTTATTTTTTAGGCATCGGGGGGATTGGTATGAGTGCCTTGGCTTATTATTTCCTGCGTCGCGGTTGTGCCGTGAGCGGCTACGACCTTACCCCGTCACCGGTAACAGAAAAGTTAATAGAAAAAGGGGCGATTATTCATTATGACGAGAAACCGGAAGTTATTCCCATTGATATTGACTTAGTTATACATACTCCTGCCGTAAGTAAGTCTCATGCAGAATATCGTTATTTTGAACAACACGGGATACCCATATATAAGCGGGCTGCCATTTTAGGCATGATTAGCGCGACATTGCCCACGATTGCCGTAGCAGGAACACACGGGAAAACCACAACTACGGCTCTCCTTGCTCACTTGTCGTACCCCGAAGAACACCCGACAGCCTTCGTGGGAGGCATATCTAAAAATTTCGGAAGCAATTTTTTAACCTCTAAAAATCCACAACTGCTCGTGGTAGAAGCCGATGAATACGACCGCTCTTTTCTTTCTTTGTTTCCTAATACCGCCATTATCACGGCTATGGATGCCGACCATTTAGACATATATAAAGAAACCGCCTCATTGGAAGATTCGTTTCGCGAGTTCGCGAAACGATTGCCTACTGACGGGACACTCGTCTTAAATTACGCGCTGAAATCACGAGTTACTCATAACAAAATAATTACTTACGGATTTGAAAAAGAAGCCGATTATCATGCTGATAAGATCAGCATTTTGCCCGACAAAGTCGTGTTTGACCTGTACACGCCCGAAGGCTGTTTTAAAGACCTTCAATTAGGCATTACCGGGTATTATAATCTGTTGAACGCGTTGTCGGCAATAGCGGCAATGATTGCCGAGAAACAACGACAAGGAAACCCCGCGGACATAGAAAAACTGATTTCAAAATTGGCAACATTTAAAGGCGTGCATAGACGTTTCGACTATCAGGTTTTTAATGATAAGGCAATTTATATTGACGACTACGCGCATCATCCCGAAGAGATACGTTCGTTTCTCCGGTCAGTACGCGACCTTTTTCCCGATAAAGTGCTCACCGGCATTTTTCAGCCACATTTATATAGCCGTACCCGCGACTTTGCCCCGGCATTCGCGAAGTCGCTCGAAGCATTAGACGAAATTATCTTATTAGATATCTACCCTGCCCGCGAAGAACCTATCCCTCATATCACCTCCGAATGGCTACTTTCACTTATTCAAAAAGAAAAAAAAATGTTGTTGTCAAAAACCGACCTGCTCGCCTACTTAAAAAATTCACCTCCTGAACTATTGGTTACTATCGGAGCAGGGGATATAGACCGTCTCGTGCCGGATATTAAGGAAATATACACGACAAACGAAGAATATTCCCCTTTGGAAAATCCCAATATTTACCCCGACAAAGAAGTACTTACCCGTGTTCTGGGGGACAGTTATCCCGCTTACGAACAATTATTAAACACCATTACCGGAGATGAATATAACCTAAAAACAGCATGGAACTTCTACCCCGTGAATAATACTTGGTTATGCCGTTGCTACAGAAAAAAAAGAACCGTTTTTTGGCTATCGGTATGGGAAAACTATTTTAGGCTTACATTTTATTTTACCCAACATGCCTTAAAGCGCATCGCCGCGTTGGATTTAGACAAACATTTGAAACTCTCGTTGGGATTAACCGAAAAAAACACTCCCAATTTTCCCGTGATTGTTTCTTTCAATAACGAAACCCGACTCGAAGATGTCTTAAAAATTATTCATGTGAAAAAATATCACGTGCAATCACACGCGAGACACAAAAAACAAAAGCCAAAGTCATGGTGGCATCGCGGGTGGAATTTCCTGAAAAAATTGTTTGCTTGAGAAAAAGTTATCCACAACACGCGACATATTTATTTTTTTTTTTATTTTCGCGGGGATAATTTTTTTACTAATTAAAAAACTAAAAATTATGAATGGAGTTAATAAAGTATTCCTTATTGGACGTTTGGGAAGAGATCCTGAAGTCAGGATATTTGAAAGTGGAGTCAAAAAGGCTTCATTTCCAGTGGCAACCTCGGAAGTTTACAAAGACAAAGAAGGTCGCAAAATTGAGCAAACCGAATGGCATAATGTTGTATGCTGGCGCGGGTTGGCTGATATTGCCGAGCAATATTTAGTCAAAGGCAAATTATTGTACGTGGAAGGCAAACTGCGCACCCGTACATGGGAAGAAAATGGGGCTAAACGCTATTTTACAGAAATAGAAGCCGACAATTTTCAAATGTTGAGCAGTAAAAGCGAGGACGGCGACCGTGCTACCGAGCGCAAAATAACGGCACCGCCCGCCGCACCACCCTTGCCCGACAGTATCCCTCCCGATACTGAATTAGATTCTGACGGGTTGCCTTTCTAAAAAAAAAGCAAAGCAGGAAAAATCAAAACAACAAGATTTTTCCTGCTTTCTTTTTGAAATATACAAAGAGATGTATAAAACAAGCGCGACATCATTCCGAATAGTGAATTGATTTGATTTCACTAAAATGTTACAATGACATATTTTTTATTCGTTCTTCGAGTTCGGGGCGTTCTATTTTGTTTTTAAGATATTTTTCCACGATAAGGCTGGCAATAGGGGCTGCGACAGAGGCTCCCCAGCCGCCATTTTCCACGAGTACAAAAACGACAATTTTGGGGTGGTCAATGGGGGCGAAACACGAAAAAACGGAGTGGTCGCGTCCGTGCGGGTTTTGTGCTGTTCCTGTTTTTCCTGCCATTTCAATACCTGCAACCCGGGCACCCCTACCTGTCCCCGAAGTCATAACCAATCCCATGCCCATGATGACCGGATCAAAATAGTCGGCTCTAATATTGACCTTTACCGGGTCTCCAAAACGGGTATTCGGGTTGTCTTTTTGCCCTATGGCTTTGATAATATGTGGCTTAATATAATAACCCCGATTCGCGATAATTGCCAAAAGATTTGCCATTTGTAGAGGGGTTACGGAAACCTCACCCTGCCCGATGCCCATAGAAACGACAGAGTTGCCGTTCCAATGTCCATGATACAAACGGTCGAAATAGTCGCTGTCGGGAATAATCCCCTTGCTCTCGAAAGGCAAATCGGTATCAAAGGTCTTCCCGAAACCTAAGTCATTAATATAGTTTTTCCACGCGCTATAGCCTTCCTGTATAGTCTTGTATTTTTTTCTGTTAGAAATAGTATTATAAAAGACTTTACAGAAAAAGGTATTGCACGACACTTGTACGGCTTGTTCTATGTTCACGCCCCCCGCGTGATGACAATTGATGGTATGGGCACCAATTTGATAGCCTCCCGGGCAACTATATACGGTATTTTTATCCACAACCTCTTCTTGCAAAGCGATTAAGCCATTGGCTAATTTGAAAGTAGAGCCCGGGGGATATATTGCCTGTAAAGCCCTGTCGTATAGAGGTTTATTGACATTATCCTGTACTAATATCGCGTAATTTTGTCCGCGACTTTTGCCCACGAGCAGGTTGGGGTCGTAACTGGGACTGGATACAATGCAAAGGATTTCTCCGGTAGCAGGCTCTATGGCGACAATGCTTCCCCGTTTGTTTTGCATCAATGCTTCCCCGTATTTTTGCAGGGATATATCTAATGTGCACCAAAGCGATTGACCGGGGATAGGTATACGGTCACCTTCACCATCGCGATAACTGCCTTTTTCTTGATTATGCACATCTACCATAACTACTCTTTTTCCTTTTTCCCCGCGCAGTTCCGGCTCGTAGGTTTTTTCAATCCCACTAATTCCAATGTAGTCTCCTAACTGATAGTAAGAATCGGTTTCTAATGTATTTTGGCTTACTTCTCCAATATAGCCGAGCACGTGAGCCGCGACCGGTTCGGGATAATGTCTCAACGAGCGAACCCTGACAAAAAAACCGGGGAATTTATATAGTTTTTCTTGTAAATAGCCAAAGTTTTTTTTCGACATTTGAGGTTCGAACAAACTGGGTAGCATAGGGGAATAATCTCGCGCTCGCCGAATGCGTTTGCATAATTCTTCTTTTTCCATGTTGAGCAAACGACAAATGTCCATCGTATCAAATTCTCGCAATTCTTGTGGCACAACCATTAAGTCATACATGGGGTCGTTGTACACGACCAACGAATCATTCCTGTCGTAAATTAGCCCCCTGTCGGGTTGTTCCATGATGGTACGTAAAACATTCTCGTCTGCCCTTTTTTTATAGTAGTCGTCTCCTACTTGCAAGAGAAATAATTTCACGACATACACTAATAACACGGTTGCCATGATACCTAACACGACATATATTCGTTTGTTTTGCGACATGGGTAGCGGCTATTTTTCTCTGTCTCTAAAAAGGGTGGCGATTTCGCGCAGACTATTTTTTTTATTTTCGGGGCACGAAAGGGTTTCGATTAGCGATAGCGCTTCGTTAAGACAATTTTCTATGGCGACCTCTGTTTTATCCCTAACGTGACATTTCCGGTATATTTCTATAATTTGAGGCAACTTTTCTTCTAAGGATAAAGAGTTTTCGGGGGCGAATAGTTGTAAAAGTTTGTCTCTGTCATTAGCCTGAGCCTCTTGCAATGCCCTTAGCAACAAGTATGTTTTTTTGTGGTCGGCGATGTCCATACCAATTTGTTTGCCCAAAGATTGTTGGTCGGCATAAAGGTCGAGCAGGTCGTCTTTGAGTTGAAAAGCAAAACCGAGCGAGATGCCAATATTGTACAAGATTTCTCTATCGGAGCGAGGGGCATTTGCCGCTATCGCACCTGCTTTGAGACAACCGGCAAGCATGACCGCCGTTTTTAGGCGAATCATTTCCATGTATTCTTCAATCGTTACTTGTTCTTTGGTCTCGAAATTAAGGTCATATTGTTGTCCTTCGCATATTTCAATAGAGGTTCGGGCAAACAAAGTTACGATTTCTAATTTATTTTTCGCGGGCAATTCTGTTTGCAGAATTTGCTCCAGAGCCATGGTTGCCAAGGCATCGCCCGAAAGAATCGCGATATTGCTATTCCATTTTTTGAATACCGTTTCTTTGCCTCTGCGCAAAGGGGCGTTGTCCATAATGTCATCATGAATAAGCGTGAAGTTATGCAACATTTCAAATGCCGCGGCAATTGGCAGTACTTTTTCAGGGGGGGTACCAAAGAGTTCTGCCCCAAGCAATACCATACGCGGACGTACCCGTTTGCCCGGCTGCATCAAAATATATTCTATGGGATCATACAATTGCCGCGGCTTCCTACCGTGCATTTGTTGCAAGAAAAGGGTCTCTACGCTCATAGACACATGAAAATAAGGCTATTTTGGGTTGATTTCAAAAAGTTCTACCTCAAAAATCAAAGTTGAACCGGCTTTAATTTTGTCGCCCATTGCCCTGTCGCCATACGCTAAGTCGGAAGGAATATAAAAAATAAATTTAGACCCCACGGGCATCAATTGAACCCCTTCTGTCCACCCTGCAATGACCTGATTTAGTCCAAACGTGATAGGCTCGCCTCTTTCTACCGATGAATCAAAGACATCCCCATCAATGGTCGTGCCATGATAATGTACTTTTACCCGGTCGGTAGCAACAGGTTTGTTCCCGGTCCCCATTTTAACGACCTTATACTGCAACCCCGATGACGTTTCTTTTACTCCCTCTTTTTTCCGGTTTTCGGCAAGAAAGGCAATGCCTCTTTCTTTTTCCACCCCGGCGGCTTTCTGCTGATGCTCTTGAAATTTCTTCTGCACGAGCATGAAAATCTGTTGCATCTCCTCTTCCGAGAAGAGACTCGTTCCCGCGGTAACGCTTTGTATGCCATTGACTACCATCGCGGGGTCAAGCGAGAGTACTCCCGCGAATTGTTGTCCGATGTTATGCCCTATCGCGTAACTGATTTTTTGTTCTTCTGTCATATTTTCCTTTGTTTGTCCTAATACAAAATTTGCCCCAACCACGAGACAACAAATCATCACGATTCCTTTTTTTACCATTTTTTTTATTTATTAAAAAGTAAGTATTAAAAAATAACGAGCGCGAAGGTACAAATTATTTTTTAAAAAATGTAATGCTCATTTTTTTTTCGTATTTTCGCGTTTTTAAAGACACGAATGAAAAAACACATTCCAAATATATTGACATGTGGTAATTTGATTACCGGTTGTGTATCGTTACAATTAGCGGCATTAGGGCACCTTGAGGTGGCGGCTTCGCTTATCTTTGTCGCGGCTTTTTTTGATTTTCTTGATGGTTTTGCCGCTCGTCTGCTCAAAGTAAAGTCATTAATTGGGGTAGACATGGATTCGCTTGCCGATGTAGTTTCTTTTGGTTGTGCTCCTGCCATGATTCTTTTTTCGTGGATAAAACATTCGTTACACAATTTGCCACCTGATATACTGAATATTACAGGCGTATCATGGTTGCCCTACGTGGCATTTATCGTGCCCGCGTTTTCAGCATTTCGCTTAGCCCGATACAATCACGATGAGCAACAAACCTTCGAATTTAGAGGCTTGCCTACCCCCGCGAACGCGTTTTTTCTCGGCTTCTTACCCTTTGCTGCCGAGTTTTTGCCCTTTTTGTCCAACCCTTGGGTACTCACGGGCATCGTGCTCTGTTTCTCTATTTTGTTAGTAACCGACATTCCCATGTTTGCTCTTAAATTTAAACATTTCCGATTTCAGGACAATGAATTGCGATATATTTTTCTTTTTATCTCTCTTATGCTTATTCTTGTTTTTCGTTTAGGGGCGTTTCCTATCGTGATACTGACTTATATTCTTATTTCTTTAATCACATTATTAATTCATAAAATGAAATCATGACATTCAGGTCACTTGCACTTTTTTGTGGGTCTTCCATGGGTAAAGACAAACGTTACGCGCAGGTTGCTCACGAGTTTGGAACTCGTTGCGCGGAAGAACAGGTTACGCTATACTATGGTGGGGGATGCGTGGGTTTAATGGGAGTTGCCGCCGATGCTGCGTTAGCCAAAGGGGGAAAAGTCATTGGCATTGCCCCCGATTTCTTTGCCAAAGGAACCATCCTGTCGCTTTCTATAACCGAACTTATTCTCGTGAAAACCATGAGCGAAAGAAAGCAACAATTGGAGAGCCTCGCCGATGCCTTTGTTGTTTTACCCGGCTCGCTCGGCACCATGGACGAGTTTTTCGAAGTGCTAACAAATACTCAATTAGGATTACACCAAAAACCGGTAGTCTTGCTTAATGCCTACGGCTATTATGATGGACTCCTATCGCAAATAGCCCGTTTCCGAGACGAGGGCTTTTTGCACCCCGCGCATCACGACTTACTCCTTACGGCAGCATCCGTAGAAGAACTCTTTTCTCTTTTACATCATTTAAAAAAAGGATCATTTTGTTCAATATATGATAAAAAAAATACTGCTTTATAGTTTTATTTTCTTGTTTGCATGGGTAATTCCGGGATACGCGCAGGAATCCCCCCCACTTTCGGGAGACATTCTTTTACGAGACATACAAGAAAAGAGCACCGACCACCCTGCACAACACGCGTTCGATGGACGATTAGATACCTACATGCAAGTGAATGCAAATAATTACACGTCTTCCACGGGTAGCAATTGGGTAGGTCTTGATCTTAAAAATCAGTACATTATAGATAGCGTGGGCTTTTGTCCGCGAACAGATATAGTGTCTACCGACTACCCCAATAGAACGGTCATGGGGCTGTTTGAAGGGGGCAACAATGCCGATTTTAGCGATGCCTTACCCTTGGTCTTGATTACCAAAGTGCCCGGTCGCGAGATGACTTATTTGCCGGTCAATTGTTCTAAGGGGGTGCGCTACGTGCGCTTCGTATTTCCCAGCCGTTATTCCGGTACCGATTTTGCAAGCACGAATAATTATATGGCAGAATTACAATTCTTTGGGCATCCCGGCGCGGGCAATAACAGTCATTTGCCCCAATTGACCAATATTCCTACTTTCGTTATTCATACCCGTGAGGAAAAAAATATCACCAGCAAAGAAGTCTACCAAACGGCAGATTTGACTATTGTTTACAATAATGGTACCAAAATTTTTCACGATAGTACCGAGATTCGCGGTCGGGGCAATGCCTCGTGGGGATTTACTAAAAAACCCTATCGTATCAAACTTTTTAAGAAAACCCGCTTAATGGATATGCCTGCCAATGCCAAAAGTTGGACTTTGATTAGTAATGAAGGGGATAAAACGTTGATGCGCAATTTGCTTGCTTTTGACATAAGCAGGAAAATAGAAATGCCATATACCACCATTGGGGTACCCGTGGACGTGTTTCTCAATGGCGACTATAAAGGCTGCTATCAATTTTGCGATCAAATAGAAGCCCGCGCCGCCCGTGTAGATGTAGAAGGAAACGGGGGCATGCTCGTGGAACTCGATTGGTATCAAGACGGGAATAAGAAATTTACAACCGGCTCTCCCTATAATATTCAAAGTGTGGTAGTAAAATATCCTGATGATGACGAAATCACGGATGCGCAATTTGAAGAAGTACAACGTGAATTCAAACATGTAACCGTTGCCGTGGGACAAATGAGCGTGAATAATCAATCCCAGTTTAACCAATACGTGGATGTTGAAACTTTTTTAAGATATATCCTTATCGGAGAATATACTTGTAATACAGACCATTATCAAAATGTCTACATGCACAAGAAACCGGGCAACCCGATGTGGTATACCGGACCGGTTTGGGACTTTGACCTTGCCTTTGAAAATGACTATCGCACACACCCAATTTTTGAAAAATATGGAAACGATTTTTTGTTTCGACAGATAGGAAACTCGGGAGGACAAACCCGCGACATGTTTATTCGGGTTATGCAATACGCCCTACAGCAAAACCGGTTACAAGCGATTTGGCACTACTATCGAGACCGGAACATTATTAGCACGAACACGATGCTTGCCGTTGCCGATCAACTATCTGAAAACATGCATGATTCGCGTGAATTAAACTTTATCAGGTGGCCCATCCTCAATGTTAACAAACATGCCAATTACACCTCAAGGGGCAGTTTTGAAGCCGAATTTGTTTGGCTAAAACAATTTATTACCGACAGGATCAATTGGTTAGATAATAAATTAAATTACACTGAACAAACGCCTTACATGATCCGGTTCAACAAACCCGAAAAGTGGGAAAATGTACTGCTTACGGCTTGGATACCGGGAGAGAAAATGGGAGACAGCCTCGTTATTTGCAGAAATTTGCAAATGACAAAACAACAAAATCATTGGTATAAACACGAGTTCGACTATGGCTACAGACACGTGTCGGTGAGATTTAGCGACGATACTTATACTACAACTCCCGTAACAGACATTAGCAATGCAGTCTGTATTGGCACTACCGGAAATATGGATACACGAGAACAATGTGAAGCCGCGCCTATCTCATGCTACGGAGAAAGCGAAGACCCTCATTTAAAAAATGACACGATTTCGGTACGATTTAGCCTACCATTATCATGGAAAACTTGTCGAGTAAGGGCATGGCTACCAAAAGAAAACAATCGACTGCTTACCGCCGACACGGGTAATGTCATGACCTTTGAACAAAATCGTTGGTATACTTACGACTTTGTCGCCGAAAACGGACTCGTTTCTTTGCGATTTAATAATGGTAAAGACATACAAACCAGTATTTTTCATGGAATAAATCGCGATTGCTGTTTTGTTACTACAGGAGTGGTCGCGGCATCATTGTGGGTGATAGATACTGCGGATTGTGAAACAGGACATAGCCAAGAACCTTATAACGGGATTAAGCAGATAGAACTTGCAGAAATAACTCTATACCGGCAAAATCGTCAACTAACACTTATCAAGCATACCGAAGCCCCTATAACGGTCAGGGTGTTTACTTTGCTTGGACAAGTTTTATATCAGGCTGATATGCAACAGGAAAAAATCACCCTTACCGTACCCGAAGGTTTTTTGCTTGTCAACACCTACAACCCGCGTACCCGAAAACAGCGGACTTTTAAATGCGAGTAGAAAAATATATCATTCTATAATTAAATTTAATTTTTATGCAAAAAAAAAGTGAAAAGACACCGGTTGTTTGTTTTAAGCGGTGGACGCGACAGAATTTCGCGGTATTTAGTTCATTAAAAAAAATGATCGTGATTTCCGGCATTTCTTTGGGATGCTCTTTCGTAGCGAAGCCGGTATCAGGGGTAGCGCAAACCCTTTCAGACAGCGTGATTCATCACCCGTTGGACGAGTTGCAGGTGATAGGAGAAGAGGAGCCGAGCGTGTTGTCCTTAGATAGGGCTTTATTACAAATATCGGTATCAAGTGTCGATATTGCCCGAACACCTGCATCCGCGCTCAACGAATTGCTTGACTACCTGCCGGGCGTGGATATCAGGCAAAGGGGAGCGTGGGGCACGCAAGCCGACCTTAGTTACAGAGGCGGCAATTTCGACCAAACTATGATTTTACTCAATGGCATCAACTTCACCGACCCTCAAACAGGACACTACGCGTTGCATCTCCCTGTTACCCCAAAAAACATTCACCACATTGAATTATATAACAATAGTACCTCTTTTCTTTTTGGACATTCTCCTTTCTCGGGAGCATTAAATGTCATTACCCGACCGGACACTTCCCCCGCGATAGGGTTTTATCTTGAAGGAGGCATGTACGGGTTACTCAACGCGGGAACTGCCTTACACCTGCGTGCCGGAAAAACCAGACACTTGCTTACCGCCGATTATAGTCATGCAGGGGGATACCGACACAATACCGACTTTACCATCGGCAACGCTTTCTATCAAATGATGGGAAATTTTAAACAGGGCGAATTGCTCTTTCAAGCAGGATATGTAGACAAAGACTACGGGGCAAATGGCTTTTATTCGCTAAAATATCCTGACCAACACGAGCGAACCCGTACATTTCTTACCAGCGTGCAATGGAAAAATAAGGGAAAAATAAAATGGTCGCCTTCAATTTACTATCGCGGGAACGAAGATTGTTTTGAACTGACAAAAGGACAAGACCCGCGAAAAAATAACTATCATTACACGCAAGTAGCAGGAACTAACTTTTTGTTTGCTTTTCACACGCGAGCAGGCTACACCTCTTTTTGTGCCGATGCACGAGTAGAAGATGTGTTGAGTACTTCTCTTGGAAAATCATTGGAAAACCCCGTGCCGGTACTCTTTCGCGATGATAGCCTTTTCTACCGGCAACGACTTACCCGCCTTAACGCGGGCTTATCGGTAGCACAGCAGTATGTCTATCGCGGACTTCGCGTGGGCGGCACTTTACTCCTGCAATATTTTACATCTACCCAACAAAAAATATACGTGCTACCGGCTGCTTATATATCCTATCGTTTCAAAACACACGAAACAGGACAAGTAAATATGAGCGAGAAACTGTCCATCTCGGCTTCAGGGGCAGTAAGACAGCCCACGTTTACAGACCTTTATTACAAAACCGGAGACATTCTTGGGAATGACAATCTCAACCCCGAACAAGCGTACACGCTTGAAGGAGCAATAGAATTACAATGGAACAAAAACCATTACCATGCCCCTTTCTTGCTCTTTTCTACCGCCATTTTCCACCGTTGGGGATTCCAGATGATTGATTACGTGAAAAAAGATAACGAACAAATGTGGAACACGGTGAATCATACCGCGATTCGTTTTTGGGGAATAGAAAGTAGCATAGAATTTCTCCCGCGAGAATATTTCGGAAAAAACTTTTTACTGTCTTCTATAAACTTGCAATACAGTTATTTGTATTCTGACAAAGAGAGTCAGGGCTATCAGTCGCGCTACGTGCTTGACCATCTCACGCACGTGCTTACTTTACGTGTAAGTCATGCTGTTTATAAAGACTTAAGTATCAATTATGGTTTTTCTTACCGACAACGAAAAGGAGAATATACCTCTTATCAGCAGTCAACAGAAGGTACGCCCGCCGCGTATCCCGCGGGATTTTTACTCGATGCCCGTCTCAACTATCACTACAAAATCATGGACATATACATCGAAGCATCTAACCTGCTAAATCAAAGATATTTTGACCTTGGGGATTTAGAACAACCCGGCATTTGGGCAAGAATAGGAATTAAAGGCAAACTTTTTCTGAAATAGAAAGTCAATTTGTGTGTAATTGAAAATTTTATGCTATCTTTGCCAACTAATTCTATGGTTAAACTATCATAACACGAAAATGAAGTCTTTTTTTCAATTTACTCGCGGTGAGCGGGGTGCAATAGGAGTCATCGCTTCCCTGATTTTTGCCTTATTTTTATTCTCTTTTGCTTATAAAAACGTAGAAAAGAGACCGTTTGATATTTTACCGTTTCAAGATAGAGTTGATGATTTTACTCGACAACAAGCAAGAAAGGAAGATTCGGTACAATTGGTATTTGCTTCGCGAAAACATCAAGGAGAAAGCAAAAATAGCGAAAAAGAAGATAACCCCACGGGCTACTTTTACCCGGTAGACACTACTGCTCGAAAAAAGAACCCGTGGGCTCCCGACAAGAGTTATGCCATCATCAAAAAAGAAATCAATTGTTGCGATAGCAGCGACCTGATGGCGGTACCCCTTTTTGGACAAAAACGCGCACGCGAATTGCTCAAATATCGCGAAAAACTGGGCGGCTTTTATTCTATAGAACAGTTCGCGGAAGTTTTTGTCCTGCAAAAAATACCTCTCTCGCATTTGCAAACCTATTTCACCGCGAACGAGGCTTTGATACGAAAAATTAACATCAATAAAGCCACTTATGGAGAAATGATACCTCACCCTTATTTTGATGCCTACCTCACGAAATCCATATTGCACTATCGCGAAAAAAAAGGACCTTTTCGTAGCATGGAAGAAGTAAAAGAAGCCACCGGCGCCTATCCAGAACTAATAGAAAAACTTAAACATTATATCGTGTTTGATTAACAACTTAGAAAACAAAGAAATAATAGACATCGCACCTCACAAGATAACTTTCAATGATCCCGTTTTCAGGTTGTGGTTTTTTAAAGAAATGAAATTGTCGGAAAGGTAATAACAGTAAAAAAAGTTAAACTCATAAATACAAACGAATATGAAAAAATTTTTCACCTTATTAGCAGTAGCATTTTTTATGCTCAATGGAGTTTTTACCGCTCCCGTTACACCAAACAAGGCAAAACAGATTGCAACCTATTTATTGTAGATAATTTCGCCAGCACACCCCTATCCCTACACTGTGCATAAAAGGCTGCACATAATTCCGTTTTTCTTCATTGGCAATGCGGTAAGAAAAAGTGTAACGCAGGACAAGTCTGGTGATTTTGACCGTCATTCCTGCTTCGGCAATAGGGACATGATACGGCACTGCTTTTAATTTTTCTGCCGGCAAATCACCACCTTCATAGCGAATTTCCTCCTCATCGGCATTTTTATATGTAAAAGCACCCATCAAATGATAGCCAGCCCCAAAATGTAACCAAACAGGAAAATATTTGGTTACCTCC
>JAISUP010000104.1 GCA_031272025.1 Bacteroidales bacterium
AGGTCGGGCAGCATCAGTGTCGTTGTTATTGAAAAGAAAGACGGCAAGGTTCATTATCTCAAAAGGAATCTTGAAAATGAATGGCCTTGATTAATAATTTTTGAGGTGTTATTTTTCCCACGGTGAAAACACTTTATTACCCGTAGATTTTAATCTACGGGACAACGGGATACCTCTCTCATTAGTCCCGCAGGGACTACATTTGTCGTTGCTTGCAAGTGTAGTCCCTGCGGACTTGTGCAAAACATGGTTATCTTCTGCCGTAATCTAAAGATTACGGTTAATAAAGTTCTGTCCCTGCGGGACAATAAAATTCAAAAAGTGAATAGCCCTTATTTCAACGAGTTCCCTTAGGCATTGTCTGGAAATAACCTATTCATTTTACCCGTGAAAGTTCTAACGGACTTTTAGCAGGTTGCTGATGGTCTTTCTATTGATATGAATGCCCTACGGGCAAATAAACCGTAGGTTTTACATATCAATAGAAAAATGGATAACCTTCCGAAAAATTCCCGTAGGGAATTCACAAATTGATTAGTTCAGTTATGAACAACGCCTTAGTAGCCAAGGAGACAATTTTTCCTCTCTCCCTTATTGTCCGAACTGCTTCGTGGTTCTTCGTGTCTTCTTCGTGAAACTTCGTGGTTCAGACAATTCAGAATTTAGAATTTAGAATTTAGAAATGGAGGAATGAAATCCGTGAAAATCCGTTTAATCCGTGTTATCCGTGTGCCCCCAAAAAAATCTTGTTTATCTTGTAAATCTTGTGAAAACCTGTATTGAGCAAAGCCGAAATATCATGGTTCAGACAGAAGAGGGGATTGTCTTTTTTTTTTAACTTTTTTTGTTGTTATTCCGATTTTTTTGTATGTTTGCACCACGTATATCACTGATTAAGTGTTATTGATTTTTTTAGGTCATGTATCTACAACCTTTAAAAACTATAATTCTTCGTTACCCGATTTCAAGTTCTCGTATAACTTGGGAGGTACAACAGGCATAAGGGCAGAATTACAGTTGAAAAAAAGATGGTATTTTATCACGGGGCTAAATATTAACTTGTTACGAAGCAATTATGAAAATGAGACTACCACGATAGATGGGGATTTCGCGAGAAATATAATCGCGCAACAAGCATTTAAGATGTACTACTTGGAAATGCCCTTCATGGTAGCATATCAGTTGCCTGTCACGAAAAAAATGTCGGTTCATTTCGCTATGGGAGCATATTTTGCATACGGTCTATATGGAGAATGTCTCTATGATATAACCGGGAAACAGACAGATATTCAAGGGAATAATCTCTATTTGTACGAACATCAACACATGAATATGTTTGATTACGAGCATTGGGGGCTGCTACATCCCCCGTATGGTCGGTTAGATGCCGGCGTGTGCGCGGAAATCACGCTTTCTTTTTACAAATATTTTCGGATCAATGTGGGCTATCATTTCGGATTAGTCAATTATGCATTTAATCATTATCGTTTTATTGTTGATCAACAAGTGTTTGTACCTGCTTATATAGGAACGCTACATGATACAAAATTTATACAAAAAAACAGTAGTTTTCGCGTGTTATTAGGAACCATGATCCCGTTAGGGAAAAGATAGGTTGGGATTAGGAATGTAGGAATCACGGGTTCGCGTATTTGTAACAAAACTACCGCCCTGCTATTGAAAAGAGGGCGGTAGTTTTGTTGTTCTTGTTGAACAGGGTCTCGCGGTGAGCGTATTTTTATTGTATGATTCTAACCGGACCGATCAAACCTGCTTCCACGAGGTACTTATCTTCCGGGTGCCCGCGCCAGTTGTTGAAACGGCAATCTGCTTTACGTTGTTCTTTGGGCAAATTTTGGTCTCCCACGAGCCGGTTTACCCATGTACTTACAACTTCTACTTCTATGTCGTTATTTCCTTCTTTCACGTATTTTGAAATGTCTACGCGATAGGGAGGTGTCCACGCGCCACCGGCTTCTTGCCCGTTGATTTTCACTTTGCACATGGCAGACACTTTTCCTAAATCAAGGTATATTTTTTTGTCTGCTGCCGGTGCGAGCATGTTGAACGTGTTGGTGTAGAAAGCGATACCGGAATAATATTTGATGGCGGGATCTGTACTTTTCGACCAATCGATTAAGGTATCAAAAGTGGTTTCTCCCGGACCGCGGAATATCTCGTTATCATTAAATTTCACTTTCCATGGGGTGTTGATGTCGGTGAGCACCGTTGCTTCGGGGAAATTGTCTGCAAGTAAATTGCTCGCGGGCGTACCTTTTTTCCGGAACACGATGAACATGCTTTGATTGCCTTCCATTTGCAGGGGAACGATAGTGCTGCCGTCTTTTTCCTCCCATGCTTTTAAGTCGCTAATTTCACCGGTTACGGGGTTCCAGTATTCCGGTTGTTTGCCACTGACGCGAAATTCGGGAGATATTTGAACAATAGAATCTTTGCTGTTCACGATATAGTAAATTTCCTTGTCGCCGGTGGTGTTATGGCAAAAAGTAAATTTATCATAAGACACGAAACAGTCGGGTTTGATACCGCGTAAGGCGAAGGCTTCTTCGAGTGTAAGGTTACGCAAAATTCTGCCTTTTCCCGTGCCATATTCGCTATCGTTGGAAAGTTCTGTCCACCATTTTTTATTGATTTCTTGCACTTTTTTATCTGCATTGGGATAATCTTGCAAACTAGGGGAGCGTTTGATTTCCCTGTCTAACAATATTGTAGCCCCCGCTTGCGCCAGTTGGTCTATTTTAGCCATTACTTCCGGTCGCATGGTTGCGGAAGGGGGCATCATGAGTATCTTGTAAGTTGTGCCGTGAGGCAATACAATATTCCCGTTTTTCACGCTCATGCTATTGAGCAAGACATCGGAATTGACATAGTCGAACTTATACCCTTTGGGAATTTGGGGAATGGGCAGTCCGGGTTTGGCGGCGTTGTTGTTGAGTTCAAAGGGACCGCTGTTCACGGGCACGTCTTCTCCTATAAAGTATGCTACATCTGCCACGTTAAGACCTTGCATGTTCATTAGCCCGCACCGTTTCATGTAAGTGGTGAACTGGTCAATTTGATAGAACCACGTGTTTTTGCGGTTAAATTCTATACCAAACCACGCGTCTATTCCCGGGTATATGGTATCGTAGGGCTGTTGAATATATACATGTAGGATTGGGCTGTTCATGCCTGCGGCAATGGCTTGGTCTCCATAGAGTTTAAGTGAATGTGGGTGAAAGAAGAACCCCCAACCGCCGGTATAAGCCTCGGCATAGATTTCTTTTTTATTGTAAATATGGGCACAAGAAGCGGCAACGTGCATGTAGCGCACGTCAGACCATCCTGTCCAGAATTCGCCGCCTACCCTGTCGCTGTTTTTCCCGTAGAGCAAAAACTCGCCGGGGAAACCCCAATCACCATAGTTTTCTATCCACGATTCGAGCCCGTTTTTATGCAAAATGTCGTTCCACCCCGGCATGAAAATATTGCCAATGTTTTCTGCCTGCAGCCGACGGGCATCCCAAAAGAAACGCTCGGTGATTTCGGGGGTACCTACTACGTGTCCCGAATATGCCGGTAAAAAAGCCGTGGCATCGTAGCCGTAGCGTGCTTTCATCTGCTCGAGAAAATCTTCGGAAAAAGTAGTGCCTCCTTTTTCCCAACTGTCGGCAATCACAACTTTGAACGTTTTACGGTCTTCGGCAGGAATTCGTTTGAGCACCTCGCCAATAAAATGGTCGAAATGATATTGCAGGTATTTCGTCGTGTATTTATCTACTTCTAACCCTTGATCTTGTGGAAAAGATGGAGAGTTGAACACTTCATCGGGCACCATGCCGGTACGCAACACGAGCCATTCCCCTTCGGGCACGTCCCACGAGAGTGTGCCATCTTCCGACATTTTATCCGAGATATCGAGCACATCATTTTGTGAAGGCACGAGGTCTACGCCCTCACCTATACCGCTTTGGTCTTGCCATTTATATTCCGTGTAAGGCGGGTTCGCCCCTTGATAAAGCCGGGCAAGCATTTTTTCGGGGTAACGGGAAAGTACGGGGGTAGGGGAAAGAACAACCTGACCAATGGCAGCGGCATTTTCGGTACTCTTTATCACGATTTTGTACTCATCTGACGATACCGCGGCAAATCCTCCCACGATGGGAGAATAAGGCATGTAACCAATAGAAGGAATAGGAAACGTGCAATTGAGCATAACAGAGTCCACGAGCACGAATTGCCCGTTTGTCTTAGCGTGCAAATAAGCGACCCCGCGGGCATACCCGGCGGGATATATCGCGAAACTGCGGGCTTCACAAACTTTCGGTAATTTTACCGAAAGTGTCATTTCTCCTTTGTTGGGCACGATATAGCGCAAAGCAATAGGAGCCGTAGGTGAGGTCTTGGTCAAATAGTGTAACGACCGCGGCTCTTTTGTCGACATTTCAGTGGCTTTCGACAGCGGGATAACAGGAGATACACTTACCTTTGCCCCTGTCATTTCCAATAAGTTTACTTTATAGTCTTCGGGGACACGGAAAGCCACCACTTTCACGTCCCGAAAATGAGGCGACGGGACACCCTCGTTGTCAATAAAACGACTTTTCCAGTCTTCAATCATAGAGCCTTGCGCGGGAATCGGCAATTTTATCTCTACTTTTCCCGGACCTTTCACGCGGGTTTCGGAGGAGACCACGTATTGCATTGCCATCTCGGGTTTTACCCATGGACCTCCGGAGTGGCTCCACCCCGGACAATTGAACATGCCTACTTCAATGCCCAATTCTCCGGCTTTCTTCATCATGGTGTGCAATACCTCCCACCACCCCTCACTCAAAACGGGGTTAGCACCCCTGCGCACTTTCCATGTCCCGCAACTATCGTATCCAAGACTACCCTGGTCCCCAATGTTGCCAACAAAGACACAATTAATGCCACCTTTTTTCATGGCTTCAAGGTCGGCAACTACCCCTTCCTTGGATATGTGGTCATCAATCCAATACCAATAGACACCGGTTTTCATGGTTTGAGGAGGATTCAGAAATTGTGCTTCCAACGGATCTGCCTTCTCCTTACAACTTGCTGACAGCAAAAACAATGCCATCAAACAAAAACATTTGCTCATAAGCGAAAATAAATACTTCATAATCTAACTGATAATTTAATGAAATTTTGGGTACAAAGATAGCATAAAATTTTTGGATTATAAACAACCGAATAAAACTTCCCGGGTTAATTCTTTTTTTTGACATAGCACCTCAGAAAAATTATTAACCAAAAAAAAAAGAAAAAAAAATTTCGACAGGTGTTTTTGTATTAGAAAAAAAGTGTATCTTTGCACTCGAATTTTTAATGTTTCAAAAATGAAGAAAGATATTCATCCGAAAGATTATAGAGCAGTGGTATTCAAAGACATGTCGAATGAAGTTGCTTTTTTGACAAAATCCACTGTTCACACCAAAGATACCATTGTTTGGGAAGATGGTAAAGAATACCCTTTGGTAAAATTAGAAATATCCAACACGTCTCACCCCTTTTTCACGGGTAAGATGAAATTGGTAGACACGGCTGGACGTGTGGATAAGTTTCGCAACAAATACGCGAGACATTTTAAAGAAAGTTGATTGTTTATTTTTTCATGTAAATTTTTCTTTGGTCATGTCTGTAAAAGCATGACCAAAGTTTTTTTTGCCCGGATCTTATTCGGCAATGAAAATTTCTTGTAAATGGTATAAAAAAAATCGTTACCTTTGCATTCTTAATTTTAAACAGAAAAGAATAATGATTATGGATAATAAAATTTTGAAAATTAGCGAAGATGTCTCTTGGATTGGGGTATTAGACCCCGCGTTGCGCGTGTTCGACATCATCATGACCACCGAACATGGCACCACTTATAATTCTTATTTTATCAATGCAGAGAAAAAAACCGTTGTAGAGACCGTAAAAGAGCCATTTTTTGATACTTATGAAGCAAAATTGCGACAGGTGTGCAATCCTGAAGATATAGAATATATCATAGTAAGTCATACCGAGCCGGACCACGCGGGTGCTTTACGCCGCATGTTGTCTATCGCTCCGAGAGCAACCGTGTTAGGTTCTTCTGTCGCCTTGCAAAATCTTAAATATCAAATAGGCTTTACTTTTCCTTGTCGTGTTATCAAAGAAGGCGAAATGATTGATTTGGGTAACAAACACTTAAAAGTTATCAATGCCCCGAATCTTCATTGGCCCGATACCATTTATACCTATTTGCAAGAAGACCAACTGCTTTTTACTTGCGATTCTTTTGGTGCACATTTTTGTCACGAAGCCATGTTTGACGACTTAACAGGAAACTATGATGAGGCATTTCAATATTATTTTGATGTTATATTAAAACCGTTTAGTACTTTTTTCCTGAAAGCCATTGATAAGATTTCTTCTTTGAACATTCGGGCAATTTGTCCGGGTCATGGTCCGGTATTACGTGCTCATTGGCAAGATATTGTTAGTAAAACAAAAACGTTGTGCGAGCAGTATTTGTCGGGGCATCCTGTAAAAAACAGGGTATTGGTGGCTTTTGTTTCTGCCTATGGCTACACGCGAGCCATTGCCGAAAAAATTCGTGAGGGTTTAGAAGATATTGAAGGGATAGAGGTTGATTTTTGTGATTTGGAAAAAACGCCCGCGACCGAATATGAAGAAAAAGTTGCTCGCGCTTCGGCTTTTATATTGGGTAGTCCCACGATAAATCAAAACATGCTGCCTCAACTTTATCAATTACTCGCGACGTTGTCTCCTTTGCGCGACAAGGGGAAACCCGCGGGCTGCTTTGGCTCTTACGGGTGGAGTGGGGAAGCCGAACAAATTCTCGCGACAAATATTCAAAACCAAAAATTAAACTATTGCGGAGAAAGTATGTTTATTCGGTTTCGTCCTCAAGAAATTGATTATGAAAGAATAAAAGCATACGGGAAGAAAATAGGCTTAATGCTGCAATAGCATTTCTTGTTTTAAGGTTTGTCTAAAATCCATTCCTCTTCTATTTCCCATTGTCCCCGAACTTGTATGCTTTTTCCAAAGAAAAAGACTCTTTCCGGTTGTTGTTTTTTCTCGTAGTTTCCGGTATCCCATCGTCCGTTTTGATTAAGGTCTTCTATGGCTTTGAGTTTATAGGTGCCGGGGGTAAGGTTGGGGTAGGTAATGGTCGTGCTTTCGGTAACGACTGTGTCGCGAATCGTGTGCCCACCGGAGTTTAATAGAGAAATAATATAACTCGTACCGGGTTGCATGATCGTGTATTGCATGATCAGTTGCCCATAATCTCGTTCTGTTTTTACCGATATCCGGACAGCAATGGTGTCATTACAGGCATCGTTATAATCGCGAAAAACAGAATCCCGTATTTGTAGCAGGTAATTTCCTTTCTCTTCCCACGGGTAGGGCAAAGGTACAGAAAGTGTGAAAGTATCCGGTACGGCATAATACAAGAAAACCGTATCGTTGCCACTTTTTATAAACTTAACTATCATTACGCGAAAACTGTCTACCGGGCGGACAGGGGTGTTGAAATGCAAAGTGAGCGGACGATAGAGTTCTCCCGAATTTTGAATCACGGGCATAAACTTTGTCGCGCTTTCTTTTTTGCCTCGCCCGCGCGAAGCAGCCGGTTTATAGGGTAGCAAAGTTAGCGTGTCTATCCACCGAGCATCCGCGACTAATTCAAAACGAAGCGTATCCTCGTCCATCTTGCTAAAATACCATGTAAGCGTGTCGCGGGTCGGGTTATTTACTTGGGTGTAAATATAAGGGGTGTCCGGATATAATTGTCTTACTTTCAAATCTTTTATTTCTCTTTTATAAATAATTTTATATACTCCTCGATAGGGATTGAGTGGTTTAAGCAATCCTTGTGCCGTATCTTGTGGTATAAAAAGAGAAAGCAACACGGTAGGCGCAGACGATATGCCGACAGAATCGGGAGGAGAGAGTTTTGCCGTATCGGGTTGGGCGGTGCTGTCGGTTAGTGTAGGCGTTTTTCCCGAAGACATGAGCACCGTAGGGATAAGACTATCGGAAAACGCGATGGCTTCGTTGGGCAAATCGTACCGAAAATTATGATTAATATCGCCTAAGGCAAAAATTTTGTATTTCCCTTTTTTCACGTGTTGAAAAGAAAAAGTCCCTTCTTTGCTCGACCGGGTAAGATAGGTTGGCAGTTTCGTGCGAGGCAAAGAATCAATGTCGTCTTCGTAAAGCATAACTATAATATTCTCCTTGGGTAACGTGCTCTCGGCATCCACTATTTTGCCCGAAACCATAAATGAATCAATAAAATCGCCCGTGGAAAAAGTATATTGATAGAAAGGCAACGCGTTTCCTTCGGTAAAATCTTTAATCGCGTTAAAAAGAACAATATTATAGGTTCTATCGGTCATGAGCGTATCGGATAATTTTATTTTCAGCGATTTGCCGGATAAAATATAGTCAGGGCTATGCTTTAACGGGGGCGAGAAAAAGATATTTTCGTTAGGGTTATTCAACACGACATACTCGTTAAAAGAAATCTTTATCGTTTTTTCGTTAAAATGGAGAGTGTTTGTTTCGGGCAATGTTTTGAGAATAACCGGTGGGGCAATGTCTTTGGCACCGCCGACAGGGGTAACGATTCGGGCGCAACCCGACACGAAAATTATTCCTAATAAGAATAAGCAATAGCGTATGTTTATCATCACTTTATGTCAAACAATAAAATTATTTTATATCAAACAAGGTTTATTTTTTCATGGGGGTTACAGTGGTTTTAAATTTGTTCTCGTGAAATAGAACTTTATCTATATTCAGGTTGTCGTTCATGACTAAAAGAGAGGCACGATTTATTTCCACTTCCCCGTTCGCGGTGGGGGCAAGGGTTTCGTAAGAATAACGCCAACTAATTACTTGATGGGGGACAAGAATCGCGGTAATTCCTTTCACGTATCCTTCGGTATAGTCGCGTCCGGCTTCGGTAGAAATCCATTCAAAGCGGGCATTGACAATTTCTTGCCGGTAAGTAATGGCGGCTTGCACGTTCCCGTTAATAAAAACTACGGTTACCCAAAGCAGGGTAGGGGACAAAGTATCGCGGGTGATGATGCGACTATACTGATAAATAAAATCCCCGAACCGGTTGTAAACCACGTCTCCTTCCAGACTGGTGGATTGGGTTAAATCGTGTTGCGAGAAAGCGGTCAGGCTTCCACTCACGCACATCAGTATACATATATATCTTATCACCACGTTCATTGTTATATGGGTTAAAAAAGGTTAATCCATTGAGCGATATCCATGGAAACTTGTTGTTCCATGCAATTGAAATGACCGCACGGGCAATGCCGGAAACCCAACTTGGAACAGGGACGACATTTAAGGTGGGGTACTTCAAATTGACGGTATAGGTCAGTTTTTTCGGGCATATAAGGATACATGCCAAATTCGGGTATCGTGTTGCCCCAAAGGGTAGCCACCGGTTTTTGCAAGGCTGCCGCGATATGCATGAGTCCCGTGTCGGCGGCGAGCACGCAATTTGCTTGCTGTATAACAGAGGCTGATTGGTAAAGATTTAATTTGCCACAGCCGTTGTAAGCCCGGCTCCCCAATTCGCGGGCAATGTCTTCGCCTTGTTGGGTAACGTCTTGTCCCCCCAATAAAAATATCGGCTTATGTAATAGCCTTGCTATCTCGATAATCTTATGAGGGGGAATCCGTTTGGTAAAATAGGTCGCCCCAAGCACTACTGCCACAAAACCATCTTCAAAAGAAGCCGGACACACTTTGGTGTTAAAGGTTTCGGAATCGGGCACGCGCAAATATAGTCCTTTCCCGTCATCGTGCACCCCCAAAGGCAGTGCCGCCCGAAAATAACGTTGCACGATGTGCACGCGAGGTAATAGGTCTATCTTAAAACAAACCCTTAGCCACTTCCTGAAGTTTAATTTAGGAAATGTGGCATAAGGAACGCGCAAAGAAGACAGCAACCGCCATGAACGAAAATTATGCTGCAAATCGACAGCAAAATCAAATTTTTCTAATTTCAACCGGTCAACCAACGTGCACATGTCTCCATTAAATACGTGTATATTAGAAATATGCTCGTCGTATTGTAACAAGTTTTCGAACCCTTTTCGCGTAAGGTAATGAATTTCTGCATTGGGGCATTGTTGATAAATTGCCCGTGTTACCGGTGAGGTAAGCACGATGTCTCCCATGGAACTGAAACGAATAATTAAAATTTTCTGTCGCGACGGGGGGTGAGACTCATCCATATTTTTTTAGTATTTATTACTTTATTACAATAATAAGTTAAAAAAGTTTTATTTTTTATTCAAATCTTCCAATACCATTTTCACGGGATTGGCATAAATATGCAACAGGTAATTTTTCATCTTATCTATCGGCACATCTTGTATTGCCGATTGTTTTTCGATGTAATTTAAGAAAGATGCTTTTTCGGTAGTAGAGTAATGCCGCGCGTGTTGGGTGCTGCTTTCTATGTAATCTGCCGCGATATAATTAGAAGCAAAGAGATGATAGTTTTTAAATATCTGGCTATCAATAAGTAAGCATACTTGTTCAATAATTTTTTTCGGGTCAGTTTCTGTTATTTCTGAGATTTCCCTGTCAAGTGGGGTACCTATGGTCAAAATTACTTTCCCTTTTTGTCCGAAAAGCCCTTGCTTTATACTTTCGAAATCTTCTCCCTCTGTTTTTTCGTAAACTCCATTTTCAGACAATGCTAATTCCCTTGCTTTCAGTTTGTCGCAAGGTTCGTACTCGTATGACACGGTTACGGGGACAATATGCAGTTGCGCGAGGGCTTCGCGGGGACTTTTCGCGTGATACATCGAGAACATCTTAACCAACCCCTGCTGTGTTTGGTCTATCCCGTCTTTGGTACGTCCGTTGCGCTGCGCGATCCAAATAGACTGTAACTCTTGATGAATACTGTAATAAATGTATTCGGACATTTGTTTGTAATTGGCTAATTTCTCGCGTAAAGAGAGAGACCGGTTCACGGTAATCATCTTATTGATTTTCCCGATGATTTCTAACAGGGGGTGCGACAACAAGTTGTCTCCAATGGCGATGCGGGATGTCGCGTAACGATTGACCATGAAATAATATTGCAATAATGCCGTGTCAAAGACAATGTCGCGGTGATTGCCCACGAACAAATAAGCCTTGTCTTTTTGTATATTCTCCAAACCCTTTAACGACACCCCGGCGGTGGTTTGATGAATGAAATAGTCAACAAACCCTTTGGCTACCCCCAACTGGAAGTCGTAGGTAGACCGGTACGACAAGTACTCTTCGCGTACTTTTTGCATGGAAATATAAGGTTCAAAAAGGGTAAGCGCGTTCACGAATTCCTCTTTTTGAAATATATCTTGTATAGCGACCATGGCTTCTTTATCGTTGTATGGTCTTATGGAATGAAAAAGGTCTTTCATCTTCTTGACACGAAAAAAACGGGTGCAAAGTTACACTAATTTTTTGATTTATCGTTAAAATAAATAGGCACGGGAAAAAAATATTTTATATTATTTTTTTTTGTATCTTTGCACCCCCAAAAAAAGAGGGGAAATTTTAATCATTATTTAATTAAAAATTAAAGTAAAACACGATGTTAAACCAGTACGAAACCGTTTTCATAATGACTCCCGTTTTGTCTGACGAACAGATGAAGGAAACGGTTAAAAAGTTTGAGAATTATTTGCTCGAGAAAGGGGCAGAGATTATTCATCAAGAGAATTGGGGGTTACGTAAGTTGGCGTATCCTATTGCCAAAAAGACTTCCGGCTTTTATCATTTAATGGAATTTAAAGCAGAGCCGTCTATTATCAAAGATTTTGAATTGCAATATCGTCGCGATGAAAAAATCATGCGCTATCTCACGGTGCTTTTAGATAAGCACGCGATTGCCTACAACGAGAAAAGGCGTAATTTGCGAAAAGAAAAAAGCAATAATCAAAATAATCAAGTTGAAGAAATTGAAATTAAGAAGGAGGAAAATTAATCATGGCACAACAATCAGATATTAAATATTTGACTCCCATCACGGTTGAAGTCAGGAAAAAGAAATATTGTCGTTTCAAAAGAAGTGGCATTAAATTTGTAGATTACAAAGATGGCGAGTTTTTGAAAAGATTTGTCAACGAACAAGGGCGCATTTTCCCGCGCCGGTTGACAGGGACTTCTCTCAAATTTCAGAAAAAAGTAGCACAAGCCGTGAAAAGAGCACGTCATTTGGCATTGCTTCCTTTTGTAGCCGATAATTTAAAAACCAATCAATAAGGAGGGATATAGATTATGGAAGTTATTTTAAAACAAGATGTTCAAAATTTAGGCTATACCGATGATCTCGTGAAGGTTAAAGACGGGTATGGCAGGAATTACCTGATACCGCAAGGATTCGCCGTACTCGCTACCGAATCAAGAAAAAAAATGTTGGCAGAAACCTTAAAACAAAGAGCGTTTAAAGCCGAAAAAATTAAGAAAGAAGCCGAATTCTTGGCAGGTAAAATTGAAGGACTTACCCTTAAAATTTTGACCAAAGCCTCGGAAAAAGGTACGATATTTGGTTCCGTGAACACCATCGCGGTCGCTAACGCCCTCAAAGAACAACATGGTATCGAAGTAGACCGCAGAAAAATTATTCTCAAAGACGACCACATTAAAGAATTGGGCAATTATACCGCTCAGGTAAATTTGCACAAAGAAATTAAAGTGGAAATCGGACTTGAGGTCATTGCAGAAGAGTAAAGCGTTTTCATTGTTTTCTTTTTTTCGAGGGGAGATTGTGCAAAACAGTCTCCCCTTTTTAATTGTACCTAATATCTCCTAACAATATTTTTTTTAGTATTTTTGCAGTTTTAAAAATAAAAAATGAAAAGACTGTTTTTTTACTTGGTATTTTTGTTTTCGGTTGGCTTTCTAACGGCACAAAAGCCTTCGCTAACGAAAGCCTATAATTTGTATTACGAGAAGGATTTCGAGAAAGCAAAGACCGCGATAGACCTTTGTATAGCAGATGAGAAAATGCAATCTAAGGCACAGACATGGCTTTACAAGGGAAATATTTACTTGTGGCTATCCAATCAGGAATACGCGGAGAAGCAACAAAACGGGACATACGAGATACGCTATCCCGATGCGCCGGAGCAGGCTTTTGATGCCTTCGCGAAAGCAAAAGAACTCAATCGCAAAATAGAGTCTTACGAGATGTTCCCCCCCGATACGGGTATGGCAAAACTTTATGTTTTGCTATATATTCAGGGAGTAGATTTGTTGGTAAATAAAGACTACACGCGGGCAGAGCAAGTGTTCGCGAAGGCGGTACGCGGCTACGAGATGGGCGTGCCGGAGCATCCGCTCAAAGGAGAACTCTATTATTATTATGCCTATACCTTAGAAATGTTGCAGCGTCCCGAAGAGGCGACATCCCTTTACGAGAAAGCCATTGCCGACGGCTCGACCAACCCGCAAGTGTATATTCGACTGATAGAATATCAAAAACAGCATCAGCCTTCGGCAGTGCCGGCGTTGCTCACCGCCGCGAAAAAAGCAGCCCCATCTCATCCACATATCTTCGTGGCAGAGGCAGACTATTATTGGGACATTGACAAAGAGAAAGCCATAGACTTGCTCGACCATTTGCCACAAGAGGTATACAAAGACCCCGACGCGCTCGTGAACGCGGCAAATATCTACATCAAAGCCGACAACTATACTCGAGCCGAAATTTTATTAAAAAAAGCCAATGCCCTTAATCCTAATCATTTTGTTATAGTCTATAACTTGGGCTATTGCTATTTAAAATTATACGAGGATACCCGTAACGAAATAGGAGATTTAGCCGCGAAAGGAAAATTTGAAAATATTAATGAATTGAAAAATAAGTCAAATGGATACCTGTCCTCGGCAGAGATGTATTTTGAGAAAGCATGGCAAATGGAACCCAATGATCTTAAATTGATGGAACAGTTGCGGGAAATTTATGCCCGCGGTTATTCCCCGAAATTGGAAGACATGCAAAAAAGAATTAACGAGATTAAAAATAAATAATTGATTAAAAATAAAATAATTATGAAAAGATTAGTGTTTATATTCCTGTTTGGAGTTTTTGTATTTTCTGTTGGGGTAGATGCCCAACCGTGCGTGGACAATGCTTCTATGGCTTTGAAAAATAAATCTATTCTTAAAGCCAAGCGCGATATTGACGTGTGTGGTGATGAAGACAAAGCCGATGTACAACTGATGCGCGGGTACGTTTATTTGCAATATTACAATTACGAACTGGATCGGTTGGCTCGCGATGCAAATTACGCGGTTAAAGAACCCGATGCCTTATTTATCGCCTTCGAGAGTTTTTATAAAGCCATACAATTGAATCCCAAAGTAACTCCACGACCGGGGTGCATCGAATCAAAAGTAGGACAAAGTTTGTGTGCTCAAGAATTTGACGTGCGTTCGGGAAAACTCATGGAAACCAAACAATATGACCTTGCCGAACGATACCTGAAAGCCGCGATACGTGCTTATAGTATGGGCACTGTAGACAAAAATACAGGTAAAAAATTAGAGTACCTCTACAACGACCTCTCTAAAATTGCCAAGGAAAAGAACGACATGGTAGCGTATCATAAAATTCTTGAAGAAGCCGCATCTACCCACGTTCCCGCTCCTGTCGTTTATCGAAACCTCTACGAATGGTATAAATCGGGAAAAGATACAACCAACTGTAAAAGAATTATCGGGCTGTCGGGGCAAGCCTTTCCCAAGGTTTTAAAAGATACCTTAGGCATGCTGTCTACTATCGCGCTCAGGATTGATTACGCATCTTTGAAAAACGATACCGTATCTTTGAAGAAACAATGCAAAGATTTTTTAGAATTGGGGGGCGAAACTCCTGACAACCTGTCAGAAATGGCGACTTACTTAAATAACGCGGGCATGCTCGACAAAGCCGAGATCTATTGCCTGAAAGGATTGGAAAAAGACCCGAATCATTTTGAACTAACTTTGCAAATGGCATACCGTTACGTGAAAGAGGTAGAAGATTTTCAAACACGAATAGACAAAGCCATTAACGAAGATTACGACTTCAATAAAGCCACCGCACTGAAATCTGAAAGAAAACCGGTGGCAGAGAAGGCACACGATTGGTTAGAAAAAGCATGGAATATCAAACACGAGCAAATTCTAAAAGAACCCTTACGACAATTGAAGACTCTCTTGCAAAAGGAAATTCCGGAAGAATTGAAGAACTAATCAAAGTACTTATTTTATCAGTATGTCATGGATACAAAACTTGCCGTTATTGCTTTTGGGGGCAACGCGATTTCGCGTGCCGGACAAAAAGGGACAATAAAAGAACAAATTGCTAATGTTACAGAAACTTGTGGCATGCTATTACCCCTGCTCAAACGGGGCTATCAACTCGTGATAGGGCATGGCAACGGTCCGCAAGTAGGCAACGTGATGCTACAACACGAAGCGGGGAGAAAAATGTTCGGACTCGTGCAACAACCGTTAGACTTCTGCGTGTCGGAAACACAAGGTTCTATTGGCTACCTGATAGAAATCGGTTTGCGAAATCTGTTAAAAAAAGAAAATATCCAACGCGACGTGGTTACGTTAGTTACCCCTGTAGTGGTTGATCAGAACGACCCCATGTTCGCAAATCCCACCAAACCCATTGGACCCTATTATTCCGATAACGAAGTAGAAGAATTGTTGCAAGAAGGGGAAGCGTTGTATAAAGCCGACCCGAAGGGCAACGGGTGGCGCAAAGTAGTGGTTTCGCCCAAACCTTTGCGTGTTGGGAATATCCAACTCATAGAGCAACTTGCCCGAACCAACTATATCGTGATTGCCGTGGGCGGCGGCGGTATCCCCGTGGTAGAAAATCCCGATGGACAATTGCATGGTATTGAAGCCGTGATAGATAAAGATCTCGCTTCGGCACTGACCGCCGTAGAAATAGGAGCGGATGAGTTTTATATCTTAACCGATGTCCCCCACGTTTACGTGCATTACAATACCCCAAAACAACAAGCCCTGCATACCGTTACCGTTTCCGAACTCAAACGCTACCTGTCCGAAGGACATTTTACCGAAGGCTCTATGGCACCCAAAGTACGGGCAGCCATTTATTTTACCGAACATGGGGGTAAAAAATGTATCATCACCGAAGCACGGGCACTGTCGGGAAAAGAAACAGGAACACAAATTATTAAAGATTAAACAAATTCACGAAATCATGAAACCGGTATCGCGATTTTCACCCCGACATTTGCTCGCTGTAGCCGCCGTCATGCTGTTTGTCGTGTCGTGCAAACAACCCCTACCCGCCCCACCGCAGTCAGAAGAGCCTGATATTGTAGAAGCCTACCCCGCGACTCCTCTGCCCGAAGACATCTTTACCTCCATCTCTGACCAACAAAAACTCTATCCCGTTTCGGAAAACTTCTTGAGAGAGTTTTTGTTAAAAATCACGGACTACGAAGGGACACACGTGAAAATTACTACCCCATTTCCCGAAGAATGGGGCGTTTTAAGCATGGAACAGTTGCCGGAGGGGAGAGAATTGTGGCTCATGCAGTCGGTTTCTCGCGAATGGAAATATCTTGTCATTACCTCCGGGTTAGGTACCCAACGCGTGCTCGATGTCTTGCCCGTGTCAGTCAATTTGGCAATGCAAGACCAAGATATTTTGGAAACAGAAAATTGGAGCACCCGACTGCAAGCCGATGGTTCTTTTATCGTGGATAAACAATACGAATGGGTCAAATCTCTCTCCCCCGAATTGTCGCCCAAAGAAGTAAGGTCTGACCCCGCGGCATATAGCCGTACACGAGCAGTGTCAGACCATTATTTTATCAATGATTTATGCCGGTTCGAATTTATCCCCCCCAAAGATACACTCAACCATCAAATCGTGATTTTTTATTATAATCCTGAAAATAAACCGGAAGAGTGGGATAACTATATCCCCATATTGCAATCATATTGTGAAGAAAAAGAAATTTGCTACGAAGAGGTACACGAGCATTTCGAACAAGTAGTCGTGAGAGATTTGCACATGAACGAAGTCGCGGTTGTAGATATTACTCCCTATATTTCACAACAAAGTGATGCAGGAATGCTCATGATAAAGAGTGGAGAAACCCCCAAACAAGTCAGTTTTGGAAATAACGAAAGACTGAAAGTAGAAATTAGAAGATATTTTAATTTATTGAATCAGAATTAAATGAAGGATATGACATTTTTTTTCATGTTCTAATGTTTTTATATTATTTTTTTTTGTATTTTTGCACCTGCGAAATAAGCGGAAGTAGCTCAGTTGGTAGAGCACGACCTTGCCAAGGTCGGGGTCGCGAGTTCGAGTCTCGTTTTCCGCTCAAAATTTTTTAAAGATACCATAAAAAAAGTCCTGCCTTGATATCTATTATCAATTATAAAGATACGCGTTCCGGCTTTGGTGCTGGGCTGTTGGAAGCGGGAAAAAACAATCCTGATGTTTTTGCTTTGTGTGCCGACTTAATTGGCAGTTTGAAGATGAACGACTTTGTGAAGGCGTTTCCTGAACGTTTTGTCCAAACCGGTATCGCGGAGGCAAACATGATAGGTATTGCTGCCGGGTTAGCGTTAAGTGGTAAAATTCCTTTTGCCGGTTCATTCGCGGCATTTGCTTCAGGTCGAGTTTATGACCAAATTCGCGTGTCGGTAGCCTATTCCAATCTTAACGTGAAAATAGCCGCCTCCCACGCGGGAATTACGCTTGGCGAAGATGGGGCTACCCACCAGATGATGGAAGACCTTGGACTTATGCGCGGGCTTCCTAATATGGTCGTGCTCAACCCTTGCGACTACAATCAAACCCGACAAGCCACACTCGCCGCAGCCCAATATTACGGACCTGTTTATTTGCGTTTTGGTAGACCTGTCGTGCCTAATTTTACCCCCGAAGATCAGCCCTTCGAGATAGGAAAAGCCATACTTTGTCGCGAAGGAAAAGATGTAACTATCATTGCTACAGGACATTTGCTATTTCATGCGCTCGAAGCCGCCGAAGAATTATTACAACAAGGAATTGAAGCAGAAGTCATCAATATACATACAATTAAACCGTTAGACACAGAAACTATTTTACGTAGTGTTTCTAAGACACGGCGTGTTGTTACTGCCGAAGAGCATTTTTGCAATGGGGGCTTAGGCGATGCCGTCTGTCAACTGCTCTCGTGCCACTTACCCACTCCCGTAGAAATGGTCGCCGTGGACGACCATTTTGGAGAAAGCGGAGAGCCCGAACAATTGATGCACCAATACGGGTTAGATACTCCACACGTAGTCGCCGCCGCCCTGCGCGTATGGTCGAGATAAAGTTTTTTAATAACGCCCCCCAATAAACTCACGAACCCATGCCCCCAACAATTGACGACAGCCAAATTCTTGAAATGTTTTCTCACGAAACAACCAAAGAGAAAGCCTTTGAATTGCTCGTGAAAAAATACAAACAAGATATTTACTATAACGTGAGAAAAATGGTTCTACAACACGAAGATGCCAACGACGTAAGCCAAAATGTACTCATCAAAATATGGCGACACTTAGGTAAATTTCGCGGGGAGGCAAGCCTTAGAACATGGATCTCACGTATTTGCTCCAACGAATCACTCACCTTTTTAGATAAGAAAAAACGCTCGTTGCAAATCTATGAGGGCGACTATACCGACTATCGAGAAGCAACACAACCACAGAGTGCCGGAGAAAACGATTTTTATTCGGCAACTAAAATATACGACATCCTACAACAAGCCATGCTTACTTTGCCCGACAAACAACGTACCGTGTTCTCCCTTCGCTATTACGACGAGATGCCCTACGAAGAGATGTCAAAAGTACTCAATACCTCGGTAGGAGCATTGAAAGCATCGTATCATTTTGCCGCCAAAAAGGTGGAAACATTCTTGAAAGATTATTAAACTTATTTAAATAATTGCAGTCAATATCCTGATTTTATCCCGTAAAAGAATGGCACGGTTAGAAGATATTAAAAAAATAGAGACTTTTCCTGTCCCGGATGGCTATTTTGATCAATTGGAAAAGGAAGTTTTGCAGCACGTGAAGGCAGAGCGAGTTCGTCAAAAACGGCGTTCCTTGTTATTGTATGCCTTTTCAGGAGTTGCGGCTGCATTGCTATTGCTATTCGCGACAACTACCGTAGTCAAACTTCTCCGGCACGATTCACCCGCGGTCGTGCAAACAACCCCCGAACAAGAAAACCCCGTACTTACCGCACAACTGACCACACAACCCGATACCGATCCCGCGAAAACACTGCTTACCTATCACCCTTCCCCCGCGAATGAGATAGAGCATGACCCCACACAATTAGATAATGTAGATTATCAAATTATTGAATATTACAATGATGAAATATTATATGATGAAACCTTTTAAACCAATGAATGTTTTTCTCCCGATAAAAAAACTCACCGCCATCATGGTACTTTGTTTGTTTCTTGTAGAAGTATGTGCACAGGCAACCGGTAACAGCAAAGACGGCTTAATAAAACGTAAAAAAGAATATTTTAAGCAACATCTCGCTCTTGCCGCCGAAGAAGCAACCCTTTTTTGGACCGTCTTTGACCATTATTTGGAACAAGAACAAAGTATTCATCAAATATGCACAAAAAATCTTGAATCTCAAGGTATTCTTCGTGTAAATGGAAAAATAGACGAGAGGTCGCTGAGCGACAAGCAAATTGTTTTTTTTTATGACAACAAACTATCTCAAAAAGAAAAAATGCTAACTTTGGATAAAGAATTTCATCAAAAAATAAAAAATATCCTTTCCGCGCAAAGCCTTGTCAATTATTATAACGTAGAGAAAGCCTTCAAAAATCTTGTCATAAAAAAAGCCCCTAAATAAAAAAAATGCTTTTTGTATGTAATAATGAGAAAAAGTTGTATCTTTGCAAGTATTTTTAACAATTAAAATTAAACTTTGATTATGAAAAAAGTTATTTTCGCATTAGTTTTTGCCCTTGGTGGCATAATGATTGCCAACGCGCAAAGCAACGCCATTGGACTTCGTTTGACTTATGGTGCTGAACTTTCTTTTCAGCACGATTTCAGCGACAGGCATCGGATTGAAGCCGATTTGGGCTTGGAAGGTTTTTATGGGATGCACCTTGCCGGTATTTTTCAATGGCAATGGGACATTGCAGCCGTTAATGGCTTAAAATGGTATGTAGGACCCGGCATCGGGGTAGGCTACATGTGGGGCTGGTTCGGCTATGGCGGCATATTCCATGTGGGCGTTTTGGGTGATATTGGTATCGAGTATACTTTCCAAAAAGTGCCCATTCAGTTGGCTGTTGACTATCGTCCGGGTGTTTATTTCGCTACCGGTGGTCTCAATTTTTGGCCAAGTTTTTATGGCGCCGGCTTTGCCATTCGCTACAAATTCTAACCCCCCAAAAGGAAAGGTTCTTCAGGCGATACCGTTTGTTGCAGCAACGGAGATAACTGTCTGCTTGTCAGATAAACCCTGTAACTGACCGGGATACCCATCTGTTTGAGGGATGGATAGATGTGTTTTTGGAATGGATGAGAAAAATGAACAAACAAAAATCGCAATAAATTGTGATTTTTGTTTGTTCATTATAAAAATAGTAGTATCTTTTTTTTAATATATACGGGTTCTTCGTGTAATTATTTTTAGTAACACGAAGTATCACGAAGAAGACACGAAGAACCGCGAAGCAGTTCGGACAATATAGGGAAGGGATAAAAATACATACCCCTACCCTACTACTGTCCTACTGTCCTACTGTCCTACTGTCCTACTGTCCTACTGTCCTACTGTCCTACTGTCCTACTGTCCTACTGTCCTACTGTCCTACTGTCCTACTGTCCTACTGTCCTACTG
>JAISUP010000029.1 GCA_031272025.1 Bacteroidales bacterium
AGTCAAAACCATGTATCGGCTTACCTACCGCTTGCCTAACTCGCGGGAAACACACACCAAGGTTCTCGGCATGAGCGACGAGCAGCAACGACTCTCCGATGCGGTAAGCCGGTGGTGCCGTTGATTTTTTTCGGGTGTCCCATTGCACAAAAGAGGAGGCTAAAACTTTCGCCTGCGGATTTTGCCGAAATCGCGAAAAGTATCGCCCAAAATTTGGCGTAACTTTTTCTGTATTCATTGAAATTTTTCTTTGAGTATTTTTGCTTTGGCTTTTCCAATGACCTTGGCGATATCATCTTCGGATGCATTTTGTATACGTTGTACGCTTTTAAAATGTTCTAATAATTTTTGAGACAATACTTTTCCTATCCCGGGCACGTCATCTAAAAGGGAGTGGATACTTCGTTTGCTTCTGCGTTTTCGGTGGTGCGTGATACCGAAACGGTGTACTTCATCGCGTATCCGTTGTAGTAATTTTTGTGCTTCTGACTTTTTATCTATATAAAGTGGTAACGGGTCGCCCACTTTATAGATGTCTTCCAATCGTTTAGCAATTCCCAGCAGCATGATTTTGTTTTGCAAATGTAAAGTTTCTAATGCTTCGTTGGCAGCGTTCAGTTGTCCTTTTCCCCCATCAATAAGCACTACTTGTGGCAACGGTTTTTGTTCTTCTTGCAGTCGTTTATAACGGCGATAGACGACCTCTCGCATAGAGGCAAAGTCATCGGGACCTTCTACCGTTTGTATATTAAAGTGTCGATATTCGCGTTTGGCGGGTTTGCCATCAATAAAGCAGACCATCGCGGCAACGGGGTCGGTGCCTTGTGTGTTTGAGTTGTCAAAACATTCGATATGTACCGGTAGGGTTTCCAACCCAATCGCGTTTTGCAGTGCAAGCAATACTCGTTTCACACGAAGGGCAGGGTCTAACAACTCTTGCTGTTTGCGTCTTTCGATCATGTAGGCATGCGCGTTTTTTAACGACAAATCTAATAATTTTTTCTTTTCTCCTGCTTTTGGAACGGTAAAAGCATGACCTTCAGGACAAAGTTCGAGAAAAAAAGGAACAATGATTTCTTTAGACAATTTTCCGAAACGTTGCTGTATCTCGGCAATACCTAAAAGCAACAAATCTTCGCGACACACACTCATGGGGTTGTTCATTTCTATGGTATATGACTGTATCACGGAGCCGTCCATGACTCTCATAAAATTCAGATAAGCGTGGCTGTTATTTCCATCGAGAGAGAAGACATCTACTTGTCCCGCGATAGTGTTTACTACTGTTGATTTCGTGCGAAACTGTTCTAATTTTTCTATTTGTTCTTTCACGGTCTGTGCTTTTTCAAATTCCCATTGATTGGCAAGCAACATCATTTTTTCGCGCAACTGTTTCACGACCGTATTCCCATTACCCTTGATAATTTCGCGAACATGTTGAATATTTTCGGCATATTCTTCCTGAGAAATTGAGCCTGCACAAGGGGCAGAGCATTTCTTTAATTGATATTGCAAACAAGGTCTTCCTTTTGGCATATTTTTGCATGTTCGCAAAAGATAAGTATCCTTCAATACTTGTATTAAGGTTTGTACCATAGATACCGAGGCGTGAGGTCCGTAAAGTTCGTTTTCTGATTTGGAAGGTTTGCGGGCATGAAATAGTCGCGGGAATTTCTCTTTGGTAATCACGATCCACGGGTAACTCTTATCATCTCGCATCAAAATGTTAAAATAAGGCTTATGCTCTTTTATCATCGTGTTTTCCAATAATAAAGCCTCCCATTCGTTATCTACCACAGTAATTTCAATATCTCTGATTTTTGATACCATAAGTTTGATCCTGTCGGAGATTTGATTTTTTGTAAAATAAGAATATACTCTATTTTTCAAATTTTTAGCCTTTCCCACGTACAGAAGTTTTCCATTTTCATCGTAATAACGATAAACCCCCGGTTTATTGGGTAATGTCTTCAGTCTCACGACAAGCGGAGAATCGTCAGGGATACACATCATGGCGTGCTATTCTTTGATTAATTTTAAGATAAAAGATTGTTTTTGTGTATCTTCTATCGTGATAAAATACATGCCCGATGGCAGGTTCGCGACAGAAAACGAAAGCGTGTTTTCTCGTGTAATAGATGGTTGGCAAAAGAGTTCTATTCCCAACATATTTATTACTCGACAAGTGGCAATGTCAAAATCGGCACGAATGCTAACCCATGCTTTCGCGGGATTCGGATAAATCACAGGGGTTGTTTTGCTACCCGTATTCATGGCACGAGTCCCTGTTATAGCAACTTGCCCCGGTATTTTGAGACAATCAATCCAAACGGCATCTTCTCCGGAACGAGCACTAAGATCTTTACTGTATGCAAATCGTAACCGATGTATCCCTTTGTTCACCAAAAAAGACTGTTCTTGACAAGGCAACTCACCGGAACACGAAAATAAAAGAATATCATCTATATAAAATGCAAAAATATCGTAATTTTTTTCCGTTGAAGTGGTGTAAAGAAAAGAAAGGTAGTCGGGGTACGGGGTTTCTACCCTTAACTCTATTGCCGATGTTTGTTGGTTTGGCAAATTTTCGTAAGAGCGTAGGCTATAGTTTCCCTGGCATGATTTTTCGTTGGTAATTGTCCATTCGTAAGGGCTGCATGGCTCCCACGAGTATTTTTCCAAATTTCCACTTTCGAAGTCTTCCACGACTTGTCTCGTGCTCAAAGATAGAGTATCTATATTTCGCGAAGTTTCGCTTACAGAAGTCAATACGACAGGAACTAACGTACTTGACGAGAATTGGGGCGATATTTGCAGGATAAAAGATAAAGTGATAGTATCCCCTACTTTGATCTTTTCCACTTTTTTTTGAGGGGACACAATTTTTATTTCAGGGTTTGGTATCGCGAGCGTGAATTCGCAGTTGTTAGCCTCGGTGTGTCCTTCGTTAGTTAGAAAAATTGTATAACGCACAATATCGCCCGCGTCGAAGTCCCGACTACCGGTATTCATGTTTTCATACTCAAATCCCGTGCCGCGTAGTTGTGGTGCAATGGTTTTTAAAGAATAATGAAATATCCTTGATATCGTGTCGTCATCGAGACTTAATGAAAGCGAGATAACCGTTTGATCAGGCATAAATGAATCTATTTCCCACGAAAAAGCAGGGACAATATCAAGCATGGTGTCCGGTGGTATGGTATCCACATATATCGCGAGAGGTACGATATTCATATCATGAGATTCTGAGTGTAAAGTTATCCGTACATGATAAGCCGTATCTGTACCATGATTTTGTATTTTCAGATTTCCTTGCACGTGCGAACCTGCCGGTACGTGTCCCGTGATGCTGTCTAAATACAATAGTGCAGACAGGTATGCTTCCTGACTTTTCACGAGTTTCACGGGTGCGAATTGCCGTGTATAATTTGTAGCCGACCATGCCAACTCGTAATTTCCTTGTTGTAGCAATGGGGGAAAATGCAGTATTGCTTCACCGGAATCGTTAGCGAAAGTTGCTGCAACAGGTAGCCCGTCGCGTGTGAGTGCGGTATAAGCATACGGGGCACCCCGGGCACGTAAGGTCGTTGCTCCCATGTAAATGAGCGAATCAAAGGTTACGGGCATTGACACAGGTATTCGTGTATAAGGCATGAGCGAAGGGTCCCCAAGGAGATGATAGATTTCCCAATACGTGTTTTTGTAAGGAGACAAGGTCATTTCTACCGACATATTTCCCGCCACGACCATGCTGCCGGCAGTGGTGCACCACGAAGCAGGCGACTCCTCGCGGTCGTGAAAAAGACAGTCATACATGCCCGTGTGATTA
Source organism: Bacteroidales bacterium (assembly GCA_031272025.1). GTDB lineage: Bacteria > Bacteroidota > Bacteroidia > Bacteroidales > WCHB1-69 > JAGVVH01. Next base: position 3,830 of record JAISUP010000029.1, read on the forward strand.
TTTTCATACGTAGGGTGTCGCCCCACGTGGTCACGTGCCCCTACCGACCAATAGAAATCCTCTGCCCAATAGGTATCGCCGGACGCGCCGATGTAGGCAACGGCACCCCGGTCCGGCATTTTTGTCAAAGTCTCTCCCAAACAATCCATTTGTTGAAACGATGCCGACTTACAACAATTTCCAATCATTATACCGAATTTTTCCCGGTTATCCAATTCTTTCGCGTGAGATTGTAAAAACGCGGGGGTGCTCCAACCGGAATATGTACAATGGGCAGTATAATTTGCCCACCCGGTGCCTCGTCCTAACTGAGCCCTGATAGAATCTGCCTCTGTGTCACGCGTTCCCCCACCATCTTGATAATAATAAGAATATATATTTCTAAAACCATGTTGTTCGTTAAAATACTGTTCTAACAAGTAATCTAATTGAGCGTTAGAATAGAGGTCTGCATATAAGGCATCGCTTCCCGCCACGAGCACGGCATCCTGCAAATACGAGCAGTCGGGCATGGTTAATTGTTCATAAGCAAGTGTTTTCGATATTTGGGCTGCTAACTCGTCTTTATCTCGTGCCGACATCCGTCCATAATAACAGTCGGGCAACCCATCGTTACTGCTCCACGTGAAATACGGTAAATCGCTAACATAATCCACACGTTCGAAAGCGGGAATTTGTTGAACATCGCCCACGAGAAGCACAAAAGCAGGGGCGGGATGAGTGATGCTGGATTCTTCGTATCTGTTTTTTAAAAAATTACTAATCGAGATAGAGGTATTTCCTACTTCCGGTTCATCGGTATAGTGTAATTCAACGGTATAACCTATCCTGCTTTTCCATAGAGCAAAGGTATCCAATTCTCCGCGAAACATCGGGTCGGCAATCACGATATACCCCAAAGGAACGGTTACCGGAGCGATTTGCTTGGACAAAGAAATATTTAAAGGGATTACCCGCGAAAATTGCCCGCGAAAGATATTATTGTTGTACAAGTTTCTGACTTGCACGGTTTTGGATAGATCGCCGTCTCGAAACCACAGGCTCACTTTGACTTCTTTACACACCACGATTACTCCGGATACGGGATTATAGCGTATCGGGGAAAAGTATAAGGCAGCCAAATTCATGTCTCGAAATATTCCCACATAGTTCATACTTAACAAATTCATTCCATAGAAATTATCTGTGTTATATACTTGCAGGTTTTGCTCCCATGAAGAATCCGGTTCGTTAGTTTTAGGCTGTGAGGGTTGAACAGGATAAATGGGAGTAGAGAGCCCTGTTTCTCGGGGGATAAGCGTGTCGTAAATTGCCTCTATGATTTTGATGTCCACGGTGGCATGATAAGGAATTTCAAACCATTGTACGTATACCGGCAATTCGGGGTTTCCTACTTCTGTCGAAGGGGTAAACCCCGGCAAGCGCAAGCGTTGATAGTTTCCGCGGACGGTTTGGTAGTCGTGAACACGTAAATCACCCGTTTTTAATTCAAGTTCCATCATTTGTTCGCTCTGTTTTAATACCCGCACGTAGCCTTTCCCCTCTTGAGCCGTTAGCATACAGGGAAACAGCATGATGGCGAGTAATAAACATTTTATATTCATCGAACAAAAGTATATGAATTTTTAGAAAATTACTTTTTTTTCAGTTCCATATTGTAAGTTCCAGCCTCTAACTTTATCTGTCGGTCGGTAGAGGTGTCAACAAGGGGTGCGATTTTCACGAGCGTGTAGCCTTCCGGTACCCGAAAATCGGCAGTCGCGTTTGCCGGTATCACTACTTTATAGTGTATTTTATTGTTTCTTTGTCGTTCCCATTTCGAGAAGATCTGTCCGTAGGGAGAGTTAAAAGATACCTCCGCATGCGACAATCCTGATACGAAATGAGGTTTAAGCAGGGTATTTTTAAAACCGGGTTTTTCGGGGTCAGGGTTAATACCGCCTAAGGTCCTGAAAAACCAAGCACTCACCTCTCCATACATGATATGATTAAGCGAGGATTCGCGTCGTTCGCCAATGGCTTCCCATTGTTCGTAAAGGGTAGTCGCGCTATCTTTGACAATAAAATACCCCAAAGAAGGATAAGTCGTTTGTGACGCGATCTCGTATGCAAGGTCGGCATAACCATGCTCGCTCAACGCGTGCCATATCGCTTTTGTCCCTAACATGCCTAAGTTCAAATGCCCGTTGTCGACTTCCCTGATACGTTTGGCAAGTTGGTCGGCGACTTTCTGCTGCAAATGCTCCGGTACCAATCCCCAACACAAGGCTGTACTCATCTCGGTTTGTGTCCCATTGTTGTAAATGGCAGTTTCTGTATTTAAGTATTTGTCGTTAAATGCCTTTTTTATTTTTTCTGCCAACGCGACATAGTGTTTTTCATCATCTTGTTTGTTAAAAAGTTTAGCTGTTTTGCTCATGATGGTTGCCAAACGATAATAATAAACCGTGGACGTGTACATTTGTGGGGTAGAGGCTTTTACTGAAATCCAGTCCCCGAGTCCCCACGCGCAAATGCCGTCAGGCGAAACGCGCTCCACGTGATTCATGTATCGTTTTATATTATCATAACAATCTGACAGCAAACGACTATCCCCATAAAACTCGTAAATCGCCCAAGGAATAATGGCAATACTACCGGTCCAATCTACCCCGTTTGCCCACTCGAATCCCCAACCGCTACTGGGAATAATAGCCGGCAAAACCCCGTTAGGTTGCTGTGCATCGCGATGGTCGGCGAGCCATTTTTCATAAATCGTGAGTGCATCAAAATTAAATAGCCCCATTTCTACGGCAAGATTTGCATCTCCTGTCCACCCGTTTTTCTCCCGATGCGGACAGTCGGTAGGATAGCCGAATAAATTAGAGAGATAAGAATTGTTTGCAGCCCACCACATTCTGTTTATCAATAAATTAGAAGTTTTTACTTGTCCCACGGGGGGGACATCGCTGTGCATGAAATATGCCGTGAGCGATTCTTGGGTCAGGTTGATAGGTTTGTCAGATGTAACTTCTACATATTGAAATCCTTTATAATTAAAATAGGGAATAAATGTCTCCTCGCCTTTGCCATTTAAGATAAAGATATCCTCCCCAAAGGGATCGCTGTCGTCTAACGGACGGTAATGTTCGGATACGTTATTCATATAAATGACATCGCCCGGTCTCATGATCTCGGCATGTTTGAGATGGATTTCGGTACCTGTTTCGCCACTTACAACAAGACGGGTAACTCCCGATATGTTTTGCCCGAAATTATATATATAGTGTTGATTACTAATCTTTTTAAAACTTTTAGGTACAATTTTATTCACGTTTCGGATAGGATACAATTGTTGTGAGACGATATGCTCCGCGGGAGCAGCACGAAAAATAACGGGATTTTTCCACATGCTATCATTGAATTCGGGCAGGTACCAATCGGGTTGTAATAAGCGATTGTCATGATGCTCGGCTGTATATATACTATTAAAAATCACCGAACTCAATGTAGATTTCCAACTCTCGTCCGAAGAAATGGTTTCTACACTTCCATCTTCATACGTGATACGCAAATCAAGACAAAAAGTCGGGCGGTCGCGCCATGGGGCACGGTGAAAAAACCATACCGCGTTAGATTGATGATTATACCACCCGTTGCCGAGCAAAATGCCCATCGCGTTGTTCCCTTGCTGCAATAGAGCGGTAACGTCATGAGTAACATAAAGCACACGCCGGTCGTAATTGGTAAACATGGGATCGAGACGATGATTGCCCACCCGTTGCCCGTTAATATAAAATTCGAACAATCCCGCGACAGCAATATAGGCACGAGCCTCTTTAATCTGTTTTTTCGCGATAAATTCTTTACGAAAACAAGGTGCCGGTTTCACGTCTTGGGTATTGAGTTCAAAAGAAGGACCATCGCTAATCCACGCGCCTTGCCAATTTTGCATTTGTTTCATGCCGGTTTCGAAAGAAGATATTGCCATCCGGGTTTCACGGTTATCGGCATCCCAAAGTTTCACTCCCCAAAAATATCGCGTAAAAGGGAGTAGAGGTTTTCCTTCATAAATCACGAGCATGCGGTCGTCGTGCACTTTGAGGCTATTCCACATACTGCCTTCGCCACGGGCAACCCGTGCCGAATCAGTGCCTACCCACACTTGATATGCCATTTGCTTTGCCCCCAAACGCGAATCGTCCATCTGCCACGACAACCGGGGCGCATCAATATCCACCCCTAAGGGGTCGTTCAAATGCTCGCATTGCAAATGTACCGGCTTTTGGGCAAATAAATAACCGGAAATAATTAATATCACGAGAATTATACCTCGCGTAACCAATGAAAAAAAATGCTTCATAATGCTGTTTTTTTATGATAATCCTTCTTTAATTTTCAATAATAATTCTTTAATTTTCAATAATGATTGTATGGCTTCTGCTTTATGACTATCGGTCAACAGGTTACTTTTCAAACGTTCTTTTGCTCCTTTGAGCGTGTATCCTTTGATTTTGGTAAGATAGTGTATGGTTCGGATAATTTCAAGGTCTTTGCGCGAAAAAAACCTTACTCCGCGTTTGTTTTTAAAGGGACACAACAAGTCAAACTCCTCTTCCCAAAAACGGAGCAATGATTCACTCACGTTGAACATTTTCGCCGTTTCCCCAATGCTATAAAATTGCTTTTCTTCTGTTTCAGGATTACGATTCTCCATGATTAGTCCTCCCCCATTCGTGCTTTTTCGCGACGCTGGTCCTTTTCTTTAATACTTTCCCGCTTGTCGTACATTTTTTTACCTCTGGCTAATGCAATGTCTAATTTGGCATAACCTTTTTCGTTAATAAATAGCGACACGGGGATAATCGTGGTGCCCCGGTCGTTGAGTTTACTAAACAATTTGCGAAGTTCTTTTCTCTGTAATAACAACTTACGATCGCGACGGGGCAAATGATTGCTATAACTGCCATGCGAATACTCGCCTATGTGCAAGTTGTGTACCCACAATTCTTGATTGATAAAAGAACAATAACTGTCTACAAGATTTACTTTCCCTTCTCTAATTGCCTTAATTTCTGTTCCTACAAGCACGAGTCCTGCCGTGAAAGTAGAAATAAGAAAGTATTCAAATTCTGCTTTACGGTTTTTAATAGAAATATGTTTCCCGTGAGCACGTTTATCCATGATCTTGATATCTTTTGTTTATAAAAGAAAACACGCGAAGGTACAATTTTTTTTTGACTTTACCACTCTTTGCGCAGTTTGGCGTTTAGTATCCCTAAGTTTTCCCGATATTTGCTCACTGTTCGGCGGGCAACGATGTAGCCATGCTTAGAGAGTCGCGAACAAATGTCTTCGTCGGTAAGTGGGGCATGTTTGTCCTCGGTCGTGATCATTTCCCATATTAAACTCTTGATTTCTTTGGAAGATGTTTCCGGGGCTCCCACAGATTCTGAAAACAAGTCGCGCAGACGAATAATACCAAAAGGCGTTTGCATGTATTTGTTACTCACTACTCGTGAAACGGTGGAAATGTCCACCCCAACTTCTTGTGCTATATCTTTGAGTACCATTGGATTAATGTTTTGTTCGTCTCCTGTCAGAAAATAATCTTGTTGTTTGAGCACGATATGTTTCGCGATATTATAGAGTGTCTTTTCCCGTTGCGATAAGGCTTCAATAAAACGGGTAGCTTCGCGAAGGTTGTCGCGCACGTATACCGTAGCCGCTTTCGGTTCCCTGCCTTTTGCACGAGACGGCTGTAATGACTGCTGAAATGAAGGATTTATTTTTAACGTAGGCAAATATTGGGTGTTCAGGGTCAGACATATCTTTCCATCTTCTATGGTTACTATGAAATCAGGAGTCAGGTAGTCTGCATTTTGGTCCCACCGGCTACGTGTTTCTGTCGTGATTCTTGGGGTTAGTTTGAGAATTATTTCAATTGCTTCCCGAAATTCGGTTTCGGTCAATTTCAAGATGTCTATGATTTTGTCGTATTTCTTTTTAGAAAAATATTCAAATGCCCGCGAGATGATGTCTATCGCCGTTTGCACGGGAGTCGAAAGAGGAAGTCGTTTTAATTGTAACAACAGACATTCTCTCAGGTCTCGTGCCCCCACGCCGGGAGGATCAAGAGTTTGTATTCGTTGAACTATCAATTGCTCTATGTCTTCGGGAGACACCTCTATATTATATGTCAAAAGCAAATCTCCCGACAAGGTACGATTATCTTGCAATAGCCTACCCGCATCGTCAATATTTCCAACGATATATTCCACAATTTTTCGGTCTCTTCCCGACAAATCTTCTCCCAACAATTGTTGGCATAGGCTTTCTTGCAACGATATATTTTCAGTTACTGCAGTTTCTCCTATGCCCGTGTTAGAAACAATCGAGGCACGTCCTAATTCTTGATTCATGTATTGCTCGTCTTGTCGCGGAAAATCTTCATAGTCATCAGTAGGAAAAAAGTCTTCAAAATCAGTTTCATCACACACGAGTTGTTCATCGGGGGCATCGGTAAGGGGTAATACCACATCTTCGTCTTGTTCGCGGTCGATTTGCCTGATGTCGTCATCAGAAAACAACGGCAGTTCATCGCCCGTGCCATCGTCAATTTCTAAGGCAGGGTTTTCCACGAGTTCCCGCTCTATCTCCGCCTCCAAACGCTGATTAGACATCTCCATAAGTTGCATCAACCGCAAAGTCTGTGCCGAAAGACTTTGTCGCATTCCTTGCTTTTGTTCAAAATGCTGTTTCTTTTCACTCATAATTTTTCTTTTTAATTCGCGAATATAGTGATTTTTTCTCTTTGAGTATGCAAAAAAAAACTAACATTTTTGTAAGTTACATTTTTGTAAGTTACATTTTTGTAAGTTTTAAAAAAAGTACTATCTTTGCAAAAAATATTTTTATAATGGAACAAATGCCTTTTATATTTGGGAAAACTGCTGAAATACATAATTTTACAGACAGGGAAGAAGAGACAAAACGTCTTACTCAAAATTTTTATTCGCTTGTCAACACGATGATAATTTCTCCTCGCCGTTGGGGAAAATCTTCGTTGGTAAAATCTGTTGCAAAATCATTAGTAAATGATAATAAAGATATTAAAGTATGTTTGCTTGATATTTTTAACATTCACAACGAAACAGAATTTTATGTCAATTTCGCGAAAAATATTATCAAAGCAACTTCTACAAAATGGGAAGATTGGGCAGAAAATGCAAAAGAATTTTTGTCGCGTTTGATTCCTAAGATATCATTTTCTCCCGATAATCAAGCCGAATTTTCATTTGGAATTGAATTAGATGAAATCAAACAAAATCCTGATGACATCATAAACCTTGCAGAAACCATAGCAAAGAAGAAAAAAATAAAAATTATCGTGTGTATTGATGAATTTCAAAATATCGCCAATTTTGAAGATGCTCTTGCTTTTCAACAAAAACTTCGCTCACATTGGCAACATCATCAAAATGTAAGTTACTGTTTATATGGGAGTAAACGCAGTATGCTCATCAATATTTTTGCCAATCCTTCAATGCCTTTCTATAAATTTGGAGACATCATGTTTTTAGAAAAAATTGAGAATAAAGTCTGGGGAAAATTTATTCAAAAACGGTTTAAAGATACCGGCAAAAAAATATCAAAAAAAGAGGGTGAATATCTTGCTTCGCTTGTGGCAAATCATCCGTATTACGTGCAACAATTGGCACAAATGTCTTGGTTGCGAACAAAAGTGTCTTGTTCTAAATCTATCATTGATGCATCGCTACAAACACTTAAAAATCAGTTGAGTTTATTGTTTGTCAGTTTGATAGATAATTTGACAACAACACAAATTAACTTTTTGAAAGCATTGTTAGATGGGCACACGAGTTTTGGACAAGAGATTTTGCAAAAATATAATCTTGGCACTTCAGCGAATATTATACGTATTAAAGAATCTCTTGTTTCGAAAGAAGTAATTGATATTACATCTAAAAACATTGAAATTCAAGATCCTGTATTTCAACTTTGGCTAAAAGAAGAATATTTCAGTCATTAATTTTTAAACACGATTACTCTTAATTCTTCTTTCCCGGGTTTATAAACAGCGGTTTTGGCTTTGTTCACGCACTCTTGTTGTATTTTGGCAGTGGTAATCGAAGTAGGGTATTTTGTGTTACTCAATATCTTGGCATCTAATATTTTTCCTGATGCGGCGACATGTACCTCCACGTATACTTTTCCTGATTCTTTCACGTGCAAGTCGGGCATGTAAGATATGCCCCTGTCGCCGGTACCATATCCAATGCCCATACCGGTTCCCGCGCCTTTGCCGCCCCCGCTACCACTACCTTCCCCGTCTCCTAATCCGCTTCCGGTGCCGCTTCCGGTGCCACTACCACTACCGCCGCCTTTGCCGCCCCCCATACCGGGTTGGTACATAGCTGCAGGGTTGGGTTTGGGACTATCTTCGCGAGCAGGCTCTGCAATATTATTTTTTTCCGGGGTTTTACGGGGCGAAGACGGTACCGCGGGCAAATCAATGTCGGGCATGGTTTGCAAATGCTCCGCCGCGGGTGCGGTTGCCACGGGATGATTGACAGGATTGGAGTTACCACCGCCCCCACCACCACCGCCCCATGACGTGAGTTCTATCTCTATAATTTCACGAGACTCCGGGGGGGGATACAAATACGATAATTTTAAAAAATACAAGATAAGAAACAACAAGAGCATCAACAAAAGTGAAATGATACCTGCTGTTGCCTTGTCTTTTGTATTTGTACTATTTTCAATGTTTTCCATGAATTATATGGCTTCGGTGGCTAACACGATTTTGTAACGATGACCTTCCTGACGCGTGGAATTTAAGTCGTTGAGCACGTCCATCAAAATAACCACGTTTTCTACAGGAACACTTTTGTCAGACCGTAAAATAATGGCTTGTTGGTCGGAATTGTCGTGTGCGGCAGCCTCTTGCAGCGCGGGTAATAAGGCTTCATAAGGTATGGGCTTGTCGTTGCCGCCTTGGGGATTGACAAAATATTCTTTCTTGTCGTTAATGTAAACTTCAATATTACGTTTGGTGCTTTGTTTGCCTGAATTGCTTTTGGGTAGTAAAATATTGATCACGTTAGGCGATACTAACGTTGAGGTGATCATGAAAAAAATGAGCAAAAGAAATACCAAGTCAGACATAGAAGTCGTGTTAAACTCGGCTTTGGGCTTGTTTCTCAATTGAATAGCCATAATCGTAGCATTAAACGGGTTCGTGTAATAAGTCCATAAATTCGGTACTCCTTGTTTCGAGCACATTGACTACCGATGAAATTTTGGTCGTGAGCAGGTTGTAGGCTACGTAGGCAATAATGCCCACGATAAGTCCCGCGACAGTAGTTACCATTGCCGTGTAAATACCTCCTGCTAATTGCGTGATATTTAAATTATTTGGATTTGCTTCCATCGCATGGAAAGCCACGACCATACCCACGACTGTACCCAAGAAACCAAGCATTGGGGCAATCGCTGAGATGGTCGCTAACACGCTCACTCTCTTTTCTAAGCGTGCTACTTCTAATTTTCCGGTATTTTCTATGGCTGCGGAAATGTCTTCCAGGGGTTTTCCTATACGCGAAAGCCCTTTTTCTATCATGCGCGACAAGGGCGATTCGTTGCCTTTGCACAAAGCAACGGCTGAATCTATTTTGCCATGATGAATAAAGTCGCGAATGTTGTTCATGAAATTGCGCTCTTCTGTGGCGGCTTTCTTAATCACGAGCCAACGCTCTATAAAAAGATAGAAAGTAAACCCTAACAGAAGAAACAAGGGAATCATAATCCATAAACTCGAAGGATCTAACGCTAATTTTAAAATACTTAATTTCTCAACCTGCGGGGCACTTTCGCCAAAGTTAGACAACGTATCAACTACGTTGTCAGTACTTTGTATTAACAAAAACATGGTTTTCATCTTTTTTAAATCATATTACAAAACTTTTGCAAAAATACGGGCAAACAACGACAAAAACACTCTTTTTTTTTTTTTTTTTGCACAATGAATTGTTAGTATAACCATCCCCGCGTTTTTTTATCTCATGCGGTATTGAGCGGGAATGACTTGTACCCGATTGTCTTTCGCGATAGCGATAAGGCGATTGTTTTCGCGTTTTTTATCCAGCAAAACTTGGGATAAACAAGCGAGACCTTGTAAAATGGTTACGCGTAACTGACTAACTTCTTGCTTTGACATAGGATTGATATATTTGGTTAAAGATTTTTTCGTTATAAATTTCGGGATTTTCCCCTTTGGTTTTTGCCATGACTAATTTTTGCGAACTGTCGGAGTTATCAAATAGCATCACGTTGTCGCACAAAGGCATAAATATTTCAAAAAAGTTTTTAATTCCTTGATAATAGCGGCGGGTAATGACCGGAATAGTTACGTTATGACCTCCTTCTTCTACCCGCAAACGCACGCGTTCGATGGCTAAATTAGGAGTCGTTAGCCATAAATACATGAGTGTAACAAAATAGTTGTTTTGTTGTGCATGTTTGATTTTTTCGCGATAAGTAATGGCAGAAAGGGTTGTTTCCACGGCAAAACTCTCGCCTTTTTCTATCAGGTTATTAATGCGTACAGACATCAATTTGCCTGCTTGGTACATCGCTTTATCGGCTTGAAAAGGCGATAAACCTCTGGCAATTTCATCAGCATTCACAAATTCTTTACACTGAAGTACCTCAGGTAAAATGTGATACGCTGCTGTGGTTTTGCCCGCTCCGTTGCATCCTGATATGACATACATGTTTTTCATCATTAAATTATGACCCCGCGAAGATACAAAAATTTTTTCAAATCATAATAAATGTTAATGATTTTTTCAAAATTTTATTTTTTTTCTTGACAAGACGGAAAAAAGGGACAAAAAAAGTTAAAAAATAACGTTTTTTTGTTATTTTTTGTTATTTTATTTTGATTTATTCACATTTTCTTTATATCCACCGTTTTCTTCTAAACCAAAAAAGCAGCAGTATTACTATCAAAATACAGAGCAATATCAGCCCAAGAAAAGCCCACCCGGAAGTTTCCCATGGCAATTTGACATTCATCCCGTAAAGTCCCGTGATAAAAGTAAGAGGTAGAACGATGGTAGAGATAATCGTGAGTATTCGCATGATTTCGTTAGTTTTATTTGCCTGCAAAGAATCAAATGTATTGGATAGCCCCGCGACTAATTCGCCATAGTCGTCTACCATATCCCACATTTTTTGATAAAAGTCGAGAATATTACCCCAATACTCTTCCATATCTTCGGCAAATCCTTTGACATCGCCGGATTCAAAGTTGTGAAAAAGACGTAATTGTGGTTTAAACATGGTATTGATTTGAATCAAATTTTTGCGAATACGCGAAATCTGTTCGATAATTTTATCTGATTTGGCATCAAAAAGTTCTCGATTTATGGTATCAATTTCCATGCCCAGACGTTCCACGAGTAAAAAAGTTTCTTTGAGCATACGGGTAAGCAGTTGGTATAACACGAAATCTGTGGAGCGTTCTACCCCATCTTCATCAATTTCTTCGGGGTTAATTTTTACCACGTTAAAATAATCTTTGGCAGTGGAATGTGTATTGGATACCGTAATCATGTAATTCTGTCCCCAGAAAATTTTCGTCTCTTCTATTTTCACGAGATTAGTCCTTTTATCAAGGTAAGGAAAATGGAAAACAAGAAAATAATAGTCTTCGTATGTGTCTATTTTGGGACGTTGCACGAAACTCGAACAATCTTCTATATCCAATGGGTGAAAGTGAAAGTTCTCTCTCAAAAAATCCAAGTCTTCAACCGTAGGGTTGGTAACATGATGCCATTTTAGCACTTCTAAATTAATGGTATCCACCATTAGAACTCTCCTTTCCTCTCCCCTTGGGAAGAACTATTATATTTTACATTCCGTGATTATGTGATTTCAATTTGCAAAGGTACAAAAAAAAGTCAAAAGTTTGATTATTTCTTGAAATTTTATTTTAGCGCGTAGATCGCGTGCTCTATTCTGTTCATGGCTTCAACGAGCAACGTGTCGGCGGTGGCATAAGACATTCGGATACAGCGACTATCGCCAAAGGCATCGCCTTGTACGGTGGCAACGTTGGCATCGTAGAGCAGGTACATGCAAAGGTCGGTGGCATTTTCGATAGTTTTTTTCCCATACATGGTTTCAAACAATGCTCCATCGGGCACGTGTTTTCCAAACAGTTCCGAAATATCAGGAAAAAAATAGAATGCCCCTTGGGGCAGGCATACTTTAAAACCGGGTAGCATGGATAGTCGTTGGTAGAGCATGTCGCGACGACGTTTAAAGATATTTTTCATTTGGATAATGTCTTCCGAAGTATCGGGATTGATTTGCATGGCGGCGAGTACGGCACGCTGACTAATAGAGCACGACCCTGACGTGATTTGTCCCTGTAATTTGCTACAAGCCTGAGCCACGGGCAAGGGTGCCCCGATAAAACCGGCTCGCCATCCTGTCATGGCATAACCTTTTGCCACGCCGTTCACGGTAATTACCTGCTCTTTGATAAAGTCAAATTGAGCCATGCTTTCATGTTTCCCCTCGAAACGGATATGTTCGTATATCTCGTCTGCCATGACCATCACGTGGGGATATGTTTTAAGCACCTCCGCGATGGCGAGCAATTCATCGCGAGAATAAAGCATCCCCGTTGGGTTAGAAGGAGTGCTAAACATCAGTAAGCGGGTACGAGGAGTAATGGCTTTTTGTAATTGTTGTGGTGTAATTTTAAAGTCGTTTTCAATGTTAGACCGGATATAGACCGGGTTCCCTTCTGCCATTTTCACGATTTCTCTATAAGATACCCAATAAGGGGTAGGAATAATGACTTCGTCTCCGGGGTTTACCAAAGACATGACAACTTGATATATAGATTGCTTTGCCCCTGTGGAAATCACGATTTGTTCGGGACGATAGTCCAAATGATTGTCTCTTTTAAATTTATCGCTAATGGCTTGTAGCACGTCGGGGTACCCCGGCACGGGCGGATAGTGCGACCAATTGTCATCAATAGCATGTTTTGCTGCATCTTTCACGATTCCCGGCGTGTTAAAATCGGGTTCTCCAATGCTAAGACTGATCACGTCCTTCCCGTTGGCGCGTAATTCCCGCGCGATTCGAGTCATGGCAAGCGTTTCCGACTCTGCCATATTTGTTACCCTGTTTGATAATCGATATTTCATCTGCATTCCTATCTGAAAAAACGGCTGCAAATTTACATAAAAGTTTTCACATATACACAGACATAAACGAAAATAAAGCCGTTACAGGATGTATCTTATCGCATAATATTATTGCATCGTTTCATATTCTTTTTGCCTGTATCGTGGCAGGTTGCGCACAACTTCTTCGGCAGAATGAAAAGTCAGTTCTCGGATAAGCGCATCGGGAACATCGCTTTCGAGATAGACGGAATTCCATTTCAGGTTGTCGGCAGCGTGAATCGGTTTACCAATACCGCTGTATTTTTCCCGAAGTTCGGCGCTACGTTCGGGGGCGCATTTCAGGCTGACAACGAACCGTCCATCTTTCGGTGTAAGCCCGTAATAAGCAAAAACCTTTCCCATCACCTTGTAAACCGGCGTGTCGTCATCGAAAGGCATCGACTCTTCCGCACCTTTGACCGACAGGCAAATCTCTCTGTACCGCTCAATATTCATTACATATATTTATTAAAATTATATAAAAAATAACATTCATATCATATTCGCAACCGAACTTTCGCAGAAGACCGCTAAATTTCCGCTGCACATAAAAACTTTTCAAGTCTAATTCTCAAAGACTTGGAAAGTTTAATGACAGTCGTATTATTCATATCTCAGCGCCACTATCGGGTCTAACGATGCCGCTTTCTTCGCGGGATACCATCCGAAAAAGATACCCGTTGCCGCGCATACCAAGAATGAGATTCCGACCGAAAACATACTGACGGCAAAGGGCCAGTTCAGTGACGCCGAAGCGACGTAGGAAATCAGCAAGCCGAGAAATATTCCGATGACGCCGCCAATCAGACTTAAAATGATGCTTTCGCAGAGGAATTGCAGCAGAATGTCGCGGTTTTTCGCGCC
>JAISUP010000062.1 GCA_031272025.1 Bacteroidales bacterium
TTAAAATGGAGGACAACGCCACCGCCGAAGATGCCCTTGCTCAAATTGACAGCAAAGACTATGCCATTCCCTACATTGCCGATGCCCGGAAGTTGGTGAAAATAGGCGTGGAGTTTTCGTTTCCCGAAGGCGGCGTGAAACGATGGGCGATTGTAGACGATGAAATGACAGCCCAAAAAGTGGGAAAATAAAAAAAAAAGAGGATAATTGTTGTTTCAAAAAAAAGTTGTATTTTTGCAGCCCGAAAAGTTGTAATGAAAGAAACAACATAGTAGGTTTTATAAAAGCCGTTGTAGCTCAGTGGTAGAGCACTTCCTTGGTAAGGAAGAGGTCACGAGTTCAACTCTCGTCAACGGCTCAAAAAAGAAGTTTTTACAAGCAAATATTATTTTTTAACCTTTGAAATGAGATAAAAATTATGGCAAAAGAAAAATTTGATCGCTCAAAACCCCACGTGAATGTGGGTACCATTGGTCACATTGACCACGGCAAAACAACCTTGACCGCGGCAATCACGACAATACTCGCGAAAAAGGGTTTATCGGAAGTGAGAAGTTTTGACTCCATTGATAATGCCCCCGAAGAAAAAGAACGCGGTATTACTATTAACACTGCTCACGTGGAATACCAGACGGCAAATCGTCATTATGCCCACGTAGATTGTCCGGGACATGCCGACTATATTAAGAATATGGTAACGGGTGCTGCTCAAATGGACGGGGCTATTTTGGTTGTTGCTGCTACAGACGGTCCCATGCCTCAAACGCGTGAGCACATTTTGCTTGCCCGTCAGGTAGGTGTTCCCCGCATGGTGGTTTTCATGAACAAAGTAGACATGGTTGATGACCCCGAATTGTTAGACCTCGTGGAAATGGAAATTCGCGAATTGCTTTCGTTCTACGGGTTTGATGGAGATAATACCCCCATTATTCGCGGTTCTGCCCTCGGTTGCTTAAATGGCGAACCCAAATGGGAAGAAGGCGTGATGGAACTGATGGAACAGGTAGACGAGTGGATACCCCTTCCCCAACGCGACAAGGATAAAGATTTCCTTATGCCCGTGGAAGACGTATTCTCAATTACCGGACGCGGTACCGTGGCTACCGGTAGAATCGAAACCGGCGTAATTCATTCCGGAGACCCCGTGGATATTATCGGTATGGGTGCGGAAAAATTGAAATCGGTAGTTACCGGAGTAGAAATGTTCCGTAAAATTCTTGACGATGGAGAAGCCGGCGATAACGTAGGATTGTTGCTCCGCGGAATAGATAAAGACGAGATTCGTCGTGGTATGGTTATCGCGAAACCCGGCTCTATCAAACCTCATAAAGAATTTCAAGCCGAGGTTTATATCTTGAAAAAAGAAGAAGGCGGACGTCATACCCCGTTCCACAACAAATATCGCCCGCAATTCTATTTCCGTACCACGGACGTTACCGGTGAAATTATTCTCCCCGAAGGCGTAGAAATGGTAATGCCGGGAGACAACCTGACTATTACAGTGAAGTTGTTGTCCGAAATCGCTATCAACCTCGGTCTCCGTTTCGCTATCCGTGAAGGCGGTCGTACCGTAGGTGCCGGTCAAGTAACGAAAATTTTGGACTAATTCCAAAATGAAATATTTATTTGATAATTGATTGATAAAAAAGGTAGGTAAATTCCTGCCTTTTTACAGGGGAATAGTTTAAGGGTAGAATAGTGGTCTCCAAAACCATTGATGGGAGTTCGAATCTCTCTTCCCCTGCGAAAAAATAAAAAAATAAAGTTTGTAAGTGCGAAAAAACAACCCTGCCTTTTTCGCACTTTTTTTTAAAATATTTCTATGAAAAATAAAAAAAGATTATCCTTGTTTTGCCTTACTTGTTTTCTTTTTGTGTGTCAAGGATATGCTCAAAAAGACGAGAAAAAAATATGGAGTGGAAACCCTATTTTTGATGGGTGGTATGCCGACCCCGAGGCTATCGTTTATGACCAAACGTATTGGATTTTTCCCACGTATAGTGATGACTACACCAAACAAGTTTTTTTTGACTGTTTTTCTTCTCCCGATCTCGTGCATTGGAAAAAACACCCGCGTATTATTGATACTTCGGAGGTAAAATGGGCTTGGATGGCAATGTGGGCACCTTCGGTGATTCGGAAAGATAGCAAATACTATCTTTTCTTTGGAGCCAATGATGTGCATGAAGGAGAAGTAGGAGGTATTGGAGTTGCTGTAGCAAACAAACCCGAAGGTCCGTACCGCGATTTGCTTGGAAAACCTTTGATAAGCCATATTGTCAACGGGGCACAACCTATAGACCAATTCGTCTTTAAAGATGAAAATAACTATTACCTGTATTATGGTGGATGGGGACATTGCAATGTAGTAAAACTCAATGATTCTTTTACCGAATTATTGCCTTTTGAAGACGGTTCTGTTTATAAAGAAATTACTCCCGAAAATTACGTGGAGGGTCCTTTTGTTTTTAAATACAAGGATAAATATTATTTTATGTGGAGTGAAGGAGGCTGGACAGGACCGGATTATTTTGTTGCCTACGCAGTATCCGATTCTCCTTTTGGACCGTTTGTTCGGGTGGGAAGAATTTTGCAACAAGATATGTCTATTGCTAATGGAGCGGGGCATCATTCCGTGATACATGTCCCCCACACGGACGACTATTATATTGTGTATCACAGACGTCCCGAAGGCGACAACCTCGCGAATCACAGACAAGTGTGTATTGAGAAAATGTACTTTGACCAAAATGGGAACATCTTACCCGTGAAAATCACGAATGAAGGGGTGCCCGCCCGCGAAATAAAGTAAAAAAATCACCATGAAACAACTGCCTTTTGAAAGATTCGTGCTTAAAAATGGTCTCAAACTGATTATTCACAGAGACACGACAACCCCCCTTGTTGCTTGTAACGTTGTCTATAAAGTAGGCTCAAAAGACGAGGTGCCCGACCATACCGGCATCGCGCATCTCTTTGAACATTTTATGTTTTGTGGCTCAAAAAATATTGAAAATTATGATTTGCATTTGCAAAAAATAGGAGCAACCAATAATGCCTATACCATACAAGACCTCACGCATTATTATATTATATTGCCTGCTAATAATTTAGAAACAGCCTTGTGGCTTGAATCTGACCGGATGCTCGAACTGTCTTTTGACGAAGAACAACTTAATATACAAAAACACGTGGTGATTGAAGAGTTTAAAGAACATTATATCAATCGACCTTTTGGAAATTTGTGGCATTATTTTAACTCTTTGATTTACAGGGAACATCCTTATCAATGGCTACCTATTGGCAAAGATATCAAACATATAGAAACTGTGGATATGGCGATGATGAAATCCTTTTTTTACCGGTTTTATCGTCCCGATAACGCGGTATTGACCATTGCCGGCAACGTGGACACGGATAAAACGGTGGCTTTGGTAGAAAAATGGTTTGCCGATATTCCGGCGGGAGGACATGCCCCGCGAATGTATCCCGAAGAGCCATTACCCGCTTCTCCAAAAACACTTACCGTTCGCGAAACAGTGCCATACCCCGTTTTGCTTAAAGGCTGGCTCATGCCTGCCCGCTTACATCCTGATTTTCACGCTTTTGACCTCTTATCTGACTTGTTTGGAAACGGGAAGTCGGCATACCTGCACCGCGAATTAGTAGAAAAAAAACAGGTATTCTCATCTATCTCGGCGATGATATCTGCT
This sequence comes from Bacteroidales bacterium, assembly GCA_031272025.1. GTDB lineage: Bacteria > Bacteroidota > Bacteroidia > Bacteroidales > WCHB1-69 > JAGVVH01. The sequence continues at coordinate 3,714 of JAISUP010000062.1, forward strand.
ACCTTTGACATGGGATATTGGGTCATCGCGGGAACCCCTGTGCAAAATATGCCCATAGAAAAAGCCAATGAAATTTTGAGCCAATATCTATATCATTTTCAATATGATAATCATTTAGCGCACGATTTACAAAAAGTAAAAAACAGGGCAGAAACATTATTGCTCACTAATATCATAAAATTGGAAGACAGGGCTTCTACGTTGTCGGTAGAAGAGGCTTTAAGCAAAATAGAAGATTACGAACACGAGAAAGAACATTATTTTGCCGTTACCGAAACACGCTTAAAAGAACTGACCCCCTTACTGCTTGACGAACAAAAATGCCATACGTTGTTTTACAAGTCCGAACCTTGATTTTTCTTGTCGTGTTCATGATACTTTAACAATATAATAATTTTTCTTTCCACGTTGTATTAAGATGTATTTTTGATTGATAAGAGCACTTTCGTTTATCATGAAAGTATCTTTTACTTTGGTTTTATTGATAGAGATACCGTTATCGGCAAGGGTTCTACGGGCTTCGCTTTTGGAGGTAAAAACATGAGCATATTCTGTGAGGAAGTCCGCGATGGGGATACCGTTACGGACAAGTTCTATGGGGATTTTCTCTTGGGGTACGCCTTCAAAGATAGAGAGAAATAGCGGTTCGGGCAATTGAGCGAGATGTTCGGCGGTGCCTTTTCCAAACAAGATTTCACTCGCGTTCAGGGCGGCTTCGTAATCTGCCTTCGAATGTACGGTTTCTGTCAATGCTTTTGCCAATGCTTTTTGTAATACGCGCAAATGAGGAGTTACCTCATGCTCCCGTTCCATCGCCTCGACCTCTTCTCGTTCGAAAAGCGTGAAAATACGAATATAGCGTTTGCTGTCCTCGTCAGAACAATTAAGCCAAAACTGATAAAACTCGTAAGGAGAGGTTTTTTTGGGGTCGAGCCAAATGTTCCCTTTTTCTGTTTTGCCAAATTTTCCCCCATCGGCTTTGGTAATTAAGGGGCAAGTTAGCGCGTAGGCTTCTTTTCCCCCTTTGCGGCGTATTAGTTCCGTGCCGGTCGTGATATTGCCCCATTGGTCGCTACCCCCCATTTGTAACTTACAATTATAATGTTCATTGAGATAATAAAAGTCGTATCCTTGCACTAATTGATACGAAAATTCCGTGAAAGACATTCCTTCAAACTCTCCATTCAGTCTCTTCTTTACCGAATCTTTTGCCATCATGTAATTCACCGTGATGTGTTTTCCCACATCGCGAATAAAGTCTATAAACGAAAATCGACTCATCCAATCGTAATTGTTTACCATGATAGCGGCATGTCCTTCTGGAGCATCAAAGTCGAGAAATTTAGCAAGTTGCCCCCGAATCGCGATGATATTATGTTGTAGTTGTTCCATTGTTAGTAAATTACGTTCCAATGATTTGCCCGAAGGATCTCCTATCATGCCGGTAGCCCCCCCCAACAAAATGAGCGGCTGATGACCACATCTTTGCAAATGTTTGAGCATCATGATACTCACTAAATGACCAATATGCAACGAATCGGCGGTAGGGTCAATACCTACGTAAGCACTCACGCGTTCTTTGTTCAACAAATCTTCTGTACCGGGCATCATGTCATGTAACATCCCGCGCCAACGTAACTCTTCTACAAAATTCATCATCTTTTTTATCTAATAATCTAATTATCTAATGATATTCACCTTCCATTTTTTATCTTCTTTATCCAAATGAAAATCATAATTCAATGTATCCTCGTTGAGTTGTATGAGACAATGATAAATCATGGTGGTGTCGGAGGTTTCGTCTTTTTTTAAGAAAATGACTTTCACTTTATTGTCGTGCATGTTTTCAAAGGCATCGCGCTCGTGTCCTTGTATGAGCAACGCTATCCATGTTTTTGAATGTTCGTTGACATAAGACATTGCTTTTTCTAAATTTCCTTTATACCAACATTTTGCAAAACGGGCAAGCGTTGTTTCCGGGGAAAGGGGGCGAGATGCGGTATACCATATCCCGGCACATAGGATTAGCAATGCTACGCACGCTACCAGAATTCTTTTAAGCATGGTTATTTTTCAAATTTTAATTCCTTCACGTACCATCTACCCGCGCTTTTGCCCGATGGGGTACTGTATTGCAAAGCGATACGGAAAGAACCCTGAGGAATAGAGGAGCAGTCAAAGCCCTTAGTCCACGCGAACGATGCCGTGAAGTCGCTAAAATTAGGGCTAAAAGGCACCCAATCCGCCTCGTTAAAAGTGCCCTCTTGCGCGGTAGTAGAATAATATATTTTAAACCAATCTTGCATTCCCGCGCCTATGTCAAACTGCGAGTAAAGGTATAGCATAACTTTTTCGCGAGGTGTGAAAGTAAATAGAGGCGAGATGAGCCAATCATTGCAGGCAGTATTGGTCATGGGCAGATGTGCCATGCTCCCGTTCACGAAACTCCATCGCGTACTACTCGCGGGGTCGGATACCGTCCACCCTCCCGATACGAGCGAGTTGGCATCGAAAATATAGGAATACAAAGCCTCCGTTGGGGGTTTTACCTCAAAATCCAAATCCTTTACGGTACGTATAACTAATTGATAAATAGAATTATACTTCGTAAGAATACCGGTAATATCCCCTTTGCCGACAGGACAAGGGGTGGTTCTGAACTTGGCATAGTTTGAAGTGCGTACAACAACCGTTGCCCCGTTAAAGATGAAGGAATGCTCAGTAATATAGTCGTTATAAGACAATGGTTTTCCTTTCGACTCCTCGGCAAATTCGCCATCTTTAATGGTTACTAATTTTCCCACGTGTTCATCGTTGAGGTCGGCGGCGGTCTTGATTTCTACCGGCTTCACGGCGTTAGGGTTCGGCAACCCATGTTTGCTTATGTATTGATTTTTGGCAAACGCGTTAATCCTGCCTACCGCGCCTTCATATATCCAACCCATTTGATAATAGTTGTGATAGTCGCCCACAACCAATCCCAAACAATTGACATAGATGGTCTGTCCTACGGGGTAGTCGTTATAGAGACCGGTTTGGTCAATAGGGATTTCTAAGCCACCGGTCTCATCTTGCACTACAATATATTTATAGCAGTTACCGCCCTCGTCGGAACTGACCACAACCCCTTTGATGGTATAAGCGTAATATTCCCCGTTTCTATTTTTCTTTATGGGCACAGAATCCGGCGGTGTTCCCAAAACATGCAATGCTTTCATCTGCGCGATGGTTTTAAAGGTCGCGGTAGTATCCGCGTATGGCGATACCGGTGCGTTAAACTCGGGTTCTTCCCACGTCTTTTGGCAATTCGCGAAACAAAAACATACAATTACAGCGATAAAATACCAATTTTTTTTCATCATATATTGTTTTTTCATGGGTTAAATTTTTACTTTGGTTTTAAATATCATGGAAAAGACAGCCCATGTTGATGCACGGTTGTCGGCATAGCGGAAGGCGAATTTGAGGTTAGGGTTATTTTGGGTTTCGCGGGGGAGTTCGAGCACGGATACTTGTCCCGCGGCGGCGGGATAGCCGGGTAACGCTATTTCTGTCCAATCCGCGGGGTTAAAATTTCCCATAGCAGTAATAGAATAATAGAGTTTCATGTTCGCGCTGCTACCTAAGTTGTTAGGAATTCTATGCCCTATTTCGAGTTTCACGGGTTCGTTGGATACGATATGCATCGCGGGCGACACGCACCACGCTTCGTTTTGCTGCCCGTTAGTGCCGGAAATTTGTAGCATTTTTGTCGCGGTATAGTTCCACCCCGAGGTGCCACTTACCTGCTCATTTTTCCACCCGTTTTGCAATAAATTAGTGGTAAAATCCACCCTCGCGATTTCTTGTTCTACCGCGAAATCCACATCTTGTAAATCCCTAATCACTAGTTGTGTTGTATTGTTATATAGGGTAAGAATTCCTGTTACGCTACCTCGCCCGGCGGGTAAAGTATCTTGTCCAAACTTGGCATAGTCGCTAATTCTCACCTCCACTATCTTCCCGTCCGATAGGGTTAAGGTACGGCTACAAGTAGTATAACTATCTGTCATGTCGGCATATACAACAGTACCCCCGCGGTCAAAAGAGGCATTTTCTATACACACCAGCGTGTTGTAATCGGCGGGAGTAATATCCGATAGCATATTGATTTTCTTTGGTGTTGGGGGTGTCCCGGGTAGCCCGTCTCGATAAATGTAATTACTCTCTTTTTCCGAAGAAATTCTTTGCATTTCCCCGTTGCCCCACCAACCCAGTTGCATCAGTTTGCGATAGTCGCCCAAAATCAGTTCATCGCCTTTCGCGGTAAGCCCATCACATTTTATCACCACACGTTGTCCCACTTTGTACTTATACGACAAACTACTATTGTCAATTTGAACTTGTACACCACCGGTACTGTCTTGAATGGTGAGAAATTTGTAACAATTGCCTTGTTCGTCAGAAGATATGACCTGTCCGGCGATGATGGTGCCCGCGGGAATGCTGTCAAACGAATCCAAACTGCCCGCCGTGTGATACGACAGCAATTGTGCAATAGTCGTGTTTACCTTACCATGCACAGTGGCATCGTATTGCAACACAGGGGGGGTATCTAATTCCTGTTGACAGGTATTAAAAAGCAACCCAAACCCCAAAAATAAGGCTCCCATGAAGATATGTAAATTATATTTTTTCATCATTTTTTATAATTTAAAAAAAACGGTTGCAAATGTACGTGATTTTTTTTAATCTGTGGTTTTTATTTTTAGATTATTTGTCCGTTTAAATGTATTTAGTCCTATTTTAAGTGAAAAGATATGCGAATACATGGCTATTGACAGGTCGCCGATGTCGGTAAAAGCATAATCTATCGTTACGATATTTTTAATACAAAGTCCCACGCCGAGATTTACCTGAACGGTTGTTTTCTTTTTGTTATCAAAGTCGGTTTCTTGTTGTAACTGTCCCAGTCCTGCGCGTACTGCCACGATTTTTTTGTAGGCAAATTCCATGCCAAAGTGAGGATCTATGCTCATGAAATTGCTTCTTATCAGCACATTTCGTTTCCCGTCAAAGGTACAGTCGAAGTCAAGGGCGAAAGTAGCGTTAAATCCTTTGCCAAAGTTTACCTGTTTGGCACCGCCCAACAAGAGGGTGGGGGTAGTTAGTTCTAACCCGTTCACGGGCAATTCGTTTCCGGTAAGCAAAAAGACTTCTTGTTCGCGGTCGGTGAGATGATAGCTCCACGCGTTGAAGGTAGACGTGGCATCACGCAATAGGCAACCTGCTTGCCATCCCTTACGATGAAAACGAAGTCCGGCATCTAATCCAAACCCCCATGCCCCGGCAAAATGTCCTATCGTACGGCGGATTATTTTCACGCTACCCCCCAAAGACAAGCCTTCTACGCGAGGCATTTGACGAGAATAGGTCACGAAAAACGCGTGGTCGGCAGCCGAGAAATACGAGATCCGGTCATAATTGATATTCCCCTGATTATCTATTAAATCTGTGGTATTCATGATATTATCTACCCCAAAACGGATATAGGAGAGCGACACAGCCGAGCGTTCGTCTATTTTATAGGCAATTGCCCCGTAGTCGTATTTGGCAATTCCCGCGAAATACTCGGCATGCATAAGTCCTACCTCGTATTTTTTATTCATATTGACAAGCCCCGCGGGGTTCCAATATGCCGCCGTGATGTCATCAACTATCGCGGTCATGCTATTTGACATGGACAACCCCCGTGCCCCGATTCCCAACGAGAGAAACGCGTTGCTATATTTCGCTGTTTGCGACATCGCCCGCGAAAAAAACAACAATAGGATAACTATATAAAATGTTCCCTTTCGCATGAACTTTGTTATTCTTCCCTTTTTTAAAACAAACGGCAAAGATAAAAAAAATTTTGCAATCAAAGAAGATTTGCTCGCTCTTCGGGTAGTATCTATACGAAAAAAAAAGACCGCCCTCGCGGGGCAGTCTTTTTTTTTCGTGTTCAAAGAACATTCAAACTTACCTTTTCTTTACATTAACGGTATTGGTAGGTTGATTTTTAGGTTCTTCTTTGGCGGGTTCTGCCGCAGCCTTAGGTTCCTCCTTCACGGGTTCGGCGGCGGGAGTCTCTGCCGCGGGTTTCGCGGCGGGCTTAGCAGCCGGTTTCGCGGGAGTTGCCGCGTGAGCCGGAGTTTCTGCCGGAGCAGTTACCTCTTCCACGGGAGCAGGTGCAGGTTGTTCTATGGTCGTTTCATCAGCAACGGGCTCTTCTACCGGCGCTTGTTTGGGACCACATGCCACGAACAATAAAGACGCGGCGGCTACAAAAAACAATTTTTTCATCGCTTGTAATTTTTAATAATGAATAAAATCTTTTATTTAAACTATTTTTTCGTGTAAGTAATACTCCACGTATGTTCCACACCTGATTTTGCTTGAGGTGCTGCTTCCGAGTCGTCTGCCGTATCTTTAAAGTAATAAGTGAATTTCATGGTCTTTTCGTCCATATAATTCAATGTTACGTCTGCTACCGTTGCATCACCGGAGTTAACAAAAGGAATTACCGTAGTTAATGTTTTACCATCCTCACTCAGAGTCCATTCCCCAACTTCTGCAGCAGTAGTAAAACCGGTTTCTCCATTCCCGGGGAGAACTTTACCCGGATCAATTTCCAATTTCCCGGTTGATTTGTAAATGATGGCATCATCTTGTTCATGATTATACATCCACCCGTTCAGCAAATCAGTAACTTGCCCTTGACTGGTCTCCATGGCGGGAGATGATACGGCAGAAGATACTACCCACCCATTTTTAGCCCCCGTCAAGTATTCGGTATACTCTTCTTTCAGGGTTTTTTCGTCTGTGTTGCAAGAGGTCAATCCAAATGCAAATACCGCAACTAACGCGATCGCGAAAATCTTTTTCATAACTTAACTTTTTTTACGTTAAACATTAAATTGATTAAAATTTGATTGCAAAAATAGACAAATATTCATATATAAAAACATGTTTTTCGGTTTTTTTTGTTAAAAAATGTTATCAAAATTTTAAGTTATTTATAATGAGTTTATTAAAATTTTTATCGATCAATAAAGATTTGCTATTTTTTCTCAACGGAAAACAGGGACAGAGGGATCTCCAAAGAGTAACCACGTTTTTTCGGTAGTATGGTCAGCGTGTTTTTCAAGAAGATATATCCAACTATATGATATTATAAGTCCGAGTGGGATTTCTTTTTTTTCGAGCAACAATTTCTCTTTAAAATCGAGCATCGCGTTTAAACTCTCGCCGGAACTGTGCCACGACTGCGTGGTTGTACTCATTAAGGTAGCCGTGGCTCCTGTGGGGGTACCGTGCTGTTGTGCCTGCAATAAGGCTTCTGCCAAACAAGGCTGCCTACCCGCGTATTGTCCGGCATAACAGGAGGCAGACAATACTATGGGGCAATGATTTTTATTGTCAAGGTCTTCGGCATGATTTACCGTGAAATTTCCCGTGTCCCAACGGTTGCTACTTCCATGTCCATTATACACGATGATGCCGCTATCGCGAAAGGCACGGGCGATAACTGCCGGCGACACCCGTGTTTGCTTCGCGTCTATCTTAAAAACAGACGAGTGTAGCGCTTGTTTCTCATAGATTTCTGTCCTTCGCAACTGTATTGCCAAATCTTTGGGATTCCTCGCGGGCAGTCGTCCAATCCACAAATCAGGATAATGGTCTTCTCCTGCCACGTTGGCATAAACGTTGTCCGCGATAAGAGGTTGTCCTACTTCATTTTGCTCTATATACGCGGGAATTGCCGGTGCTTTCCCCGCGAGAAGGACAAAAAGGGTACGGTGACGGGCATAATCGTGCCGGATAAAACGAGCCAACTGTAATGCCGTGTTGCCAATATCTTCTATCGGGACATATCGCACCCGTGTATCCTTTTTTTTCTTTACATAATGAAGAATCTCTGTTTTAAAAATTACAGGTGCAATGATCAATGCTTGAGTTGGTTTTTTGTAAAACAAGTATTTATTTTCATCATAGTTTAAAAAATGGTGTTCGTATAGCGGTGCGTATTCGCGAGTAAGTTTGATTTTGGAACGAGCAACTCTATCGCTCCCGACATTTTCCCAACTGATTTTGAAGGTAATCGACAGGTATCGAAAAGCAGGTGCTCTAACCGAAGATACAGAAATCGGCAATCCCGATAATTCTCTTATTTTGTATGGCGTACCTATTTCTACCTGCACTTCGGGCAATGAATCTCCATTTACCCTCAAGCGGTTCATTATCGTAGAATCTATTATTTTTAAGTAAAAAACAGAGGGTTGTTTCGCGGATGGCAAAATGAACGCACGGGTATCGCGGATTCCCATCGCGGAGGTGTCGGCAGGATCAAAATCCACCCTTAACACGATGTCGCGATCCGATTCGGACAAAACATGCCAATGTATTTTCTCTTGTTTTTCTTGCGCGTTTAAACAGAGAATATGCGCGAAGACAAAAAGGGCAACAGCCGGTCGCATGGGGTTATTCTGCCAGCACGAGTACTTTATTTTTCAGCACTTCGGCAATGCCTCCGCGAATATCGTGAAACTCGGTTTGTTCCCCATTGACTACCTTCACTTTTCCTTGTCCCAGAGCAGCAATCATGGGGGCGTGGTTTTTCAATATTTCGAATAGCCCGTCAACACCGGGCAACTGCACTAAAGAGGCTTCCCCGTGATACAAAGTTTTATCGGGTGTGATAATTTGCAATTCCATAGCCATACCCTCTTACGCGTTAACTGCTTCCAATTCTTTTTTTCCTTTTTCGATAGCCTCTTCAATGGTTCCTACAAAACTGAATGCCGTTTCCGGCAAATAGTCTAACTCGCCATCTAAAATCATGTTGAAACCTTTAAGGGTATCTTCTATATTGACAAATTTACCTTTCATACCGGTAAACTGTTCTGACATAAAGAACGGTTGTGAGAGAAAACGTTGCACGCGTCGTGCTCTATGCACCACTTTACGGTCTTCTTCCGAGAGTTCTTCCATGCCCAGTATCGCGATAATATCTTGTAATTCGGTATATCTTTGCAAAGTTTCTTTTACTCGTTGGGCGCAACGATAGTGTTCTTCGCCCACGATGTCGGCGGTAAGAATACGCGATGTAGAGGCTAACGGGTCTACCGCGGGATAGATTCCCAATTCGGAAATTTTACGATTGAGTACGGTTGTCGCGTCAAGGTGCGAAAAAGTTGTTGCCGGGGCGGGGTCGGTCAGGTCATCGGCAGGAACATAAATTGCCTGCACTGATGTGATAGAGCCCCGTTTGGTAGAGGTAATTCGTTCTTGCAGCATGCCCATTTCCGTTGCTAACGTAGGTTGGTAGCCTACCGCGGAGGGCATACGTCCCAGCAGTGCAGACACTTCTGAGCCTGCCTGCGTGAATCGGAATATATTATCTACAAAAAACAAAATATCACGTCCTCTCGAATCTTCGTCCCCGTCGCGGTAGTATTCGGCAACGGTTAAGCCCGACAATGCTACACGGGCACGGGCTCCGGGCGGCTCGTTCATTTGTCCAAAAACAAGGGTCGCCTGTGATTTTGCCAACTCTTCTCTGTCTACTTTCGACAAGTCCCAGCCCCCTTTTTCCATGCTTTCTTTGAACTCGTCGCCATAGCGAATAACACCGGATTCTATCATCTCCCGCAGTAAGTCGTTCCCTTCGCGGGTACGCTCCCCGACCCCTGCAAATACAGACATCCCTGCATAATTTTTGGCAATATTGTTAATCATTTCCATGATAAGTACTGTTTTGCCTACCCCCGCGCCTCCAAACAGTCCTATTTTTCCACCTTTCGCGTAAGGCTCAATCAGGTCTATTACCTTAATTCCTGTATAAAGCACTTCTTGTGTCGTGGACAAACTGTCGAAAGAAGGGGGGTCTTTGTGGATGTCGTTACGGGTCGCGGACACGATATCCCCAATCCCGTCAATGCTGTCGCCAATCACGTTGAGCAATCGTCCGTTAATATTTCCCGTAGGCATAGATATCATCCTACCGGTTGCTACCACTTCCATGCCCCTTTTAAGCCCGTCCGTGGAATCCATCGCGATACAGCGCATCGTGTTCTCGCCAATATCCTGCTCACATTCTAAAATAATTTTCTCGCCCGAAGATTTGAGCACTTCAAGGGCATCATAAATCTTGGGTAGCGGTTCGCCTTCCTTAAAACGAACATCTACCACAGCACCAATAATTTGCGAAATTTCGCCAAGATGTTTTTCTGCCATAATATTCAGCAATATGATAATGTCAATGGGTTGATTCCAGCTTGAAAAATCAAGCCGACAAAAATACATAAAAATTTCGATATTTTTTAGTGTATTTCAAATAAAACGCGTAATTTTGTCGAGTTTATCTTTGTAACTGTTTTTAACGAAAAATGAATATCGTAGCCATTGAACCCTTAGGTATGGACAAATCGTTGGTAACTTTATACCAACAATATTTCGAGAAAAGAGGTCATAAATTCACTTGTTTTCTCGACCGGACAGAGAATAAAGACGAGATAATTTGCCGGATGCAAAATGCCGAAATCGTACTCGTCTCTAACCTTCCCATGACCCGTGAAATTCTTTCTGTTTTGCCCAAATTGAAAATGCTCGCGGTTGCCTTCGCGGGGGTAGACCACGTTGATTTAGACTTTTGTCAAGAAAAAAATATCATAGTAAAAAACACGCCTGATTATTCTACTATCGCGGTTGCCGAACTGACTGTCGGGCTTATGATTCACTTGTATCGTTCTCTTCTCGACATGGGGAACAAGGCGAGGACCGGCGGGACCCGCGGCGATCATTTGGGGTTAGAGTTGCACGAGAAGACCGTGGGCATTATCGGAACCGGGAGAATTGGTAGCCGGGTCGCCCGTTACATGCTCGCTTTCGGCAGCAAAGTAATCGCGTGGAACCGAAGCCCGCACTTAGAGTTACAAGACCTTGGCGTTGAATACGTTTCTTTGGATAAGTTGCTTCGCGCTGCCGATATCTTGTCTTTACATTTACCCCTCACTACGGAAACGACCGGGCTTTTGTCCGCGGAACGAATCTCTTTGTGCAAACCTTCGGCGGTGCTCATCAACACGGCACGCGGCAGGCTTACGGACATGGAGGCTATTGCCCATGCCCTACATTCGCACCGTTTGGCAGGTGCCGCTTTTGACGTGTTTGAAAAAGAACCTCCTCTCCCCAAGAATCACCCACTACTCAACGCCCCAAACTGTGTAGTCCTGCCGCACGTAGGCTACGCGACTCGCGAAGCATTCCAAAGACGAATTGACGCGCTTATGAAAAACGTAGAATCATTTATACCCCCCCTATCATGATAAAAAAATATATATGCCTTTTCCTGTATTTTATCCCCATGCTCACGTTTGCTGCACGCGGGGTCAATATCAAAATCTATTTTGAAGGGATACGGAGAGATACTGTCTTTTTGCAAGCCTTTTCCGAAGATGGACAATGGAAAAATGCAAAGGTAAGCACTCCTGCTAAAAATTGTGAGATACTATACGACAACAAAAGCATCTCGCCCGGGTTTTATTGCTTGTCGGGAAAATATTTTGACCCTGTTTTTTTCATTATTTCCGATGACAAAAGTCAGGATTTCGAGGTGATTATTAAAAAAGATACGCGAACTCCGGACAAAACGGTTATCACGTATATTCGCAGCGAAGAAAATACTGCCAACCAACGGTATATCGAACAGATGGATTCGTTGGATGCAGTAGCAAAGTCTTCTCGGATGGCGTTGCAACAACTATACGCGATTCCCGCACGCGTAGATACGGCAAAAATAACGGCAATTCTTCAGGTTGCACAAGAGATAGATTCGCGAAAACGGCAAATTCGCGAAACGGTGATTGCTGCCTACCCGCGAACCCTGCTATCTTCATTGGTACGGATGTCGGAAGAGATGCCCGCGCCCCCCGAAAATTGCTATCACGACAAGACAGCAATGGAACAACATATTGCCACCCATTTTTTCGACTACATGCCGTGGGAAGATTCAAGGATATATGCTACCCCGGTGTTTTATAATAAGATGCTACATTTTATTTCCCTGCTACATCAATTTTCTCCGGAACAAGGAGCACTCTTTTTGCAAAATACCTTATCCTTTTTGCACGATTATCCTACATCTTACATGCAAGTTTGTCTTTTTTTAAATAAAAAAATGGGCCCACCCGGTTACCCAATGTGGCACGAGCGCGCTTGTATTATCGTGTTAAAAGACATGCTACTTCATGCCTCCCTAACCGAAAAAGAAAAAAAATATTATACCGACATGCTACATCTTCTCGACCAAAATCACCCGGGGAGCACGGTTCCTGACATTCCCCTTTTATTGTCCACGGGTGATACCTCTTCCTTAAAAAACATTAAAGCCAACTACATGCTTCTTTATTTACAGCATCCGGAGTGCCACTCGTGTATTTCTGTTAAAGAAAAAATGTTAGCAAATACTTACCTTACCCAAATGATTGATAGCAATAAAATACAAGTACTTACCCTTTATTTTGAAAACGACAGATCGGTATGGGAACGGTTTGTAGCCGAGGCACCTGCTCATTTTCTCCACGCGTGGGACTATCAAGAGAAAATAGAAAAAGAGCATTTATTCGACACGCGTGCCATTCCCGTTATTTTTCTCTTAGATAAAGATAAAAAAATAATTGTCAAAGATTTACAAGATAACGAGTTAGAATCTATATTAAGGTTCTCTATTGACGGGATAGAAGCCGACTAAGAAAAGCGCGTAGAAAATTCAGAAGTAGAATAAGGTATCTGTCGTGATACTATATGTTCTATTCAAGGGCACGATCATTCTTTTACATATCTCTATTCCAAGCGAATATGTCCCGCACGGGATGTCGGGTTTGTTCAAAATTGCACAAAAACCGCTATTTTCACAAATACTGAGAGAGCGAGACGATAGGGATTCTGATGGTTCTAATAAATCATAATGGCGTTCGGCAAATGGCTTAAGCCTGATAGTATCGGTGGGGCTTATCAAATATAAGTATATATCTGTAAAATCCATGTTTGCATGTTCAATATAAGCAAAACCTTTAATGATGTAATAGCCGTTATTTTCCTCGATAGAAGATATATTATACTTAATTTGTGAATTTTTATCGCTGAATATCGCGTTGTTACATATAGGATAATCTAATTGGGAGAAAGGCATTACAGGCATTTTGTAAATCCCGGAAGCCTCTGCCCACGACAATTCCGCTGTTCCTGAGTTTGTTGAACCATGAAACAGTCCATTGCCGTGTAACTGCCAATTTAAAGTAGAGAGTTTTAAGTATTCTGTTCGTTTTTCTGCTTTTTGAGCATACAAAAAGGTGCAAAATACGCTATACAGCAAAACAGGAACCGGCAAAATATATCGCACTACTTTTCTAATTATCATATTATCACGATAGTCGAAAAAGAATAAGAGTGTTAGAATCGGGAACATGGATATGTACGTGCGATAACGCAAGGGGGCTATCATTCCCGATGGTCTGCCAATGGCAACAAGGGCTGCCGTACATAGCATAAAAGTAAAGAATGAGAACCATAATGGGTTGTTAATATGATATTCGCGGATTATTCCATAAACATAAGTGCCTACCACAAATAAACCGACAAGTACAGGTATCCATTGTTTTGATGGAATATAAAAGATTGCACCCACAAACGAAAAAAATGACACGAGAGGCTTCACCGGATTTCGCAACAATTCAAAAAAAACCATTTTTGTCCCCACGGAGGTATTCATAGAAAGAAAATATCCAACTCCCGCCAACACTAAAACAGAAGATACTATCAAAGCCTCTTTTGAGCGTCCTTGACTCCATAAACCTACAGCAATAGCAGGAATAATACACAATCCATTACCATTAGAAAAAACAGTAATTACGGCTATTATCAGCCCAAGAATATACATTAAACGTGTTTTATTACTGAATATAAGCAATATAGACATCATGCCAAAGAATATAGGACTGATGTTTACGATAGAAGAAATTGCCCAAGTGCATGTTTCCAAATTTTGCCCGTTAAACATCAATAGTATCACAAATAACACAAACACGGGCATCTCTTTCTTCGATTTGATATACAGACAAAACATCGCGGCGATGCCTATCCAAAAAAGATTCCCTATCACGATAACAGGTAGAAGATTGACCGTGCCGGAAAGATAATAATTGCATAAAACTATTAGTCTCATGGGAGCCATGATGTGCTCAGTTTCGCCATGTGGGGCAAATAGTAATTTGAATTTTTCCCCGACAGATTGAGAGTCGAGATATTCCTTCAACCAACCGAAAAAAACATTATAATCATCCCACCGAGGAATGTTAAAAGAATTTTTCCAAACTTCGCCATAATAGAAAATGAAAGCCAACAACCCCAATCCCATACAAACGAAGTCAAAATTAGAAAACCTACCTTTGTTATTTATTTGCAAAAATTTACGCATAAAGAAATATTTTGTTCTATTAAATTTTTATGATTGAAAAAATTAGGAGAAACTCCGGAAGAATTGCCTCCCCCAAATCTGCCGAAATTATACCACCGATTGTTATAGACAGAAAATGAAAAAAAATGTGGGTTTATTCGGGTAAAAGTTGTATTTTTGCACCGTGAAAAAATAAGCGAAAAATGCTTAAAGAAGAAATTATATATAAATG
>JAISUP010000036.1 GCA_031272025.1 Bacteroidales bacterium
TCGGGAGGTTATTCTTTTTCTATTGATATGTAAAACCTACGGTTTATTTGCCCGTAGGGCATTCATATCAATAGAGAGACAATCAGCAACCGGTTAAAAGTCCGTTAGGACTTTCACGATAAAAATGAATATGTTATTTTCAGACAATGCCGTCATCGCGAAGGCGGGAATCCCCCTGCTTTATCAGGGAATCGCGGGTCAGGTGCCCCATGACGGTTCCTTATCCCATTCCTTTCCATAATTTCCATTTTACATTCTACATTTTCCATTCTCCATTCTACATTCCTCCATTTCTACATTCCTCCATTTCTCCATTTCTCCATTCCTCCATTCCTCCATTCCTCCATTTTTCCATTCTACATTGTCTGACGTGTTGTCGTGTTATTTTTTTTCACTATCTTTGCAACAATATTAAAAACGACAGGAAGCATGTATCAGGAGCCTTACACATCGTGTATTATTCGCGAAGAAAAAGAACTGCCTGCTTTGGCAAATCATTTATTGCAAAAGTACCCGAACAATCGTATTTTTGCTTTTCATGGAGAAATGGGAGTAGGCAAGACTACACTTATTAAAGTCATTTGCGACACGTTGCAAGTTGCTCATCCGACCTCAAGTCCCACTTTCGCCATCGTGAACGAATACCATACGCAAGTGGGTGAACCCATATATCATTTTGATTTATATAGAATCAATAAGGTGGAAGAACTGCGACAAATTGGAATTGATGACTATTTAAGTAGTGGTGCCTATTGTTTTGTAGAATGGGCGGAGAAATTGGAAGTAACCGGGTACGAGATGGTTCATGTTTATATAAAATTATTACCTGATCGTACACGAGAAATTGATTTTTGATTTAAATTTTCACGCGCTATGATTCACGAAGAAGAGACAGGATATCAAACACGGGCGATACCTTTTTTCACAGGTGTAGCAGGTGGGGGTCGAGTTATTGGGATACTTCGCGACCATGAACCGCACGAAGGGGTAGTTTTGCTGTCGCCGGCGCACGTGGCTCGCCTTACCGAAAAAAAGATAGAAGTAGTTGTGGAACGAGGGTTAGGGGAACACGCGGGCATGAGCGATTTAGACTTCGCGGATGCCGGTGTCTCCGTGGTTGATTTTCCCTTCGAGGTAATCCTTCAAAGCCAAGTAGTCGCTAAGTTAACCCCATTCTCATTACAAGAAATTGCTTTTTTGAAAAATAAACAAGTTGTTATAAGTACATTAGAAACGGGAAACTTATCCATAGCATATTTTCAACATTTGCTTTCGCGTCAAATCACTGCTTTCGCGTTAGATTATATCAAAGATAAAGGCGGGCAACGAGTTATGGATCGTATTTGTTTTCAAAAGACATGCTCTACGGGCTTTTTTCACACGTTGGGGCAATGGATAGGTCCTCTTCTTTACGCGTTGTCAACCGGCACGGGTACTCGAAATGCAATCATCACGCAACCCATGCTCATGCAAAGTTTGTATTGTTTCAACGGCATCATCACTCGCGCGGACATTGCCCAAAAATGGCATTTGCCGTATCGTGTTTTTTTTGATCATGAATGGAGTAAAAACTAATTTACTTTATCACGGTTTCTTTGATCTCGAAATTTTCTACCCGCAAAAAACGTTTGCATTTATTTTCGTATCCCCCTTCTTCCACGGGATGAAAATCAAAATTAAGGGCTACGGGGACAAATTGAACCCTACGCAAATCGAAACGATGAAACAAGGCTTGTAAAAAATAGCGGGTAATGTCGTAACCCTGAAAAGAAAAACGGGCAAGCGAAGGAGGCGACGCGTACTTCTCAATATAATTATTCACGAAATTGAGCGTGATGTCATTTTGATAATCTACATAATAATTAGAGAAAAAGTGCACGGTTAGCCGGTTAAAAATGTCTAACTCTTCCTCATTTTTTTGCAACCAATCTTCGGGAATCACGAGCGTGAGTTTGGGAATATCTGCACGGGCACTCAATTGTCTGAAATTGCTAATAACCCGTGCCTTATTCTTGGCGGCGACAATCACGAGATGCAAATACCCTTGCTTAAAACGAGACGTTAAATTACTTACCCCGTTCTCGAACTTCACGACCATATAGGGGATATTTTCTCGCTTAAAATACTCTATATAAGGAATAATTTCGGTATCGGTTTCATCTTCTACCCAAAGCATGATAGACATGGGGAGGTCTTGATTTTTGACATAACGATAAGCCAAACTTGGTTCTACCTGTGCCGATGGCATCAATTTATATGCAAATTCGTTATGATTTAAGAAAAGGGTTTTCGAACTAAAGGGATTCAGTATCGGGATTTCATATTGTTTGGCATAACGGGCTGCAATTTTGAACATTTGCCCAAAAAATGGACCGACAATCAAATCCACTTCTTGCATAAATTCACTGTCGTTCAATATATTAAGTAGTTCAGTACTGTCGTTGCTCACGTCTCTCACGATAACTTTTAGCGGTTTATTTTCTTGTTCAAACTCATCAATTGCCAAACGTGCTCCCTCCCAAAAAGCCACTAATTGGAAAGGGGTAATGTCGTAAATGTCGTCATCGGTACGCGCGTTGACAAGAGATATTTCCTCTATTTTATCGGAAAAAAACGGGATAAGAAAAAGCACGGTTTTTCTTTGCTCGGTCAAGGAATAGTCATCCGTTTGAGCAAATAGTCTCGAAAAGCATAACACGCATAGCAAAAGCAGGGGACCTGTTTTTTTCATGATGCTCAGGCTTTCATTAACAAGAGATTTTTCTTGTTGAAATTAAGCACTAAAACATCCTCTACTAACAAGTATAGCATCCAAAAAATGGCAGCGACGGTCATCACGCCCGTGTGGCTCATATTATAAAAGAGTGAGCCGGTGGTAAAGAAGGTTCCATGAATAAAGATGCTCATCAATCCGGCGGCAATCAGGAATAGCCCCCACCAAATACCCAACAGCAAATCGCTATTGTCTTCTTTTTTAGATTCGGGTAGGAGTTTTTTATCTTCTAGTATATAAGAGGTATCATTCCATAGTTCGCTAAAAAAGGCATAGGGTTTCACGAGATTGTATACCGGCACGAGCCAGCCCAAGAATGCCCACGATGGGTTGGAGCCTTTCTTTGCCCACGCGCACAACGCCCGCGTATTTTTGGCATTTTTAAAATTCCATAAAGCAAATACCACCGTTTTTGCCAAAAGTACAATCACGAAAATCCAAATACATACGGACCATTGCCCCTTTGCCGCGAGCATATCGGTTTCCAACGCTTTGAACTGCTTTTCTATGGGGATAAAAATCGCCCGGCTCGCCGCGGCAATAGAATCGTTACGCGACTTTATCGAACTTTTTTCTGCCAAAAGTTTCTTTACCCTGTCAATATCTTCGTTTAGCGACTTCTTATCCTTGGCGTTCGCGGGCACTACTTTTAATAAAGTATCCACCCGATGCTGATAATGTGCAACCGTAACAGAATCTAACTTCTTAGGTTTCTCTGCTTCGGTCAACTTATCTTGAGCACGAACATACGATTGACGATAGTCTACATATTGAACATTGGTCGTATCATAACTTTTCAAAAGCACGAGAGATACAACAAACATAATAAATACCAGCACATTAAGACCTGCCGATATTTTGCCTAACCACGTGTTGTCGGTTACTTTTTTCATTCTTCAAAAGATTTTTTATCACTAAAACTTTGATTAATTATTCTTGTCAAAATTACTTTTTTTCAAGCGTGCAAAGATAAAAAAAAAATTATGATTAAAAAACGATTTAAAAAAAAAAATAAGTAGCGTGGTATTGATTTTTTTTGTACTTTTGCAGCCGAATTTTTATTAGTATAATCATTTAAAAAAGAAAGAGGTATTATTTATGATCGTTGTTTCTGTGAAAGAGGGCGAAACCGTTGAAAGAGCCTTAAAGAAATTGAAAAGGAAATTTGAGAAAACCGGCGTGGTGCGCGAATTGCGCGACCGTCAGAAGTTCACCAAACCCAGTGTCCTGCGTCGCGAACAAAGGCTCAAAGCCATTTACGTCCAGAAACTGCAATCCAAAGAAATTGACTAATCATTTCATTTGTTGGGCGTTTTCTTTGAACCAAAAAGAATGAGATATTTTTTAATATCTCGTTTTTTTTTAAAGCGTATATTTGTATTTTTTTGATATAACAAACGATACAGGAAAAACATGTCTAAAATTATTCATCTACCGGTATCCAAGAGTTTGTATATTCGTTATTTGATATACACTTATGCCACACGGGGCATTATTTTGCCCGCGATGGTTCGCGATGGGGAGGACGTGCATACGGTGGTAGCCGGACTGTCGCGAATACAGGAAGGTATTTTAGTCGCGGACGGGCAGGTTACCGTCATCCATGTTGGCGATTGTGGGGCGGCATTTCGTTTTTTGCTGCCTTTGTTGGCAACTACCCCCGGCAAATGGCTCTTAACCGGTAGTAACCGTCTTTTACAACGTCCGCACCACCCCCTGCTCGCGGCATTGCGAGAAGCAGGTGCCGACATTAGCGAACAAAATCACGAACTGATGATTACCGGCAAAACGCTCCACGCGACAACCCTGAACATTTGCTGCGAAAAAAGCAGTCAATATGCTTCGGCACTGCTGTTATCGCGAAATAGGTTGGGTTTCACGAAGATAAAAATTACTCCTCCCCCCGAGCAAATGCCCTCGTATCCTTATTTGCTCATGACCGAGAAGGTTATAGAAGACATGAACAACAGGGAGGTTCTTCCTTGCAACGAGGACATCGAGCGCGACTGGAGTGCCGCTGCTTTTTGGTACGGGTGGACTTCGCTAAGCGAGAAAGAGAGTTATCGTTTGCCCGGGCTTTCGTTACAAAGTTGGCAAGGCGATGCCATCGCGGCACGTTGGTTTAATTTCATGGGCGTGCATACCGCACCCGCTAAAAACGGGATTAGTATTTCCAAAGATGTCTATTTTTCGCGACAAGACCCTTTAAATTTTAACGTGTTACACTATCCTGACCTTGCTTTGGTGGTGGCATGTACCGCCGTGTGCCAAAAGCGCACACTTACCTTACATGGCATTACTTGTCTCAACCTGAAAGAATCGAAACGGTTAGACCTGCTATCCGAAAATATCATGCCCTACGCCTGCACCTACCAGCATCCCGATAAAGACATGGTCATATTTGTTCCGCGCAAAACTTTCCCCTCGCGGCATCGCTTTTATAGTCACAACGACCATCGCCTCGCGATGGCATTCGCGCTCTTTTCGCGGGTAAGTCAAATCACTATTGATAACCTGACTTGCACCCAAAAATCGTACCCCGAATGGCTCACTTATTTTATTGACAAACCGTATTTATCTCTACGATAAGTTCCACGTAATACGGGTTTCCTTGATTATCTAAATGCTGCACCGTATTCGACGAGCGTGCACGCCCGTTGGCAAGCGAACAATTGTCGGTTTCAATGGTACGTTCCGAAGTTTCGCTTTCTATAATTCCATCAGGATAAGTGGTAACCACCGTCTCGGTACAATGACATTGCTTCATTTTCATGCAACTAAAAGTACATAAAGTCAAACATATAAGCAGAGTGAAAAAAACTTTTTTCATATTCACGCGATTAATGATAAATAAAAAACTTCGCGAAAATACATTTTTTTTGGTTAAAAAATACACACTGTTTACAAATTAGTTTACACGATTAAATGATTTTGTTGCACCGTTACGGTTTCAAGCAACCAATTGGCACAACAAACACGCCGTCTTTTCGCTGAAAAGCATACTGTCCGTCGGTTAAGACCATTAAAAATGAGGGTTCGCGCATTTTATCGGTGTTAACTTTATCTTTCAGTTGCAGTAAATGTTGTGCCGCCTCTTCTATTTCTTTGCTGCCGAGTTTTACCTCAATT
>JAISUP010000063.1 GCA_031272025.1 Bacteroidales bacterium
ATTTCATCAACCGAGTCTCAATTTTATCGGATTTTTGACCTTCGGTCGAAAAAAAACATCGTCTCCGTATGTAGGAAAAAACAATTTGGGGGATAGTATGAATAATGCAGGTTAAAAAAAGACAATGCAAAGGTACAAAAAAGAAATCTATCGTGTTTCATTTTTTTTTCGTATCTTCGCTTATTCATTTTTAGGAAATTAATCATTTAGTATACAACTAAATAATAAATTAAGAAAGGCTATTTTTTATGATAGAAGGTGAAAAAATTATCAGGGTTAATATAGAGAGTCAGATGAAATCAGCGTACATTGATTATTCGATGTCGGTGATAGTGGCACGGGCGTTACCTGATGTGCGTGATGGTCAGAAACCGGTACACCGTCGTATTTTATACGCTATGTGGGATATGGGTATCGTTTCGGGCACCCCTTATAAAAAGTCGGCAAGAATTGTCGGTGAGGTTCTTGGTAAATATCACCCGCATGGCGACACCGCTGTTTACGATTCTATGGTGCGCATGGCGCAAGAATGGTCTTTACGCTACCCCTTTGTTGATGGACAAGGAAACTTTGGCTCTATAGATGGCGATAGTCCTGCCGCCATGCGTTATACCGAAGCCCGGTTACGAAAAATGGCAGAAGCCATGATGGACGACATCGAAAAAGAGACTGTATCTTTTACTCCTAACTTTGATGAATCCTTAGAAGAGCCTATGGTATTGCCTGCTAAGGTACCGGCACTGCTTATCAATGGGTCTTCGGGCATTGCCGTGGGAATGGCTACCAATATGGCACCTCACAATCTTAGCGAAGTCTGCGACGGGATTATTGCTTATATCGAAAATCCCGAAATCACGATTCCTGAACTAATGCAGTATATCAAAGGTCCTGATTTTCCTACCGGCTGTATTATCTATGGTACCGAAGGCATTAAAGAGGCTTTCGCGACCGGACACGGACGTATTATCATGCGCGGGCACACGACCATAGAAGAAGAACACGGGAAAGCACGCATCGTGGCAACGTCAGTACCCTACATGGTGTCGCCCGCCGACTTAATTACGAAAACCTCTGATTTGGTAAAAGCGGGAAAATTAGATGGAATTAGCGGGATAGACCACCTTTGCAATAAACGAAACGGGATTCGTATCGTGTACGAACTCAAACGAGAAGCAGTACCTAACGTGGTGCTCAATAAATTATACCAACAAACGGCATTACAGTCTTCGTTTAGCGTGAATAACGTGGCATTAGTCAACGGTCGCCCGCAAACGCTTAATATCAAAGATATTATATCGCAATACGTGATACACAGGCACGAGGTTGTAGTAAAACGTACTCGTTTTGATTTGCGAAAAGCAGAAGAACGTGCTCATATCGTTGAAGGATTACTCAAAGCCTTAGACATTATAAACGAGATTATTGCCCATATCCGTGCGTCTAAAACCGTGGACGAAGCCAGAACCGGCTTGATGGAAAAATGGGACTTTTCGGAAATACAAGCCCGGCATATCGTGGAAATGAGACTCCGACAACTCACGGGAATGGAACACGACAAACTACAAGCCGAGTATGACGACTTGATGGAAAAAATAAAATACTTAAAAGAGATTTTAGACAACGAAGCCCTTCGTTATCAAATTATCAAAGATGAATTAAGAGAGGTAAAACAAAAATTTGGAGACGAGCGTATCTCGCCAATTGAGTTCAATGCTTCAGAATTTAGGGTAGAAGACATTATCGCGGACGAGTCGGTAGTGATTACCGTTTCTCATTTAGGTTACGTGAAACGTACCCCGTTGTCAGAATATCAAGTACAAGCAAGGGGCGGCAAAGGATCGCGCGGGAGTAATTCGAGAGAAGAAGATTTTATAGAACATCTTTACACGGCGACCAATCACAACTACTTGCTCTTCTTCACGGAAAAAGGAAGATGCTTTTGGCTTCGTGTTTTCGAAATCCCCGAAGGAAATAAAACCTCAAAAGGGAAACCTATTCAAAATCTTATCAATATAGAATCTGACGATAAAATCAGGGCTATCATTAATCTTAAAGATATTAAGAATAGCGACTATATTCGTAACAATTTCATTATCTTGTGCACGAGAAAGGGAACTATAAAGAAGACTTCGTTAGAAGCCTATTCACACCCACGTGCCAACGGGATCAACGCCATTACCATTCACGAAGGAGACCAATTGCTTGAGGCACGACTCACCAACGGGGAATGTGAAATGATGCTTGCCGTACATTCCGGTAAAGCCGTGCGTTTTAGTGAGCAAACAGTACGTCCCATGGGCAGAACCGCCGCGGGAGTAAGAGCCATAAAATTGTCTGACAATGCCGACTACGTTGTAGGCATGATTTGTATGGAAAAAGATACAACAGCCAACGTGCTCGTAGTCTCAGAAAACGGATACGGAAAACGCTCGGCAATTGACGAGTACAGAGTTACAAATCGTGGAGCTAAGGGGGTAAAAACCATTAGCGTTACGGAAAAAACAGGCGGGCTTATCGCGATTAAAGATGTTACCGATGCTGATGACCTCATGATTATCAACCGGTCGGGAATAGCCATACGTATGCACGTGGACAGTTTGCGCGTGATGGGACGTGCCACCCAAGGCGTGAAACTCATCAACCTGAAAAACGAAGATATTATAGCGGCGATTACTCAGGTGCCTCGCGAAGAAGAAACCCCAGAGGAAACAGAAAATGTGGAACTAAATGAACCCGAAGTAACTAACGAACCAGAAGGAGTAACAGATACACAATAAATGTAACAATCCCATGCGTAAGAAAAGTTTGTGGTTAACGTTTTTGCTGTTCGGCATTTTTGTCAGCACTTTTGCTCAATACGACGAAGATGTACCTTTGCCCAAAAGTTTGAGACCTTACCAAAGTAGGGAGAAAAATAACAATCGATACATTACCTTAGCCGCAGGGGGTAGCGTGGGCGCACAATTTGGTACTTATAACGCGCTTTCTATCTCGCCTTTTTTTGGAGTATATCCCAAAATAAAATGGCTACTGCTTGGAGTATCTGCAACTTACATGTTTTCTTATGACAGTTATTACAAATATGCCATGCACGTTTTTGGTGGTGGCATTTTTGCCGAAGGGCTAATATGGAAACAACGAATTATCGTGCACGCGGGGTACGAGTATGTCAACTACGGTAACCCCTATCTCGACCCAAATAACCCGAACAAAATTCTTACTGAAAGAATAGAAAGCCATGGGGTTATGATTGGACCGGGGTACCGGCAAAAGTTGACTGAGATTTTTAGCGTGTACGGGCTTATGCTGTTTAACGTGATTCCCAACGAGAATACTTTTTATAGTAACCCTACTTTCAGAATAGGATTTGTCGCTGATTTTTGAAAAAATTTTGTGCCTTCCCGCAGAAAATCTTTGCAACAAAAATTATGGGATTCAGACGTAAAATATTTCTCGCTTTTTTGCTGATATTCACGCTTTTCACGGTCGGGATTGTGGTATTGGAACAGTCGCGTGAGAGGCGGCAAAAGACTTTTGCACTCGAACAGCGGATGGACGGCTATGCCGAAGTGGTTTACCGGCGGCTGGAGGCGGCGATGCTTGACAGCGAATTGAGCGATGCGGCTGACAGTCTGCTCGTTTTGCTGCCCGAAAATATTCGCCTGACGCTGATAAAAACTGACGGTTCGGTTATTTACGACAACGAGGTAAGCGATTATGCTGCGATGGAAAATCATATTGCCCGCCCCGAAATTGTTACAGCCGACACGCAGGGCGGCGGCAGCGACATAAGGCTCTCTCATACAAACAATTTGCAGTATATTTATTATGCTCGGCGGTTTGGCGATTATTTCGTCCGCCTCGCTTTGCCCTACGATATTGAAGTGCGCTCGTTTTTGAAGCCCGACAACCTGTTTTTGTATTACGTTATTTTGCTGTTTATTATTGTTTTGGCGCTTATTCTCTATGCTTCGGGATGGTTTGAGAAACGGCGGCAGCAGGACAGGGGGCAACTCAAACACGA
>JAISUP010000060.1 GCA_031272025.1 Bacteroidales bacterium
TCAAGCCGATAGCAATACCCTCTTCTCGTCCTTCATCGCGCCCTTCCATTTTTGCTGTCTTTATGGATGATTCCCAACCAAGTTTGATGTCTATCGCTTTGTCGTAGCGACGTTGCTCTATGGGACTAAGTTTCTCGAAATCAAGATATTCACGCACCTCTTTCATGCCTTTGGCTGTGAATGAATCTTTCACTTCGTTGTGTTTCAGATAGTATATCCATTCATCGAGCGTACTCTTGGCTGCGTCGTCGAAGTTGGTAACATCTAACAGATAATACTCAGGGTAGAGGTCAGAGGGGGTCTCTGCCTCAAAATACCTTCTTTGCTTTTCGGTCAATAACAGCACCTTGTTGTTGTGCAATCCGCGAAACTCCGTCTTGCCATGATAGATATACTCATCCTCGTTGTGAAACTTGTCGAAATACAGAATGCTGATGGAATATACTTTTTTGACATCGTAATATTCGTCGCCCTTATGCAGACTTTCTGCAATGTGCCGACTTACTCCGTAGAGAATACGAAGCAGATAATCAATCTCGAACTGATACTGCACTTCAATAATCATCAATTCGCCGTCGGCATCTTCGGCAAGGATGTCCACGCGCGTCTGTTTGTCGTCAAAAGTCTCCTGATTGCTCTCACTCTCAAGGATTTTAACGATTTTGACATCCTTAAACAACAGTTCGCTGAGAAAGCCTTCAAGTATCTTGAAGTTGCTCTTTTGTCGCAGCAGTTTCTTCATCGCGTAATCGAATGAAAGCACTGTCCGCGTCCTGTCTTTTATTTTTTTTTCGGTCATAGCCTTTCTATTTTTTCTTCTGACTGCAAAGATAGTATAAAATTTTCTATTACTGTCCGCTAAATACTATCTTTGCAAAAAAATCAAAACTATATGAATATTGACGATTTAATTTCATGTCCGATATGCAAGAATATACCTGTCAACGAACGGGAAGATTTTATCAATAACTTAAAAATCAAGACTAAGCATTTCAAAAAAGGAGATTGGATTGCCCAACAGGGTGACCTTGTTAATGCTTTATACATCTTATTGAAAGGGAGTGTAAAAACCGAAATGGTATCTGAATCGGGAACCGTTTTGAAGATTGAAACCATTCACGCGCCCAATCCTTTAGCACCTGCTTTTTTATTTTCCGAAATCAATCAATTTCCTGTGGACATTATTGCTTTGGAAGATTGCGAAGTTATTCTTATTTCCAAAGATTCAATCACAAAACAACTTGCCTGTAATGAAACATTTTTAAAGGAATTTATGGCATTCACCTCTAATCGGGCGTATTTTCTGTCGGAACGATTAAAATTCCTTTCCACAAAGACCATTAAAGGAAAAATAGCGCGATATGTATTGGCAAGGAGTAAAAATATGATTTTCACCTTAGATATGACCCTGACAGCAATGGCAGAATATTTTGGGGTTACGCGCCCTTCTTTATCGCGAAGTCTTTCGGAAATGATAGACGAAGACATTATTAGTTTGAAAGGAAAAAACGGGAAAATACTTAATCTACAGAAATTAAAGAGATTAATTATGCAATAGATTTAAGTAGGAACTATTACCGGAAACAATTCAAAAGACATTACCGTAGATGTATGGCATTCGATAATGCAAGGTAATGTTGACATTTTAGAGGTCTCGTCCGGATTCGAACCGGAGTACTTGGTTTTGCAGACCAATGCCTAGCCACTCGGCCACGAGACCAAAATCAGGGCGCGAAGATACAAAAAATATCAATATAAAAACAACCCTTGATAATAAAAATTTGAGTATTTTTGCATTTTCAATCATATCGTATATGAAACCATTGCTATCACCTTCCATATTAGCGGCAGATTTGAGTCAATTGACCAATGTAATTGCCTTATTAAACGAATCGGAGGCAGATTTTATTCACATGGACATCATGGATGGCGTGTTTGTTCCCAATATCACGTTTGGATTTCCTGTATTAGAAACCGTTGCCGCGATGACCGAAAAACCCTTAGATGTGCATCTGATGATCGTGCAACCCGAAAGGTATATTTCTCAATTCAAAGCCGCCGGTGCCGGAATGCTTACTGTTCATTACGAAGCCGTTACTCATTTGCATAGGGTAGTGCATCAAATTAAGCATGAAGATATGCTCGCGGGCGTGGCACTCAATCCTGCTACCCCTGTATCTATGTTGGAAGATATCATCGCGGACTTAGATTTGGTTTTATTGATGTCGGTAAACCCGGGGTTCGCGGGACAAAAATTTATCAGCAACGCGTATTCCCGATTACAAAGCCTTCGCGAATTGGTAACTCGAAAAAATACAAACACACTCATAGAAATAGACGGGGGAATTGATATGGACAACGCGTTCGCGGTAGTAAAAGCCGGTGCCGATATTCTTGTAGCAGGAAATGCTGTTTTTAATCATCCATCACCCTTAGAGAGAATTTCTTTATTGAAAAACGATATATCAGTAATATAGATTTATTTATGAAATCATATCGTATTGTTCTTTTCATTTTTATTGTTATCGGTATCCTGATATTTGTATCTGCATTTTTTCCCAAAGATGGTTTGGTTTTAGGTGATTTTTCATTGCAATTTCCTGATGTACATTCTATGCTAACTCGCGACCGGCAGGTTTCCGAAGAACCGACCGAAACAGAAATGGCATGGGCAGATTCTTTAGCACGCGTACAACTTTTGGCACAAGAGGATACTCTCGCTTATTACAAAAATTTGCTTACCGGTTTTCCTGCACGTTTTTATTTTCCGGAAGATGACCTTACCTTTTTCGATTCTCTTTTTACCGAAATGGAAACGGCGAAAGAGACGGGACAGACTATACGGGTCATGCACTATGGCGATTCTCAAATAGAAATGGACAGGATCACCGGCGATTTGCGGCAAAAGTTGCAAGAGCAATTCGGGGGGGGAGGACCGGGCATGCTACCTTTATTACAGACTATCCCCACGCCGTCTATTTTACAGCGCGTATCGGGAAATCTATCCGACTATGCAGTTTATGGTACATCTACTCGCTGCCGCGACGGGAGTTATGGATTAATGGGTAAATTTTATCGAATACATGGAGATGCCCGTTTCTCCATGCAGGCTTCTTCCCATCGTCATGCTAAACCTAATGCCGGAAAATTTGCTACTATAAAATTGATTTTTAAAAATTCACAAAAAGATTTTTCGGCAACACTAACCGATGAGCAACATCATTACAGTAGAAAATACACCCAAACCGTCCCCGAACTTTCTATCATGGAGTGGCAATTAGATACCCCCGCTACACAGTTAACGTTATCCATGCACGGTTCGGCAGACATTTACGCCATTCTTGCCGATGACCGGTCAGGGGTATCCGTGGACAATATCCCGATACGCGGTTCTTCGGGCACCTTTTTTACCCAATTATCAATCTCTCATTTAAGCCGGATGTATCAATGGGTAAATGTAAAACTAATCATCTTGCAATTCGGGGGTAACTCAGTTCCTTACTTGAAAACCGACCAATCTATTGAAACATTTAAAGAGCAAGCAATAAAGCAAATAAAATATTTACAAAAAGCATGTCCGCGGGCAAAGATCCTTTTTATCGGACCTTCTGACATGAGTATGCGGCATAACGGGCAAATGAAAACCTATCCTCATTTACCCAAAGTCATCGATGCACTAAAAGAGGCTGCACTCGACAACGGGGCGGCATATTGGGATATCTATAGCGTGATGGGGGGTGAAAATTCCATGGTCTCGTGGGTAAATAAGGGTTTCGCGGGTAACGACTATGTCCATTTCACCACCGAAGGTGCTTCTAAAGTAGGAGATATATTGAGCAGTTCTTTTTTAGGAATGTATGATTTCTTTAAACTTCGAAAAGACATGAATATCTCTCTCAATTCCCTATAGAGTTTGTCTTTATCGGGGTTTTGACAACGGTCAGGGTAGCCTTTTCGTGAAACGTGTTTGCCGCTTCTACCACACGCCGGTAGTTTTCAAAATTTTCAGGTTCATAAGACAGTTTTTTATAATACTCCCTACAAAGTATCGTTAGCACGTTTTGATGTTGTTTCGCGGTAACGATAAAGGCGGCAGTGGCTTGTTTGGAATCATCGTTATCATACACTGCCTTTTGAATTTGTGAAAAGTCTATCACCTTGTATTTTTCAGGTAAAATAATGTTGAATGTCCGTTCGTAATGTTCCAAATAGTTCAATTGTACCGGCATTTTTCGATCTTTTGAGGCGGGAATATTCGCTTGTTCCCCAATCAGTTGACCTATTTTTATCACGATGCTATCCTCGTATAATTTAGTAAAATCAAAAGAAGCAATATCACCTCGCATTACCATGGGCTTGCTACCAAACATTTCCCGACCGGTATTTTCAAATTGCTCGCGGGTAATTATCGTGTTTTCGTTACCCAAAGCCAAGTAATGTTCAACCACGTATTCTTTGGCTTCGGGGGGAAGCAGGTCAAAATGTTGTTGCAGGTTTATGGCAGGATAGCCCCATAGTGCCCTGTATATTTTGCCCGACATTTTACCGCTCTCGGCATCCAAAACAAGATTTATTTTTAAAGTATCTCCATTGGCAGAAGTCGGCAACGCGGGAATATCAAGTACCCGCGGGACAAACGTGGCATTCCCATTGCTTTGTTTAACCATTTCATAAAATACCGAGGGCTGCCCCGTGAGCACGTAAGGCGGATAGTCTAAATTGAAATTAAGCCAATCGGGAGAAATAAAATCGTCTAACGCGGGAAAATAAAACAAGAGTTCGTTCAGGTGGTTCACCGCATCAAAAGTAGGATCAAAAAGAACTTGTGTTTTATTGCTCGTGAGCACGATCTCGTGATAGATATGTTCTTGCAAAAACAGATGAAAATACAATCGTGTTAATCCCAGTCCTGAGGCTCTTTTGTTTTGACAGATTTCTTTGATACGATTTGCCGAAGACGAGGGATCGTAGGCGATATGCTTTTTCACGTAACTATTTATCAACATGACACGGGTTCGGGTATCTGCTTTTGGGGAAATGTTCATTTTTCTAACCAGATTTTGCAACGCGCGTTTGTCGCCCGAAGACAAGGCTGATAGTGCTGTATAGAGTTGTTGTCCATAGGTAGCAAACGAATTGAAACGGGCACGTCCCCGCGCGTAATTGCGGTTAATCACGTAATCCATGCACGCTAAATTCGCGTTATAAAAAGTTACCGGCTCTTTCGGGGCAGCGGCAATATTAAAGGTATTACAATAATAACAACGTTTGTTCTGCTCTATCAAAATCGTATCTTTGGCAAGCGGTAGCCCGTGATAGGTACGAACATCGGCATCAAGATTCCCCGGCAAAATTAAAGTGCATGACATCTCGCGACAAAATAAGGGGTTTTGTAACGTTATCCTGTCGTATTCTACCGTGGGAACTGACAAAATACCCAAAAACTCAATAATATCCCCTGACTCGATATGGTCGAACTCCAAGTAGGTGATATGTCTTTTTGTAACAGGGAGTTCCTCTTCGGCATCTTCGTTTTCGTCCTCGTCTTCCAACGAGTTGGTGCTTTCTTTAAGATTTTCTTTTCCAATAATTTGTACTACTTTCCCGTTTCGAATCAAACGAGATTTTATGGTAATCATTTGATTTATGCGCGGGAATATCCATTTTTTTAAATGAGCCATTTTTATGGTATCATAAATTTTAACTGAGGAGTACACTTTTCGCCACAAATCAAGACTACCTTCTTGATTGTAATGATAATCTATCACAATTTTTTGCTTAAGATACCAAGCCCCTTCCTCAACGTGTAGCGAATCTTCGATTATACTCACTGCCGGGATATCTTCAAAATCAGTTGAAAGATAGTCTGTTAATGGTTGAGCAAAGACATTACACGCGAATAAGAAAAATAACCCTATTCCAAAAAAAATTCTCATGATTGATATTTAAAAAAATTTATCCATAATTGTCACGCGAAAATACAGTATTTTCTCGAAAAAAATACACTCATGAAATAAAATCACGTCTATTACTTTAACTTTTTTGTATCTTTGCAGTCTATATTTTCAACCATAGTAAAAATAGTAATTATCAGTTATTAATTAAAAAACAGGAGGATAAAGCCATGAAAAAGATGATGATAGTCCCACTGGTCGCGGTGGCAATATTCACGAGCAGCTCTTGTCAAGTAGGAGCATTAACCGTTTATGATGATGTATATACTTCATCGTCAGACGTGATGTACCAAAAAGCCGTTAGCGAATCTGAAACGACAGGGTACCATACCGATAACACATACCCTTATAATACATACGAGCAAGCAAATCCTGAAGAATTTGTGTATGAAAACGAAAACTACGATGCAACAACGGGATATGTCAATGCAGAAACAGGGGAAGGATATGCTACCCCAACTACGGAAACTACTCAAATGCAAGATGGTAATGGAAACACGTATATCACGAATAACTATTATTATGATGACAATGACTATTATGACTATTATTACACGTCGCGTATTCGCCGTTTTCACACGAATCTATACGATGATTGGGGCTATTACGATCCCTATTTCACGAACTTGTATTGGTACACTTACAGCCCCGCGACTTGGGGTTGGAGCATTTATTTAGGCTACAATTGGTGCTGGCCAAGTTATTATTACAGACCCTATTACTATGACTACGGATATTATTCTTATGGATTTAATTATGGATGGGGATGGGGGTATCACCATCATTATCCTCACGGGCATGGCTATTATCCCGGTTATTATGGCAATTATGGGCATGGCTGTCGTCCCGGTTATTGGGATGGTTTTCACGATGGTTACTACGCGGGATATTATCACAACAATTACGACCGCAACACATCATACTATTACGGTCATCGCAATAGCGTGGTTTCCAATGGAGTTGTACGTAATAATACCGACGGGAGACGTTCCGGAGAATCCCCAAAGAAAACGAATACAGCCGGAGGATCCGTAACAAGAAATAATACCCCAACCAGTTTTAACCAACGTTATAGTAGCGTAGTTTCTACTTTACCTGCCAATGCCACGGTAGCCTCTGTGTCAAGAACACGTCCTACCTTAAAAAATAACGAAATCTCTACAAGTAATAACCAAAACCGTATTTCTACTTCCCCCAATGCTACCTTGTCGGGAGCAGCGGGAACCACTACCCGTCAAGAATTTAACACCCCCATGTCTTCCGGCAGTACCACTCGCTCCACGCTAAACGGACAAACCCGTTCGGTTTCTACAACAAGTAGGACACCCGTTACCGAGGGAACCTCAACCATAACCCCCACCACGAGACCTACTACCACCCCTTCAACCACGAGACCTACTACTACCCCTTCAACAACGAGACCTACTACCACTCCTTCAACCACGAGACCAACTACTACCCCTTCAACCACGAGACCAACTACTACCCCTTCAACCACGAGACCAACTACTACCCCTTCTACCACGAAACCTACCACTACCCCTTCAACCACGAGACC
>JAISUP010000076.1 GCA_031272025.1 Bacteroidales bacterium
ATCTCCGAGTACGAGGTCTTTTCGCCCTTCAACAAGTTTTCTGCTCGCGTTACGATTTCTTTGGCGTTTTGCGCCATCGCCGACACCGACAGAAACATTCCTAAAATTACAGTTACTGGTTTCATATTTATATAGTTTACAAAATTTGCATATTATCAATCTGTTAATTTTGAAAATTATGTTAATTATGTGAAAAACATTCCTTTAAAAACTCCTTATATTTCATCAGAAACCCGTTATCATAAACGCTTTCGGTGTAGGTACTTACCAACGCGAGTCCTTTTAAGAAAACAAGAACCGTGAAATGATTTATACTCATATTGTTAGATGGTAATTTTTGACGAAAATAGCCAATGATTCGGTTTTGTTCGCGCTGTGCTTTCGACGGGTCGTATCTCGTGGTGAGGAAATTCAACACCGTGGGCTGAAATGAAATCTGATAATACAGTTTGTACAGCGGTCGGTTATTTATCAGGTGTTCAAACAGTTTATCAATAAAGTCGGCACCTTCACTGTCGGAAATTTCCCCATCATTGTCGGGGTCAATCATCAGGGCAAACACTTCGGTCAGGTTGTCCCAAACGGCTTGCAACAAATCTTCTTTTGATGTAAAATAATTGTACATCAGTCCTTTGGATATTCCTGCGGCACGGGCAATGTCGCTAATAGAAGTAGCATCAAAACCCTTCTCGGCGAAAAGTAACAATGCCTTTTCTTTTATCAACGCGCGTTTCTCGCTACGAATTTTCTCGTATTGTTCCTTTGTTCGTGGCATAAATTTATTTAAGATTCTAATTTCTAATTTCTAAATTCTAAATTTATTATTGACTAAACGGTCAGGCAAAGATACGATTTATTTTTGAATTGGCAATAAATTTTTTGGAAAAAAAAATTTTTACGCATGTATATAAAAAAAATATCTTATTTTTGCATTATCAAGAAACAAACTGATGTTAAAAGTACCAACGATAGAAATTTTTTCGCGTTTTCAGGTAGAATATACCGTTCGAGAGTTACAGCCATTAGGCAACGGGCATATCAATGACACGTATCTTGCCATAGATGAAGGGGGTATTTCCCGTTACGTGTTGCAAAAAATCAATCGTCATGTTTTTAAGGATGTTGATATCCTTCAAAACAATATCCTGACGGTAACTTCTCATATCAAAAGAAAAATGGAGATTAAAGGACAAACTCATTTTTTTCGTGAAACGCTCACATTTTTGCCCGCCGCAGATGGAAAATACTACTATTATGATGGGGAAAATTATTGGCGGGTGTGCTTGTATATTGCAGGGAGCAAGACTCACGAAGATATTAGTCCGGATTTGGCATACTCGGCAGGCAAAGCTTTCGGTAAATTTCAATCTTTGCTGTCCGACATTCCGGAAGGTGCTATTAGAGAGACTATTCCACATTTTCACGACATGGAATTTCGACTACAACAATTAGACAATGCCATAGAAAAAGATGCGGTAAAAAGGTTGTTTCCCATAAAAACAATGGTCAAAGATATTCGAGAACGTGCCCAAACTCTTTGCCTGCAAACAACCCTTTACCGCGAAGGCAAACTAAAAAAAAGAGTGAATCATTGCGACACCAAAGTCAATAATATTTTATTTGATAATGAGAATAAAGTATTGTGTGTCATTGATCTGGATACCGTTATGCCGGGATTCGTGCTTTCGGACATTGGTGATTTTATACGCACGGCTTGCAACACGGCTACGGAAGACGAGAAAAATATAGAAAAAATAGGAGTAAATATGGACATCTTCAAAGCCTATACACGCGGCTACATAGAAACCGCTCGTGATTTCCTTACACCATTAGAAATAAAACTCTTACCTTATGGAGGTAGGCTAATGACGGGAATGCAAACCGTGCGTTTTCTAACCGACTACTTAGATGGGGATACTTATTATAAGATTCATTTTCCGGAACATAATTTGCAACGAACTTGTGCACAATACCAACTATGGCAAAAGTTGGATGCGGTATCTATCGACATGGACAAGTTTATGGAACAATTTTTAAGTTATTAGTTGTTATTTTCAAAAAAAATAGTGTAACTTTGCAACCTTAATTTATATAATGATGAAAAATGTAAGACTGGCTAAAAGATATGCCCAATCGTTGTTTGATTTTGCAATAGAACAAAATCAATTAGAGCAGGTATATACCGACATTCTGCTCGTGGAGCAAGTGTTGAAGAGTGAAATAGAGTTGGTACGTGTGATAGAATCGCCCGTGATACCCATGTCTCGAAAAGGTAAGATTTTTAAAGAAGTTTTTGGAGAAAAAACTTCAAAAATCACTACTCAATTTTTGGGTTTAGTAGTCATGAAAAAACGCGAACCTGCATTACTTTCTTTCTGTGGCGAATTTATTAATTTATATCAAAGATTTCACGACATTAAAGTTGTAAAATTTGTTACAGCAAAACCGGTAAGCGAAACGGTGTGCTTAAATATGCAAAATTTGTTACAAGAAAAACTCAATGCGAACATTATTTTACAGCAAGAAATAGATGAAAATCTAATTGGAGGTTTTGTTTTTCGTGTAGATGATTTCGTGTACGACGCGAGCATTGTCAAACAGTTAGAAATGCTAAAACGTGAATTTTCGTACAATAGTTATCAAGTAGGATTTTAATAATCGCGATGAAAAAGTTTTTTCTGTTTATATCGGGGGTTGCCCTGATTTGTACCGCAGGCTGTCGCCGCGAAGATTCATTATCAAAGGCTATATACAAAGATGCGACTTCCCCCATAGAAAAACGGGTAGAAGATTTGCTTAGCCGCATGACTTTGGAAGAAAAAGCCGGTCAATTAGACATGCTTAACGCGGCGGAGGTCATGGATACGGGTTTGTCGGCTTCGGAAGCGAAGATGTCCGCGCTTTTTGATAGCACGACTTACGGGTCCATCCACGATTTGTATCCGGTGAGCGCGGATGTGAGCAATCAAATTCAGCGTTACGTGATAGAACACACACGCTTGGGGATTCCTCTTCTTTTTATAGAAGAGGCTTTACACGGCTATCAAGGGAAGGGGGGAACCACATTTCCAAACCCGCTTTGTAATGCATCTTCTTGGGACACTACTCTACTCTATAAAATAGGACGTGTTATCGGGACAGAGGCAAGGGCGCATGGCATTCACCTCGTTTTGGGTCCTAATCTTGACCTTGCACGTGAACCGCGTTGGGGACGGGTGGAAGAGACCTTTGGCGAGGATGCTTACCTGTCGGCACGCATGGCAGTCAATATCGTGAAAGGAATTCAGGGCGACACGCTTGCCGCGCAAAACGCGGTAGTGGCAGAGCCTAAACATTTTGGCATTCACGGGATTCCCGAAAACGGGAGTAATCTTAGCCCTGTGGACATCGGGGAGCGAGAAGCCCGCAGTACACACCTTCGGGTCTTTGAAGCCGCCATTAAAGAGGCAAAAGCACGGTCGGTAATGGCTGCCTATCACGAAATTGATGGAATACCAGCCGCGGGAAATTCATGGTTGCTTACTCACGTGCTCCGCGATGAATGGGGATTTAAAGGATTTGTCATTTCCGACCTCGGAGCCATTGCCATGCAATACAATAAACACTTTACTGCCACCTCCGCCGAAGAAGCCATCGCTCATTCCATCAATGCAGGTCTAAACATGCAATTTTACGATTTCCCACACGATAAATTTATAAAAGCCATCGTGAACGGCGTGAAAAATGGCAATATCTCTCAAGAAACATTGGATAAAGCAGTAGGAGACGTGTTGCGCGTGAAATTTGAATTAGGACTATTCGACCACCCATATACAGATACTTCTTTGGTAAATAAAACTTTACATTGCAAAGAACACGAACAATTGGCTTATCATGCCGCTCTCGAATCTATCGTTTTATTAAAAAACGATCAACAAACATTGCCTTTTTCAAAAAAAGTAAAACGGGTAGCGGTCATAGGTAGGTTAGCGAACACATCCTTGTTAGGTGGGTACTCCCCACAAGGCGCGAAAGCCCTCACACTCATTGAAGCTTTAAAAGAACGATTTGGCGATTCCGTGAGCATTGACTTTCTCAACGGGGATATATCACCTTATTTTACAGAATTGCCTTCCAACGTATTACACAGAATGAAGGGACAGGGAGAAGGTGTAGACGTGGAATATTACAACAATCTTGATTTTTCAGGTAGTCCCGTGTATACCACGGTTGAAAGTGGGTTATCTCATTATTGGCATAACTTGAGCCCGGGACCTGGGGTACAGGTTGAACCATTTTGCGCACGACTAAGCACTAGCCTTCGTGTCCCCACTACGGGAGACTATGAATTTAGTTTTATTGCCAATAACTACGGGCGGTTATTCGTGAACGGGAAACTTGTACTCGACCATTGGAGTGACAAGATGACCGAGATGACCACGACCACTATACAGCATTTAGAAAAAAACAAAGACAATATTGTAGTGATAGAGTATGGAAAAGTCAATGACTTTGCCGGCGAACGTGTAAAATGTCGTTTCGTGGGCGGGGGCAACTCGATGAACGCTATCGCTGCAAGCACTGCCCAAGCCTTAAAAAAAGCAGATGTCGTGATTGTAGTTGCCGGGGAAAGTAGCGAAGAAGTGGGCGAGGGAAAAGACAGACAAAACATGAATATCAATGATATAGATATGAATATGGCACGTGTTGCCGCGGCTTCGGGCAAACCCATGGTAACGATTCTTTACAACGGGCGCCCGCTCTTGCTCGAAGACCTGTCGAAACTCTCGCCCGCGATTATCGAGGCTTGGTTTCCCGGTGAATATGGCGGTAAAGCCCTTGCCGACATTCTTTTTGGAGACGCTAACCCTTCGGGAAAACTAACCATCAGTTTCCCAAAATCTATGGGGCAATTGCCCATCTATTACGCCCACAAGCCCTCTGCTACCCGGTCCTCTATTGACGGCAGTCCCGACCCGTTATATGCTTTCGGACACGGGCTTTCTTACTCCAAATTTGAATATGACAACCTCTCTGTTTTGCCTGACAATCCTACCGTGAAAAATTGCCTAACCGTATCTTGTGATGTGCGTAACACGAGTCAAATTGATGGTACCGAAATCGTGCAATTATACATACGCGATATAGTAAGTAGCACAACTACTCCGGTAATGTCCCTCAAAGGATTTGCTCGCGTATATCTAAAAGCAGGAGAAACCAAACGGGTATCACTCACGCTCACCCCCGACCACTTGTCGCTATTAGACAAACAGATGAAGCGCGTTACCGAACCGTGAGAATTTGAATTGATGATAGGAAAATCTTCGGCAGAGATTTGTTTAAGAAAAACGGTTTTATTGACAAAATAGCCCTTCTTGTTATTCGAGAAACGCCGTAAGAGGACTGCTGGCAATCGCGTTTTCTCTTTGTGCAGCTAAGCCTGACTCGAAAGCCATACGCCCACATTCTACCGCCATTTTGAAGGCAATTGCCATGTCTATAGGATTTTGGGCAACAGCAATTGCCGTGTTTACCAATACCGCATCCGCACCTATTTCCATGGCGAAGGCGGCATGAGACGGTGCACCAATACCGGCATCAATCACCACGGGAACATTGCTTTGCTCTATGATAATTTTCAACATATCAAGAGTACGTAATCCTTTATTAGTGCCAATAGGTGCTCCTAAGGGCATGACAGACACCGCACCGGCATCTTCCAATCGTTTGCACAACACAGGATCGGCTTGAATATAAGGCATAACCCGAAATCCTATTTTTGCTAATGCTTCGGTGGCTTTAAGGGTTTCAATAGGATCGGGTAACAAATAACGGGGGTCAGGGTGTATTTCGAGTTTAAGCCAGTGAGTTTCAAATGCTTCTCTCGATAACTTAGCCGCGAAAATGGCTTCCTCTGCATGTCGTGCCCCAGAGGTATTGGGCAAAAGTTGTACTCCGGGAAAACAAGCATGCAAAAGCATATCGTCTTCTTTATTATTCATTTCCAATCGTTTCATCGCCACAGTAACCATACTCGTCCCCGAAGATACGATGGCTTGTTTCATCAGACTATGGTCGCCAAATTTTCCCGTGCCCAAAAACAAACGAGACTGAAACACTTGCCCCGCGATAACCAATTCTTTATTTTTATCTGTCATGATATTATAAATTAAAAAAAAATCAAGATTTAATTTTGCAATATTTTGATAACTTTTTTCACATATTCTACAGGATGTGGTGCCTGCAATATCGCGGACGACATGGCAATGCCATAAATGCCTGCTTGAAGTAATGACGGGATATCTTTGACCGTGATTCCCCCGATGGCATAGATATTGATATCTATTTTTCGCGCACGACAATTCTCTACGATTTTTCGGTATCCTTCCAACCCAAGCAAAGAACTTAGGTTTTGTTTGGTAGCAGTAAAGCGAAAAGGACCTGCCCCGATATAGTCTACCCCTGCCGCGTGCAGATTTTGAATATCTTCAAAAGTATTAGCCGTTCCTCCTATCAGAAAATCTTGTCCCAAATATACTCTTGCTTGTGTTGGGGGCATGTCGTTTTTGCCAAGATGCACCCCATAGGCGTGTATTTGTTTGCAAAGCAATACATTATCATCAATAAAAAGTCGTGCCCCCGCCATATCACATAATCTTTTGGATTCCAAAGCAAGGTGAAAGAGTTGCTCTTCTGTTACCGGCATTTTTACGCGCAATTGAACATCTTTGCAGCCCCCCTCCAATGCCACTTCTATAGATTGCAAGTGCGTGTATTTCTCATTTTGATAAGATATAAAAAGGAGTTTTTTCATAAAAAAGACATTTTTTCTTGTAATAAATGAAAACGGGAAAGGATGTCTCCAACTTGTTTTTCAGGCTTTTCTCCCCATAGCCAACCCAAGACTACTGCCCCTGCAAAACCAAAATTCGCGACTTTGGACAAACGTGAAGGGGTAATACCGCCCAAGGCATACACTTTTTCTTGAATAAGCCCCCGCTCGCGGGCGTACCCCCAATCTTCTCGCGAAAAAGGAGTTTGATACCCGTTTTTTGAAATACTATCAAACACAGGACTAATAAAAACATATTGATAATTAGATATCTCTATTAGTTCATCTATAGAATGGCACGATTTGCTGAGTGATTGTTCGCGTGTTGTAACCGCGTGAGACTGCCGACGGTTAAGATGAAATCCCCCTACCTTAAAATTTTGACACAAAGAAAAATGGTCATGTAGCACAACATTTCGGCAAACTTCTTCGGGTAATTCTGACAAGAAAGCATGTAACCTGTTTTCGGACGTGTGAGGTTTTCTTACATGCAATCGCTCCAAACCGGCTTCAAACAACCGGCACACGATTTCTGCCTCACCCTTAAAAAAAGTTTCTCCGGTAATTACAATCAATTTCATTCGCGAAAAATTAGGCATTACCCGCCGGCAACGGCATGAATAACGAGGATATCCGCGTTGTCTGTCAGGAAAAAAGAATCCCACGTACTTTTTGGAACAATTTCTCCATTGACCGCAACAGCAATACCATCAGCAAAGTAGCCCAATCCGGAGAGCCATGTTGACAAGGCAGTTCCCGCCGACACTTCATACGTTTGGTCGTTTAGTTTCACGTTCATGACCATCAATTATAATATTCCCAATTCTTTTCCTACTTTAATAAAAGCAGCGATACATTTATCTAAATGTTTGGTTTCATGAGCGGCGGAAATTTGCACTCTGATACGGGCTTGTCCTTGCGGGACCACGGGGTAATAAAAACCTGTAACAAAAATACCTTCTTCCTGTAAACGGGCTGCCATATTTTGCGACAATCGGGCATCGTAAAGCATCACGGCACAAATCGCGGAGCGGGTAGGCTTAATGTCAAAGCCCGCGGAGCGCATTTTTTCGATAAAATAGTCTGTATTCGCGTGTAATTTATCTTGCAGAACATGAGTAGATGACATAATTTCCACCATTTTCACGCCGGCGGCTGCCACTAAGGGCGGGATAGAATTAGAAAAAAGGTAGGGACGCGAGCGTTGTCGTAACATATCAATAATTTCTTTTTTCCCGGTAGTAAATCCCCCGATAGCCCCCCCGAAAGCCTTTCCTAACGTACCGGTTAAGATTTCAACTTTTCCGCGCAGGTTATGCAGTTCGGTAACACCTCGTCCGGTTTTACCTACCACACCCGCCGAGTGAGACTCGTCTACCATGACCATCGCCTCGTATTTATCGGCAAGCGCGACTATCTTATCTAAGGGAGCCACGTTACCGTCCATAGAAAATACCCCATCGGTAACAATCAGTTTAAACCTATGGGCTTGGGCTTCCTGCAACTGTTTTTCCAAATCTTCCATGTCGGCATTAGCATAACGATAGCGTTTGGCTTTGCACAAACGCACGCCATCAATAATAGAGGCATGATTAAGTGCATCGGAAATAATCGCATCATCTTCGGAGAGTAAAGGCTCGAAAACACCACCGTTGGCATCGAAACACGCGGCGTAAAGAATCGTGTCTTCCGTGCCAAAAAAATCGGCAATTTTGGTTTCCAACTGTTTGTGTAAATCAGAACACCCACAAATGAAACGCACCGAAGCCATCCCGTAGCCGTGTGTTTCTAAGGCTCCTTTTGCCGCGGCAATCAACTCCGGGCTATTGGCTAAACCCAAATAGTTATTCGCGCAAAAATTTAACGCTCGTGTCCCATCTGCCAATGTAATCTCCGCTCCTTGCGGGGACACGATGACACGTTCTCTCTTATACAAACCCGCATCTTCTATCGAAGCAAGCTCTTCCTGTAAATGTACTTGAAATTTTTGATACATGATAAGTTTAAAATTTTAAGACTGCAAATATAAGAATAAAAATCGAAAATAGTACATCTACCAACAAGCGGTTTTAAAATTTTATGTTATCTTTGCACCGTCATTCATTATTGGATTACAATCATGAAAAAACAAATAATAATAGCGGCGATAATATTATTAGTATCCGCGAGCGCGGGCATCTTCTTCTATGCCTGCCAAAAAGACGAGGCTGTCAAAACCACAAGCAGCACCTATTGTGCCACTTGTGAAGCAGAAAATGCCGAGAAGGTTTTGCCCGACATTGACGAACTCATCGCCCAAACCGGAATTGACATCTACGCGCTAAGCGAGAAAGAATATATAAAAAAAATAAGCGATGCGATAATGCCCGTGTTGAATACCAAATTTGAAAAGGTTCAAAATTTTTCACAAGCAAAATCTATAGAGGCTGAAATGTCTGTATTAACTAAAATAGAAGATTTAGCCGAAAGAATTAAAGTTGCTAACGAAGCAGGTTTGTATGAAGAAGTTTTAGCTTTATCAGAACAACTATTTGCATTAGTCAGTCAAATAGAAGGGTTTTCGTTTGACAATGACATTGTTATGGAACCGTATACATTTAATGGAACAGATTTTCAATTACCGGTTACATACATGGAAAACAAACAAATTCAAGCAGAAGAGATAGAAACATTAGTAAGTACATCTTTTCCACAGTATCAAACCCTAAGCCAACCCCTCAAAACACAAGTACTCGCATCAGCGATATCTATTAGCGTAACAAGTTCAATGTCTATGGCAAAAACAGCCCAAACTAACCCCTACGAAGAGTGCGTGAAAGCTGCAAAAAAGGAATATATTGCATGGTGTGCTACTGCAGAAGCCTTATTCCTCGCGGCATTACCTCTCTGCGCCAGACCGCACGTGCTCGTGTGTGTAGGCATTGCTTATGCAGGACGAGCGGCAGATATTGCCTCTGCAACCATAGGATTAAAACGGGATATTGAATTATGTCAATATAAATATAAAAATAACTAATCTGTTTAGCACCATGTCTCCCATAGTTATTATTTTTGTATGTGTTTTTGCCTTTATTGTTTTTGATATACTATATTTTATCTTCTTGTACCCGCGTATCGAAAACATGTCTATCAAAACCAAATTATTATTAGCATTGTCTATTCTCGTGTTCTTTTTCCTTGTTTATCTTGGCATTATCATACTAATAGAAGGTAGTGTAACACTTGCACTGACAAAAATAAAAAATATTAAGGTGCCAAATTTGGCTTACATTATTTCTATTTCTATCATAGTACTCGTTCCATTGGCTTTCGCCATTGTCAACTATAGAAAAAAGAAGAAGGACAAGAAAAACAACAGATAAGTCAATATTTTCATCATCAGCGCGACGGCAACATATTGGATAGATGGCAATTTTGATAAAGTATGGAACTTTTTCAAAAATTCCGTCCACACAGCAAGTTTGTGTTTTCTTACCGGAGTTGCATTGTATGGGCTTTTCCGTAAAGAAAAAAAAGACACCAGATGTTCAACAAATACCCGTCAAGAGAATAGACTATCCGACAAGTAGTTCTTTATTACTTTCTATATATAGAAATGGAAGAATGGAGAACGTAAAATGTAAAATGTAAAATGTAAAATGTAGAATGTAGAATGTAGGAATGCTGTTAATCCTGTAATCTTGTCTGAAAAAATTGGCGAAAATCTTATGAAAATCACCCTGTCGGCAGACAGGC
>JAISUP010000077.1 GCA_031272025.1 Bacteroidales bacterium
AGCAGAAAAAAACGACAGAAATCATCATGAACTGCAAACAAAATGGTCTATCCATTGGTCAGATAGCCAAAATCGTCAATCTAACCGAAGACGAAGTAATGGAAATGCTCGACAAACGCCATAATTGTTAGTTTTTTTCAGCATTTTTGTCGAGAATACAGCAAAAAACACTATCTTTGCATTTTAATAATTAAAATTACAAACAAGTAAAAATGAAGATATTAGTATTGAATTGTGGGAGTTCTTCCATCAAATATCAATTGATTGAAATGCTATCCTCGGCAGAATTAAGAGCAAAGGGTTTGGTAGAGCGTATTGGGGAGCAGGAGGCTGTTTTCACGCATAAACCGGTAGGTAAAAGTACTTATGAAATCACAACAGCCATTCCCAATCATGAAGTAGGGATACAAATGGTATTAGATGCACTTACCCATCCCGCGCATGGCGTGATGTCTTCCTTGTCGGAAATTGGGGCGGTAGGACACAGAGTGGCACATGGCGGCGAGTATTTTAAAAAGAGTACCTTATTGGGAGAAAAAGAACGAGAAGAAATTGCCCGTTTGTGTCAACTCGCACC
This sequence comes from Bacteroidales bacterium, assembly GCA_031272025.1. GTDB lineage: Bacteria > Bacteroidota > Bacteroidia > Bacteroidales > WCHB1-69 > JAGVVH01. The sequence continues at coordinate 578 of JAISUP010000077.1, forward strand.
TTTGCACAATCCGCCTGCATTGTTGGGAATTGACGTGATGAAAAAATTGTTGCCACATATACCCCAAGTGGGCGTGTTCGATACCTCTTTTCACCAAACCATGCCCGAGGAAGCTTTCTTGTATGCCATTCCTAAAGAATATTATATTCAGAACCAAATTCGCAGATATGGTTTTCACGGGACAAGCCATAAATTCGTGGCACCCAAAGCGGCAGAATTGCTTGGTAAAAATGTAAACGACTTAAAAATTATCGTTTGTCATTTAGGAAATGGCGCCTCTCTTTGCGCGGTAAAAAATGGAATTTCTATTGATACCTCCATGGGCTTTACCCCTGTAGAAGGGTTAGTGATGGGTACGCGTTCGGGTGACCTCGACACAGGGGCTTTACTCTATATCGCGGAAAAAGAACAGTTGTCGTATGCTCAAATGAATACATTGGTTAACAAAAAATCGGGACTCTATGGACTTACCGGAGGAAGTACCGACATGCGGGACATCATTAAGGGACGTGCCGAAGGTGACGAATGGAAAACAAATGCTTTCAACTGTTTCGCCTATAGGGTAAAAAAATACATCGGGGCGTATGCCGCTGCCATGAATGGGGTAGATATTATCGTGATGACCGGGGGAATTGGAGAAAATGCCTTCTTAATGAGAGAAGCCATCCTGAACGAACTCTCCTATCTCGGACTCGACTTTGACCCTGAGGCTAACAAAAAATACGTGGGCGAAAATGGAATTATTAGCAAAACCAACAGCAAAACTACCGCGATGGTCATCGCCACAAACGAAGAATTGGTGATCGCTATGGATACATATTCCTTAGCAAAAACCGAGGATACCATCTGATTAAACCCATCGCTGTAAATCTCCTATCTTACTGCTTTCTTTTTCGTGAAATAATCTTGATATAACAAACTTTTTTCCTGAATTATCTCGAAAATAACTCTTATTTTCGCGGAGTAAAATTGAAACAAACATGAGAAAAAAGGATAGTTGTTCGTTTGAGATATTTATTTTATTGATATTCTTTCTTTTCGCATCTTGTCATCGAGAAGAAGAAGGCGGGTTTGAAGCAACCCCATATCCTTTGAACATTCCTCCTTTTTTTCCCACGAAACTCAATATTCCTGAAAATAATCCTCTCACCGTAGAAGGGATTGCTCTTGGCGAGCAACTATTTCACGATAAACATTTATGCGGCTATACCGGTAACATTCCCGATTCGCTCATGAGTTGCGCGACTTGTCATGCCCGCGCGTACGCTTACGACATAGGAATGAGTTCCCCCCGTTTGCAGGGCGGGCATGTAAAAGGACGAGGCGAGAAATACACCCCGCACAACGTGATGCCACTTTTTAACCTTGTTTTTAATCACGAAGGTTATTTTTGGAATGGTATGATATATCCCGACAACCCTAACCCCCAACAAAGAACATTGGAAGACGTTGTACTTATGGGTATCGTGGCACCTCACGAGATGAATAGTAGCCCTGAGCGTACCCTTGTCGCGCTGAAACAAAACCCTACCTACCCCGGTCTCTTTAAAGCCGCTTTCGGCACCCCGGAAATCACCATCGAAAACATATCGAAAGCCATAGCCCAATACCTTCGCTCTTTAATTTCGGCAAATAGCAAATTTGACCGTTATTTGCAAGGAATAGAAACATTAACCGCGAATGAGTTACACGGGTATGTCTTATTTACCACCGAAGAAGGGGCAGACTGTTTTCATTGTCACGGGAGTAGCGGTACCCCATTATTTACCTCTAATCTTTTTTACAACAATGCGTTAGATGCTCAATGTAACGACCCGCGTGACCGGTTCGCGGTTACCGGACAAGAACACGACCGTGGTGCCTATCGTGCCCCCTCTCTACGAAACGTTGAAGTTACCGCCCCCTACATGCACGACGGACGTTTTGAAACCTTAGATGCCGTGCTACAATTTTATAATATGGAATTAGTAAATAGCCCGTGGGTACACCCGCTCATGCACAAAATAAAACAAGGAGGCACCCTGCTTACGCCTTCGCAAATAGCAGATTTAAAGGCTTTTTTATTAACATTAACCGATGAACAATTTATAGGAAAAACAGAAAAATGAAAATTTACACACGAACAGGAGACAAAGGTTTTACCGGACTTATAGGGAATAGCAGGATACACAAAAGCGATTCTCTGATAGAAGCATACGGGACATTAGACGAACTTAACGCCTTTATAGGCTGTGTGTTGGCAAAAATGAAAAATGATACCTTGGAACGAATACAAGTCGAACTTTTTATTCTTGGGGGCTTATTGGCAACCCCTGTCAATGATTGGGAAAAACGTTGGGGAGACCATTCGTTAGCGCGACAAATCGCGGAGTTGGAGACCGATATTGACCGGTTGTCGGCAACATTATTGCCCCCGCGAGGATTCATTTTACCCCGCGGACACGAAGTCATCGCTTTACTACACGTGTGCCGTACCGTGTGCCGAAGAACCGAACGCGTAATGGCAACACTCGTGTTACAAAACGAAAAATACCTTTATATATTACAATACCTGAACCGACTGTCGGATTATTTTTACGTTTTAGTGAGACATTCTCACCAAGAAAATAGCATAGAAGAAATTTATGTAAATATAAAATAGTGATTTTCAATATTGAAAAAAAAATAGAAAACAATTTACGGTATTATATTTTTTTGTATCTTCGCGCTTGTAAATGCCCAGGTGGCGGAATTGGTAGACGCGTCGGTCTCAAAAACCGATGAGGTAAAACTCGTGCCGGTTCGACCCCGGCCCCGGGTACTGAATTGGAGGGACTCTCAAAAGTTTCCTCCTTTTTCTTTTTTATCCCCTCTTAACTTGTTGGTTTGCTGATAGATGATGTAAAGCACTGAATTGTAGGAATTACCAAGAACAATATATAATTACCTTGCTCCGTATAACCATATTGTCCAATATTTCCCCGAGAAAACATTTCTTAACGACAAATCAATATCATCGGCATTTTCAATCTCTAACGCCGATAAAACATATTTCCCGCCCATCTCTTTGAACTTTTGGGTATTAAATAACAAATTGTGAATTTTCTTATCTTTATAATTTTGACCGGTAAGGTCACCTGTTGCAACTCCCAACTCCGAAGAGAAGACATAACATCTACATCCCCACTTGTCAAAGTATTGTTTTATTGCCTTATCCTTTGCCAACTCATCGCTTATCATTTCGCGAAACTGCTCTTTATAGGCTAAAGGATAAGAACTCAAATATCCATCCAAACAATAGAAACCATTTTGAAGGGCAATGTTTGCTTCCAAGCCTACACTAACTACTCGATACGATTCTTGGGGCTCGTTAATATTCTTTTTTATCTTATCAAAAAGTTCATAATCAAAAAATTGAGC
>JAISUP010000084.1 GCA_031272025.1 Bacteroidales bacterium
CAGCGTCATGCAAAAACCGGTGGCAGAGTTTACAACTTCTATCAGCGATATTAACGACATCACCTTCACGAATAAGTCTACCGGAGGCGTGTCTTACACGTGGAACTTCGGGGACGGTAGCACGGAAACAACCTCTGATGTCGCGACAAAACCTGTTCATACTTACGAGGAAGATGGTACCTATCGCGTAACCTTGACCGTAACCGGTGCCAACGGCTGCACGTCAACGATAGTGAAAGATGTCGTGGTGAATGGTGCGGTAGATCTTGAAGTAGACTTCATCATCAACGAAACCCCGCAATGCTTAGATGGAAACGAGTTTATCTTTGACAATACCAGCAGGATACTCACCTCCGGGCACAGGATTACAGGTTATACATGGACCTTCGGAGATGGGAATAGTATTCAAACTACTGAAAAACAAGTTTCTCACACTTACGACAATTATGGTACCGGCAGTTATCAAGTGAAATTGGTAGTTACGGCAACCGGTGGGGTAAAAGACAGTATTAGCAAGACAGTAAAGTTATTATCTAAACCACTTATCGTAGAGGGAGCGGCACCCGCACCTATTTGTAGTGGAGACTTACTCAAAGTGAACATTCCTACCATCACGTGGCAAGGCAACACGCCCGTATCGGGAACATGGCTATTAGACAGTATGATATTTAATCCATCTACAATGCCCTTAACTATTGCCGACAGTGGAAAATGGTTGAGATACAAAATAGAATCTGCTTGCGGAGATACCATTAGTGCAGGAATTAAAGTCGTGGTTAATCGTCTACCGGTAGCCGACTTCTCAACAACGGTAAGCGGGGCGGGAACGATAACCTTTACCAACAAATCGGTCAATGGTACCCGTTTCTTATGGAACTTTGGAGATGGGGACACGAGCACACTCGAAAATCCCATACATACATATTCTCAATCAGGAACTTACACGGTATCGCTAACGGCAATCTCTATGCAGGGCTGTATTTCAACGGTGAGCAAAAATGTTTTGGTTAGCACGAATACCGATATCGAGGCACGTTTCAACGTGAATGAAGAAACACAATGTCTCGCGGGCAATGTCTTCGTGTTCACCAATAATAGCAAACTCACCACGCCAAATCATTATCTTAGTGATTACAAATGGTACTTTGGCGATGGAGACAGCGCGATGACTCGCAACGCGACATGGACTTACACCGAAGCGGGTTCTTACGAAGTAACGCTCGTGATTACAGAAATGCCCGGCGGCACACAATCTACGCTAACCAAAACCATTAAGGTCATCGACCGCCCGGTAATCACAGATACGGCAACGATAGACGCGGTATGCGCGGGCGAATATTTGAAAGTGCAAATGCCTGAAATAGATTGGAAAGGTACTACTCCAATCACGGGAACGTGGCTATTGGATGGCTATGTCTTTGACGTGTTCTCCCGCCCGGTATCCGCAACTGATAACGGTAAATTACTGCAATACAGAATTACTTCTGTATGTGGAACTTCTATTAGCACGGGCAAGATCATCACCGTGAACAGCAAACCGGTGATGAGTAGTATCGTAGATGATACCTATTGTACCGATGGACCCGTACCCACCCGAATTTTTGGAAACGAACCCGGGGTAGTATATCATTGGAAACAATATGGAGGCGACATGATTGGATTACCGGTAACTTCGGGAACAGATTCTATGCCATCATTTAACACGATTAACAATATGGGACACGCCATAACAGCATTGATAGAAGTTACCCCGTGGCGGGGCGATTGCGCGGGCAACACCGTTACTTTCTCTATCACCGTGGAACAACCCATGAAATTAACCAGTACCACAGACTTGGGGTCAGTATGTTCGGGGGCAATCGTTACTTACGAAGCAACCAGCAATAGCAATCCCATTACCTTCTCGTGGATAAGACCTTCGATTACCGGTATCAATTTAGGAATTTCCGGTCAGGGCAGTGGGGCTAAAATTCAAGAAGTTCTTGACAACACCACCGGCATGCCGATTACTGTTACCTACCTGATCGTCATGGTACGCGGACAGTGTGTAGACACCATTCCTGTTACGGTTAATGTACTCCCGATACCCGAACTGAACATTCCCGCGGTAACCGAACTCTGTGAAGGGGTAAGCGTGGCAAAACTCCCGTATCAATTAACAATACCATCTCTAAATGACAGAATCGGGATACACTATTCCATATCGTTTGGGGAGAACGCGCTAATCGCGGGCTTTGATGATGTAACCTTTGCTTTATTGCAAAACGACACGATTGTCATTCCAATACCGCCGGACACCAAACCGGGATCTTATGTGGGAAGTATCACGACTTACTCCGATGAAGGATGTCTTAGCCTCAATCCGGTTCAATTCACTTTGCGAGTATTACCTAGTACGGTTATCACCGAACAACCGACACCTGTATACCTCTGTGGAGAAGACGGGTTTAGCCTTAGTGTATCTGCACAGGGCAGAAATCTTACCTGTCAATGGTATAAAGACAATTTACCCTTAATCGGGGAGACTTCATTTACCTATACGGTTCTCGCGAGTAGCAGTGCCGACTATGGTACCTATTTCGCGGAAATAACCGGTGATTGCGGTATCGTGAATAGCAATACCGTAGAAGTGGGTGCCGGACGATTAGTTCTCAAAACCAAATGGGAAGACCTGATATATATCGCGAATGTAGGCGATTACTTCGTAGCATACCAATGGTACAAAAATGATATGCCCATAGGAAAGAACGGGAATTATCAATCTTATGCAGAACCTGATGGTGAAAAATTAGATGGTACTTACAAGGTGCGCGTAACTTATGCAGACGGCACTCAGGAAATGAGTTGCCCCTATACGGTTGTTGCCACCAAGAGCAAAAGCGACATCGAAATTTTCCCCAACCCGGTAACAGAAAATGTATTCCGTCTTGATATTGAAGCATTACAAAGACCGGATAGAAACATTTCAGACGTAACCGTGGATATCATGGAAATCACGGGTAGGATAATCAAACAAGTGCGACTAAATTCGTGGATAGAAGATATTGATTTGATTACATCTGACGGGACATACCTGATACGGGTAACTACCGGAGACGGGAAAATAGTGGTAAAACGAATCGTAGTAAAAAATTAATAAAGTAATTAACGACTTGTCGTGTTAGGGCGGTTGTCCCGCCCTAACACGAACAAAGCCAAAAAAAACAGAATTATGAAAAAAGTTGTTTTTGCAATAGGAATCATGATGTTATTAACATCTATGCAGGCACAAGAAAAAGGCTTACATGTCTTGATTACCGGTGGTACAGGGCTTACGGGCTTGGAATACAAGTTCACGGACGAAGACGGTTCGAGAAAAGCACTCCTCGGCGGAAACGCCGGAATAGGAATTCAGTATTTCTTTAACCGACATTTCGGCGTATCGCTCGGCATTGATCTCGCTTTTTACAACACGAAAAGTTTGTACAGCGATATCAAAAGTCTAAATCCCATAAAAGATCAAGTAGATAACGAAAATGAAAGTTATAATCTTTATCTCAAACTTAGTAAATGGGAAGAACGACAGCGTACTGCCTTCCTCGAAATCCCTTTGATGCTCAATTTTCAGCATAAATTTGACAAGAGGCAAGTCTTCGGCATCTATCTTGGAGCGGGTCCAAAAATGCAAATACCTGTAACTTCAAGTTTTAGCAGAGAAAAAGGTAGCGTGGGGGTAACCGCACGGTATATTGATAATAATCTCGTTCTCTCGTCAGAAGAAGAAACAGGTGGAATGCACGGGATATCGGAATATGAAAAACTTTCGTTAGAAGGAAAAAACAACCTGAAATTTGGATTAGCCGTAACCGGAGAAGCCGGTATTTTGCTGGGCATTACCCCGCGAATAGATTTGCGAATAGGTGCCTCCATCGATTATGGCTTAATCAATATTAAAAAAGAAAATGCCGTCAATTTATTTGAACCCGAAAGGGGACTCGGAAGCGGACCCGATTACATTAAAGAAGATGTAACTTACAAAGGTATTTTGAACACGGTGTTGGTGGAAAAGATAAAGCCTTATTCTATACAGGGCAATTTGGGTATCAAAATAAAGATAGGCAAATTGGAAGAACGCGACAATGACGAAGACATAGTTAAGACTATGGCAAAGGCGATGAAAGAGCAGCAACGTAGCAGCAATGCAGGAATAGATACGCTCATTAAGCGGTTAGATTCGTTGTTAAAACACCCGTATCCGGGGTATTATGCAGGACAAAATGTGCCGGAAGGGGGCTACCCCGCGGGGTATGCCTATGGCAGTTATCCCGCGTGGTTCACGCCTGCAACGGAAGATACCCTTTGGATAGGCACGAACTACCCAACGCAAGGAATGGGTACTCCTAAAACGGCAGTAGCAGGGGCATACCCCACGGGTGCAGCAATGAAAAACCCGCGCTTTGCCGCCCTCGTAGATTCTCTCATCGAATCTATCTATTTTGATTTGAATAAAGTAATTTTGCGAAAAGATGCCATTAAGGTACTTGACAGCAAAGTCGCGCTCATGCAACGCTATCCGGGGTTGGTCATGGCAGTAGTAGGACATACTTGCGACCTCGGAGGCGAAGCCTACAACGAAGACCTTTCCATGCGCCGTGCCCGTGCCGCCCGCGAATACATGATCATGAGAGGGATCAACCCTGCCCGCGTGGAAGTAGTCCCCATGGGAAAACGACAACCTACCTACCCCAATAACTCCGAGTATAACCGCGAACATAATAGAAGGGTAGACTTCATCATCGTGAGATAAATTAGAGTTTAGTGATTCGTTTAGCGCTTGGCTGACAACGAAAAAACTCACATCCGGCTTAAATGCTGACATGCAACCGCGAAGCACCAAACTTCGCCTGATAGAATATTGAGTCTGTCTCAAAAGTAGAAAAACCGTGTCATCCCGGCGAAAGCCGGAACACCCTCCTAATCGTTAAAGATTAATATACAATCATTTAGCATTTGACGGGCTTCGGGAGATGGCGGAGAGATCCCGTGTCGCGGCACGGGACGCCATGACGGGCTTTTGAGACAGCCTCCTAACATTTTTCCTTTTTGTTCCAAAAAATTCCAAAAAATAATTTTCCTTTCTATCTCTGTTAAATTTTCTCCCGAAAAAAAAGGTTATAAACAATCATTTTTAAACTTAATTTATTGAAAATAAATAATAAAAAAAAGTTTTTAACATTATTTTACAATAAATACAACAAAATCAGTACTATATAATTTTTTTTGAAATAATAAAATAAAAAAATCCATTTTTTTCCATATTGATTATCAATATATTATATAAAAAAAATGGGGGTTTTATTAAAAAATTCAATGGATTAGGGAATTACTAACAAAAAAATGTTTATTTTCGCGGCGATAAAAAGTATTTGTAATATGTCTGTTTTAGATTACGGTTTTTGGGAAATTACTGTCGAGAAACAGGGACGACTGAAATTGCCTGCCGGGTTACTCAAAATGTTACCGGAAGACGAGCGCGGGAGTTTTTGGATTACTCGGGGGTTCGGTCCATACATTATGGTATGGACTTCTCATGCCTATCGCGAACAGATGGAATATCTTAACTCTCTCGACCGCAATATTATAGAAATCAAACGCTACCGTAATGCTTTCCTGAGTAACACCGTTTTCGTGGAATGTGATTCGCAAGACCGTTTTGTAATACCCAAACCTCTGTTACTCAAATACCGGATAGAAAAAGAAGTCGTTTTATTGCTGGATAACGGAAAGATAGAAATTTGGAACAGCGATGATTATCATCAACAATTTGATATGGAATCTGACGATTTTGAAAAATTGAATCAGGATATTCATCTTGGAAAATATCATCACCATGAAGAGAGGAGGTCGGATGAGCGAATACCATGAGCCGGTTTTGTTAGAGCAAGTCGTGTCTTCGTTGATTCGTTCTCCTGACGGCATATACGTGGACGCGACATTCGGTGGTGGCGGACATGCCCGCGCGATATTGTCAAAACTATCGAGCAAGGGCAAATTGCTTGCCTTTGACCACGACCCTGACAGTGCGCGCAACGTGCCCGATGACACGCGACTGACTTTTATTCCACACAATTTTAAGCACCTGAAACGATTTTTACAATACCACCAAGGAGTACCCGCGGACGGTATTTTTGCCGACCTTGGAGTGAGTTCGTATCAATTTGACACCCCTGCGCGAGGATTTTCGTATCGATTTGATGGAAAATTAGATATGCGCATGAACCCCACGCGAGGGGTACCCGCGTGCGACATCGTGAACCACTATTCCGAAACACAACTATCGGATTTATTCTATACTTACGGAGAGATGCCCGATAGCCGGGCAGTAGCCCGTCGCATCGTGATGGCACGGGCAAACAACCCCCTGCTTAGCACTACCGATCTCGTGAACGCCGTAACAACTCTTTGGCTCCCACACAAAAGAAACGGGCAACTGTCGCGACTGTTTCAATCTTTGCGAATAGAAGTCAACGGGGAGTTGGAAGCCCTGCGCGAGTTTTTGCAGCAATCCACTGAAGTGCTATCTATTGGCGGACGTCTCGCGGTCATTTCTTATCATTCGCTCGAAGACCGCCTCGTGAAACACTTCGCGAGGGCAGGTAAACTCGACGGCGACATAGAAAAGGATTTTTACGGGGTATCGCTTTCCCCGTTCAGACCCGTGAACAGAAAACCCATAGAAGCCGATAGAGACGAGATAGAACGAAATCCTCGTGCCCGAAGTGCCAAATTGAGAATCGCCGAAAAAATAAAATAGTAAACCATTAACCACCAAAAAGATATGAAGACAGCCTATCAAAATAAAACAGCAAGTAACAGCAAGCCCAAACGAAGTGTTTGGGACTTTCTGGGAGGTAATTTTTTATTGAGTTCCGCGATGCGACACGTGTATTTTTATTTGTTTTTCTTGGGATTGCTTGGTGGTGTCATGATTTTTAACGAGAAAAGAATAGCAAAAAAAGAAAAAGAAATCAAACAGTTGCACACACAATACAAACAAATTATTTCCGAGTTGAGCAAATACAACCAAAATTTAGAGTACGATTCTGTGCAAAAGTTAGTAAAAATGTTAGAAGATAAAGGGTTCGTGAAAGACGATAATCAAGTATATAAAATACAAGTAACCAATGATATTGAGCATGGGGAATAAAGAGAAGACATCAAGATCCTTGGGGGCAACGCTAACCACGAGAGACCGTTCCAACGCGCGGCTTATGGTGGTGTGGCTCGCGCTTGGACTTCTTTCGCTGGCATGCTTAACACGCATGGGCGTGCTCGCCATAAAATATCGTACTCTCTTTACCGGCAAAAGTAGTCGCTGCCTCGATATGACCAACGAAAATTGGAAACAAAACCCGCTCTTTAAAGATACTACATGCAATTGTTTTCTCAAACAGGAACCTATGATGCCCAGGCGGGGAGACATTTACGATGACCTTGGCAACGTGCTCGTGGGAAACACCACCCGATACGAAATTGCCTTAGACGGGAAAGCATTTCGAAAAGAAAATAAAGACAAAACAGATACTCTTTTTTACTATATACAACATCCTGATTTACTTAATAAAACCATTCGTGAAATGGCTGCCGCCTTTTACCGGCAATTTCATTCCCGATTTCCTGCTTACGACCAAAACTATTACGAGAAAAAACTGAATGCCGGTTTTAGAGAAGGAAAATACGTAACAATACTAACCTCCCCTATTGCTGACCCCCGGCGATGGATAGGAGAAGAGGACGTGGACCTGCTGGAACAATTGCCCTTGTTCTCGATACCCTTAAAGACTACAACTACCCTTGATGGCATAAAGATAAGAGAACCCGATCGTCTTCGAAACGGGTTTAATCCCGTGGGCGAGGAGGTGCGTGTAACCCCTTATGGAGAATTGGCTAAACGTAGCCTGAGACACTCTACCTCAAATGCAGACTATGGGTTAGAACGGGTGTGGGGACAAACCCTCGGAGGCGTGCAGGGAAGTCGCAAAATAGTGAAAATAAGTGGAGTAAATATTCCCTTAGGGAAAGATGTACCACCACAAGAAGGCAGCAACCTGCATACTACGCTCAACTTAGACATGCAAAATATCGTGCATAACGAACTACTCAAGGTTTTGCGCGCACATCATGCACGATGGGGCTGTGCCGCACTCATGGAAACCCGTACCGGCAAATTGAAAGCCATAACCAATCTCACTTTCGACAATTACAAAGGCGACTATTTCGAGACCATCAATTATTTTAGCGATACTCGTCTCGAACCGGGTTCTACTTTTAAATTAGCCTCCTTGTTGGCTTTCTTGGAACGCACCCCCAACGATTCGTCAAAACGATACCCCGTGCACGCGCATACCTTTGAAATTAAAGATAAAAGAGGTAAAGTAACTCGATTTCCCGAAAGCGACGGGCACGGGCAAACCGAAGACCTCGTTTTCCCGATTGATGTATTTCAACAATCTTCAAACGTGGGAATTGCCTCTATGATTTTCGATAAGTACAGCAAAGCCGCCGATTTCATGAACGGCTACCCCGACTTCGTGAAAAAATTAGACTCGATGTATATCTTTACCCGTTTCGTGTCTGACCTCGGTCCGGTAAAAAAGCCGAAATTCAACCGGCAAGCAGTCAGTTTTAAAGATTATTTCAATTTTTGTTTTGGCACGGGAGTAATTGAAATTGCCCCGATACAGACTTTGGCATATTTTAACGCGGTAGCCAACGATGGGAAAATGCTTGTTCCCTACATGGTAGAGTACACCTCTAATGCCCGCGAAAGGACACCCGCTCGTGGTGCCGAAGTCCTTTGCGAACAAATAGCCAAGCCGTCGACCATAGCGAGGGCAAAGAAATATCTCGAAGCCGTAGTTACCGGGGCGCGAGGCACCGCACGGCAGTACCAAAACAACAAATTTACTTTCGCGGGAAAAACAGGTACCCGCGACATTTGGGTCGAAGGGGCAGGCTATGACAAAAGCCGAAACTGCATCTCCTTTTGTGGCTATTTCCCTGCCGACACGCCACGATATACCTGTATCGTGTACATCTATGACGTGCAGCAACCCAGTTCGCTTGCCGCGGGAGTTTTTGCCCATATCGCCCGCGAAATTCTTAACCTTACCGACTATAACGCGCTCAAAAAAGTAGTTTCAACCGGAAAAGTACAAATACCCCACGCAGGCGTGCTACCCGTGAACACGATTCGCGAAATATATACCACCATGCACATACCATTCAACTACAACGCTTTACCACTCCCCTACGCCGAAAGCATTCATGACAAAAATAGCAACCAACTTGTGCCCAAAGACATCTTTGATAGCCCTACCGGTATCCCCGACACGCGAGGCATGATTCCCGCCGACGCGATTCAAGTACTCGCGAACAAAGGATACAAAGTACTCTTGCAAGGAAAAGGAAAAGTATCGAAACAACTTAACCCTACCCCAAAAAAAACGATAACCATAATTTTAGAATAAAAAAACAAAATGAATAACATATATAACCTTCTATGACAAACAAACTCATTCTTGGCGACAACCTCGAAATCCTGAAAGGAATAGAGAGCGAAACGATAGACCTCATCTATTTAGACCCGCCGTTCTTCTCCAACCGCAACTACGAGGTAATCTGGGGCGACGCGGGCGAGGTGCGCTCGTTCCAAGACCGCTGGTCGGGCGGAATGGAACACTATATCGCGTGGCTCTACGAGCGCGTCGAACAAATGCACCGAATCCTTAAACTCACAGGAAGTATATTCCTGCATTGCGACTGGCACGCAGACGCTTATATCAGGGTGCAGATATTGGATAAATTATTTGGTTATCAAAATTTTAAAAATCACATTATTTGGAAAAGAACTTCTGCTCATTCAGATAGTAGTGCCTTCGGAATTAATGCAGACAGCATTTATTATTACTCAAAATCAAATAAATATACTTTCAATCCTACTTATCAGGCGTATGATGATGAATATCTAAAAAGATTCAGAACTGACGAAAAAGGAAGAAAGTTTATTGATGATAATTTAACTGCAAAAAGTTTGGCTGGCGGAGGTTATGAATATGAATATAAAGGATACAAAACCCTTTGGCGTTGTCCGATTGAAACAATGAAACAATATGATGAAGAAGGGAAATTATATTTTACAAAAACGGGAGGAATAAGGCTAAAAAGATATTTAGACGAATTAAAAGGTCTGCCTTGTCAGATGGTTTGGACTGATATTTTTCCTGTAAATTCACAAGCAAAAGAAAAAATCGGCTACCCAACCCAGAAGCCGGAAGCCTTGTTGCAGCGCATAATTGAATGTGCGTCCAACGAGGGCGACGTTGTTCTCGACCCCTTTGTTGGCGGCGGCACAACGGTTGCTGTTGCCGACCGTCTGAATCGCCGCTGGATAGGCATTGACCAGTCGGTTCAGGCGGTAAAAGTTACCGAGTTGCGGCTCGACCGGCAGCGGACGCTGTTTTCCGAGATGTTTTCGGTTGTGCTGCACAAATACGACCGCGACAAACTTTTCACGCAAAACCCGTTTGAGTTTGAGACGTTTATCATCGGTCAGTTTGGCGGCGTCCCACAAAACAAGCGCGGAGGCGACAAGGGCATCGACGGCAAAATGCCCGACGGTACGCCGATACAGGTGAAGCAGCAGGAAAATGTGGGGAGGAACGTGATTGATAATTTCCGTGCGGCGGTGCAGAGGCTTAATCAGGGGATTGCGGGTCAGAGGCTTAGTCAGGGGATTGCGGGTCAAGCCCGCAATGACGGGGGCGAAACCGGCGGCGACAAACCATTTGGTTACATCATCGCGTTTTCTTTTGGCAAGGGCGCCATTCAGGAGGTTGCACGGCTGAAATTAGAAGAAAAAATTGTGATAGAATTGGTTACGGTCGATAAGATTGTGCCGTTGGCGAAGAAACCGACTATTTCAATTACGATTGACGAATTACGAATTACGGAAAAGCAAGAGCACGAAGTAAGATT
>JAISUP010000067.1 GCA_031272025.1 Bacteroidales bacterium
AATCTTAAAAAAACAAATTATTTATACCGCTTTTAACACCCCCGCAAACAAATTATAAACCATTTTTATCTCCGTTTTACTCCAAAATTTGCACCAACACGCGAAAAAAACAAGAAAACCTTACACCAGTGAAAAAAGTAGTCAACCCTTGCACAAATGAAAAAAAGTGTGTATTTTCGCGGATATAAATCATCAATCTGAGACATGAGAAACAGTTTTTTTTTCAAACAACCTGAAAAGAGGGAATTTAAGTATAAGCCACGTTTTAGAGAAACAGAAGGGGGCGTAAAAAACGAACAAGGAGAATTGGATTTGGACAAATTTGCCGACCGTTTGCACTCCCGTTGGGAAAGTTCTCGAAAACGTCGCGGGCAAACTGGACAAAATAGTCAACGAATGCTCGTGATCATGTTTTTTATCGTATGTGTGTTGCTATTCTTTTTCTATCGTTATTTTTTAAAGTAATTTTCATTTAGAAACAAATACAAGATGAATGATGTTATCCATTTATTACCCGATATTGTCGCGAACCAGATTGCAGCGGGCGAGGTAGTACAGCGTCCGGCTTCGGCAGTAAAAGAGTTGCTCGAAAATGCCATTGACGCGAAAGCCTCGAATATACAACTTATTGTAAGGAATGCCGGAAGCGACCTGATTCAAGTTATTGATAACGGTACGGGGATGAGTTTTACCGATGCCCGAATGTGTTTCGAACGTCATGCTACCTCCAAAATTAAAAGTGCCGATGACTTGCAAAGTCTTGCTACAAAAGGATTTCGAGGGGAAGCCTTAGCCTCTATCGCCGCGATCGCGCAAGTGGAACTCAAAACACGACTTGCTGCTGACCCCACGGGAACCCGCCTGCTTATCGAAGGAGGCAATATTAAGGAACACACGCCCGAAGTCTGCGCGGCGGGAACTTCTATCGCGGTAAAAAATCTCTTTTTTAATATTCCCGCCCGTCGCAATTTTCTCAAATCCCCGTCTATAGAAATGGGACATATAGAAGAAGAGTTCTTTAGGGTAGCCCTTATTCACCCCGGTATCTCGTTCTCGCTTACACACAACGAAAAAATTCTTTTTAAACTGAAAGCCGCCCCATTCGCGCAACGCGTAATTCATATCTTTGGTAATCATTTTAAGGAAAAATTAGTGCCCGTGGAACTTAATACAGAACATGTCGCGGTGAGTGGCGTGATTGCCAAACCCGAGAATGCCAAGAAGAAAAAAAGCGAACAATACTTGTTTGTCAATCATCGTTTCGTGAAGCATTATCTTTTAAACCACGCGATTGAATCGGCTTACGCGGAATTGATCCCTGAGGGATATAAACCCGCCTTTTTTATTCATATTGAAGTAGAACCTTCTACAATAGACGTGAATATCAGTCCTACCAAAATAGATGTGAAATTGCAAGATGAACGACTGATTTACGGCTTCCTTCAATCCACGGTCAAGAGAGCCATTGGGGAGTTTTCACTTACCCCCCGTTTGGATTTCGAGACAGAGAAAAGTATGGATTTTAGCAATTTTAAGCCTTCGGGCAACGGTATTGTACTTCCTCGGGTGAGCCATAATCCAACTTTTAACCCATTTGAAAATAACGGGAAAAATCATGGTGCTACTCACGGGAACATGCAGGGAAAAAACCATCCCACCTCCTCCGGTAGTACAAACACATCAACAAGGTGGGAACAATTTTTACAAGGATTGAAACAAACCTCGATAGACGTGCCCAGCAAACTTAACGACACTCCCGATACCGCACTTTTTTACCCGGCAGATACTACCCCGGATTCTCGAACTCTATTGCCAGAACCATTTAATTACCTGCTGCTTGAAGATAAATATCTCTTGTTTTTATGGGGGAAAAGAATAACCATTATTCACGTGCTTCACGCGCGCGAAAGAATTCTTTTTGAACGTTTTTTAGAAGCCCTGCAAAACAAACCTGTCGCGGTGCAGCAAATGCTTTTTCCCGAAACCATTGTCTTGTCGACCGCCAATGCCGAAATATTGAACGAACTGAAAAATGACTTGTATAAATTGGGCTACGCGATAGAGCCCATGTCTACTACCCACTTTGCCGTAACAGGTATCCCCACCGGCGCGGAAACCGAACCCCTGCAACAAATGATAGAAGATTGTATTGCCTCGTATAAAAGTTATTCATTTTTACAAAAAAATGGAAACGAACATAAATTAGCATTAAGCATGGCACGACAAAAAAGAGCCTACCTGCGTCCCTTGCAAAACGAGATAGAAGTTGCCGATTTTGTCAAACAATTATTCGCGTGCCAATTGCCGGACACTACACCATCCGGACACAAAATTATCCATTTTATAGGAGAAGAAATGTTAAAAACTTTTTTTGAATAAAAGTTTTAATTTTAAATAAAATACGATATGTTGCACCCCAATAAGTGAAATTATGCGTTTTCCCGGTTGTTACCCAACAGAAGAATACAAACTGATATTCAAAAGTAAAGAAGAAGTTCTGTTTGTCCCCGTGAGCGATATTGTTTTCTTAGAATCAAAAGGGTATATCATAAACGTGAAAACATGTCGCCCGCAACCCATATCTTTGACAGGCTATTCGCTGGTAAACTTAGAAATAGAATTGCAGCCATACGGTTTTTTCAAAATCAACAAGCGCACGATAGTGAACCTGTCGCGCACACATATTCTCACTGTCGAAGACAATAGTTGGAGAATATGTGTTGAAAAAAAATGGATGAACTTATCAAGACACAAGGCTATTGCTTTTTTAGAACTCGTTGCAAAACGAAGTTTTGTTGCCCATAAAAAAGCGATTTTTACGGGGGCAACCGCGCTTGCTCATTCTTGTCTCCCTGACACGAAAAATAAAAAAGACCTCACCAAGGGACACTATAAAAGAGAATGGCTAAATGAAATTGTAAATGACACGAATCAAAATTTTCACGTGTTATTATCTTGTTGGGAAAAAAGACTATCCATCATAGATTTGAAAACCGTTACATACATTGAACTCGTTGAACAACAAATTATTATTTATATGGAGAACAGGTTATCCGAACAAAGCGAAATTCCTTGGGACACATATTGTACCGAACTCTTTGCATTCGGTTTTAGAAAAATAAGTGAAACTTTGCTTATCAATTTAAAATATCTCGTTTCTTATCGTATTATCCGGAACTTCTGGTTACTCAATTTCCCGGGGTTAGATGAAATTAAAATCTCGCGGAGACGAGTTACTCAATTGGAGAAAAATTCACCCAAAGATTGCACGAAAACTTTGCAAAACAAAGTCATTTTACCAAAAAATAAGGTCATTTCATTCCTGCAAAAAAATTTTTCATCAAATATTTTCACCAAAAACGCCCCCGAAACATAACCGGTACCCTACCCCAAGAACCGTTGAAAACAGGGGGATATCATCATTTTTAGGGGTAAATTAGGCTCATTTTTTCATCAAATATTTTCACCATCAAGAAAAAAAGAAGTTTTTCGTATTATTTTTTTACATATTTTTGTGGCACGATTTTGTGGGTAAAAAAAATGAAAAAAGCCTTATTCCTGTTCATGGTTTTGTTTGTAGGGGTGCAAATATGTGCCCCTGCACAAAACCGAATTGACGGCATTTTATATTTGATTAGAAATTACTTTTGTATTATTTTTTCACCGTTTTTCTCTATCTATTCGCGTACATTTTAGTATAATATTCCTGATACGCGCCAGAGGTAACATGCTCTAACCAAGCCCCGTTTTGCAAATACCAATCGACTGTTTTTTCAAAGCCTTCGATAAATTTTATCTTTGGCGACCATCCTAACTCGTCACGCAACTTAGAAGCATCGATAGCATAGCGCAAATCGTGTCCGGCACGGTCTGTTACAAAAGTTACGAGTTTGAGAGATTGTCCATCCTCACGTCCCAGTTTTCTGTCCATAATACGAATCAATTGATGAATCAGGTCTATATTTTTCCATTCGTTGTTTCCCCCTATATTATAGGTGTCTCCATTTTTGCCACGATGGAAAATTGTATCAATGGCATCTGCATGATCTTCCACGTAGAGCCAATCACGCACGTTAACCCCTTGTCCATAGACCGGCAAAGGCTTATTATGTTTTATATTATTGATAAAAAGAGGAATAAGTTTTTCGGGGAATTGGTTAGGACCATAGTTATTAGAACAATTGGAAATCACCACGGGCAAATGATAGGTATCGTGAAATACCCGCGCAAAGTGGTCGGAGGAGGCTTTAGAAGCCGAGTAAGGGCTATGTGGGGCATACGGGGTAGATTCGCTAAAAGCACCCACCTCGCCCAAAGAGCCATATACTTCATCGGTAGAAATATGGTAAAATCGTTTCCCGGAGAAATCGTCTTGCCAAATATGACGTGCCGCCGACAGCAAATTTACGGTACCAATAATATTGGTACGAATAAATTCCATAGGGTTCACGATAGACCTGTCAACATGCGATTCGGCTGCCAAATGTATTACCCCATCAAACCGATACTCTTCAAAAAGAGATAAAATATGAGTAGCATCTGCTATGTCTGCTTTCAAAAAATGATAATTGTGGGCACGCTCTACATCCGACAAGTTTTCCAAATTGCCACAATATGTCAACTTATCTAAATTATAGATGTCCTTTTCAGGATATTTATTCACGAATAACCTGACTACATGCGATCCAATAAAACCGGCTCCCCCGGTGATGAGAATTTTTTTCATACGACTCTTTAAAAATTTCTGCAAAATAACACAAAAAAAACGAAACATACACTATCGCCTCTCAAAAAACGAAAAAAATGCTATAAAAATTCTTACCTCTATCATGGTATACCACAAAAAGCGTTATCTTTGCAAACAATATCAAAATAACATGGCAACCCCATCGCTAACATTAGCAATCGTGCCGCAGGTACAAGTTTATCTTGCTTATCTTGCAAAAAATCCCGACGGCAAGGAAATCCAGTATCGTACACCGTTGGAAACGTTGTTCGGCACAATGGCGCTGCCTTTTATGCAGCTACGACCATCGTGCAGGAAGACCGGCGCAACGGCATTGACGTTGACGGTATGCCCGACTTTTTTGTTTATCAGGATGCAGGGACACTCTTTAAAAGTTTAGTTGGCTTTATAGAATGTAAAAAACCGTCGTATAATCTCGAAAAACTGATTGGCAGCGAGCAAATTAAGCGATATTCGCGTACCTGCGAAAATATTATTCTAACCAATTACCGGCGTTTCATTCTTTTGCAGCGCGGGAAACTGCAACACGACGTCACGCTTGCCGACGACCCGAAAACGCTGCTCAACTTTGTCAATCTGCTACAGGATTTTTACGGCTACGATTATCC